>NZ_LKDV01000011.1:0-116154 GCF_001401875.1 Pseudoalteromonas sp. P1-13-1a | reverse complement strand
AGCTATCAGCTATCAGCTATCAGCTATCAGCTATCAGCTATCAGCTATCAGCTATCAGCTATCAGCTATCAGCTATCAGCTATCAGCTAAAATAATAAAAGCCGTACTTGATTAATCAAGTACGGCTTTTTTGTATGAAACTGGCAGCTGATAGCTATTCGCTATTATTCGCCTTTAACTTCTAAATTAACGAATTTAACTAGCTCTTCTGGCTGGCCAGCTAACATCATTATTTGCTGGTTTACTTCCATCATGGTTTTACCTTCAGGCAATTTTGCCGATATGCTTAAAGAGTTTAGGCCTTTGGCAAAGTCAGTAAGCGATTGTGCAATTTCTTCAGTTACAGGAGCTTGTTGCAATTGTTGCTGTAGCGTCATTTGCATTTGCTCAAGCGTCATACCTTGCTTTTCAAGCTCACTCACAAATAGCTCTTTTAATTTGCCTTGGTTATTAAGTACTAAATTAATATTACGAGGCTCAAGCTTGCTCATAGCTTGCATCACTAAGGTTTGCTGTTGTAACTCTTGCTCGTAAGTAAGTGGCGTGTCCCCTGCTTCTTGCTGCGCTTTGCTTATAGCAAGGGATGCGTCCATTAATGCTTTAGCATTGGCAAGGCCTACATCCATATTAAAACTAACAATATCTTTTGCATCGAGCTTTAAAACTACGTCGCTGTCGCCAGACTGCTCATTGTAATCAAGCGATGAGCTTAAGTCGTAGCTTGCTGAGGCGAGCATTTCGTTTGTATCAGCAGGTAGTTTTGCTACAAAGTCTTTATCGAACTGGAAGCTTTTTACTGTAAACGATGTATGTGGCGATATTTTATCGGTTTCGTAACCGGTTACTTCAATACTTTGAATATGCGCTACGTTTTCACCTTCAGGGCTTATTACTTCCATGTTAGTAATTTCAACACTTTTAGAAATAACACTTGCCGATAAACCCGCATATTTAAACGTTGCACCAGTTTGATCGCTTACTAAAGCAAGCTGCTTGTCTACTTCAGTACGAACTTCTTGGGTTGCTACATAGTTTGCGTAGCTAATGCCACCAACACCTGCTGCAACAATGGCTATGGCTATTACGAGTTTTTTCATGTTATTTCCTTATTCTGTTCTTTGTGTAAGTTATATTAGCTCAAGAGTAACATTGCATGGCAATCCCTGTAAGCGTTAATTAATCAAACTAAGCAGCTCATGCACTGTTTTTACAGGCGTAATTTTAGCGCCTAAGCCTTCCATAGATTTATGGTAATTACGAAATGGAATAAATATTTCGGTAAAACCATGCTGCGCCGCTTCTTTAACTCGCGGTACACCGCTGTCGATTGGGCGTACGTCGCCGTTTAAGCTAAGTTCACCCATAATGCAGGTTGTACGCGGTACTACAAATTCGTTTAAGCTACTTAAAAGCGCAGTCACTAACGCTAAATCAATACAGGTTTCGGTTTCATCAATTCGTAAGCCGCCCACAATATTAAAAAACGTATCGTGAAATATTTTAGTTTTGGTGTGTTTACGTAAAATACCAGTAAGCATTTTTATTCGGTTCATGTTTAAACCTACACATACTCGCTGTGGGAATTCAGCTTCGGTTTCGGTGGTTAAACACTGTATTTCGAGCAATAAGTTCCGGTTACCTTTTCGGATACACGTAATAGTAGAGCCCGGTGATTCAGTACTTGATCCCGATAAAAAAATCTCACTGGGGTTATCAACGCTCAGCATGCCGCGCTCGCACATTTTAAAAATGCCTACGGTATCAATATCACCAAAACGGTTTTTATTAGCTCTTAGCGTACGTACTTGTCCATCATTCGTGTCAATATGCAATAAAGCATCCACTATATGCACTAATGTTTGCGGCCCTGCAATTTCGTTGTTTTTATTTACATGGGCAATAATAAACATGGTGACATCGTTTTGCTTACAATACTGGGTAAGCGCTTGTGCGGCACTTTTTACTTGCGAAGGCGAACCTGGGCTGCCGTTGGCGGTATCGGTTACAACCGCTTGAATAGAGTCGATAACAGCAAACTTAATTTTATTTTTATCAAGCTCTTCAATAATGGTTTCTACGCTGGTTTCGGAAAGTAAATAAAGCTCATCGGCGTTGTAATTAAGCTTTAGTCTGTTTACACGGTTTTTAAACTGCGACAGCGACTCCTCAGCTGTACAATAAAGCGATGGCATACGCTGCGACATTCTGGCTACTAAGTCAGATAATAGCGTTGTTTTACCCGCACCAGGGTCGCCCGAAATAATATTAACCGAGCCTGTGGTTACCCCGCCGCTTAGTACACGGTCAAGTTCACCTATTTCGGTTAGTTGCTTTTCGGCTTCTGTGGTGGCTACATCGTCAATTTTTTTAGAGCCGCCGCCAACACCACCGGCATAGCCACCTACCGTTGCGCGCGCAGCCGCTTTTTTACTTTGTCCTGCTGAGGGTTTAAATTCTGCCAACGTGTTCCATGCACCACAGCGACACTGACCTTGCCAACGTTGATAGTTCATACCACATTCTGTACAAACAAATTCTACTTTTGCCGCTTTAGCCATTTATAACCTTACCTACTATTGTTTAATTTGAGCGTTTACTATTAAGAATAGATATTACCATTGAAGCAATGTGCTTGCAGTGTAGCATTCGTCACACGTAGTTTGTTTCTACTTTAAATACAAATACATACTACTTTTTATTTTGCCCTAATTTAGGGCATACTTATTGCTTTTATATGCTTTGAAGTAACTTGCCAATAATTTGGCATTTAACACATAATAACAAGAGTTAAACTGTACTTACACGAAAAACCGTACCTATATCAACACTGTGGTGCGATGTTACGTTTATTGAATTTTCAAATAAATGGACTTTACAGTATACCTACTTTTCAATTAGACGGTGACGATTTATAAATGGCTGAAGACATACTGCTCAAACACGAAAGTCTCGTAAATGAGTTAAAAACCTATTTAGGTAACGCGAAGTTCGACCAAATTTTCAAATCTAAAACGGCCGGTTTAACAAAGCCTGAGCAATTTTTGATGAAAATGGAAATGTCGCGCCTATCTCAGCCAGTAGCCCGCTTTGTAGACCTACGGGGCTTAGTTACCGGGCAAGTGCGCCCATATGAGCATAATGGCAAACAACATTTTATGGATGATACTGCCATAGAGGTTTTTGAAGCAGCCCTTAAGCAACACGGCGGCTATACGTTAGCAGTATACGAAGCAGTAATGAATACCGAAAACAACCATCGCGTACTGCAAAAGCAAGCGCAAGACCAAAGTGATGCGCAAGCCGAAAACGATACCCTAACTACCAGCGTAATAAAATTTGCCTCATACGAAAGTCGCTCTGAAGAGCGGATGAACTACTCAATTAAAGTTAAAATTGAGTACAATGATCATAAAAATATTGCCGCTAGCACTTCAGATATTTCTTTAAGTGGCTGTAAAATTAAACTTTCTACCCGCCAAGTTATTAAAAAAGGGCAACTCATTGCCATGCGCCTAGTTGGGCTTGAGCAAGATTTTGAGTTAGGCCTTAAAAACGGCATTCAATATGAAGTCGTGGCAGTTGATAACATATCACGCGAATATAACCACATTCGTTTAAAGCGCACTTATATAGAAAAAAATGAAGCATTCGATAAATTTTTAGAAAGCTTTATTCATGGCAATAAACGTCGCTATAAAGTGAATTTAGATAACACCCTTG
The DNA here is from genome assembly GCF_001401875.1 of Pseudoalteromonas sp. P1-13-1a. Taxonomy (NCBI): domain Bacteria; kingdom Pseudomonadati; phylum Pseudomonadota; class Gammaproteobacteria; order Alteromonadales; family Pseudoalteromonadaceae; genus Pseudoalteromonas; species Pseudoalteromonas sp. P1-13-1a. The sequence continues at coordinate 112,434 of NZ_LKDV01000011.1, read as the reverse complement.
ATGCAGTTGTTTCCAAAGGTTATGAGCAATATTATATCCCCCGTGTTACCTCTTTATACGTATTTTTAAGTAAAAAAGGCGACCATATAGTCCCAAGCTTGAGCCTGACAACTGAAAATAACATTTTTATTCAGCGCTATTTTACTGATGAAAGAAAAGTGCCCTGCTTATATAGCGTTTTGAATAACCAACGCATTAGTCAAATGCTTAGCCAAGTAACCGCCGTAAAAGAAGAGTATCTATATACATTTACACATGTCTCTGCGGGAAAAATTTATTACTACTCAGCCACGCGTACAGAGCTTAATAACAGCCCTAAATTAAAAAATCTATTTTTAGGATTCGGCAGTCAAAAAGATAGTTGGCAATGTTTTAAGCTACAAGTTATGCCAAGCCACCCAGATGATTCGTTTATTCCGTTATCGCTACCAAACTCGGCGGGTAAAAATATAGAAAAGCTAAATAAACCGCCATCGCCACGTGTGTCAGGCCTTATAAAAGATGTGAAATACATTGCGGTTTTAACTGCCATTGGCAATAGCGAAGAACAAGCAAATTATAAAAAATTACCGTTTGATAAGGCGATAGTTAACCAACTTAAGCATTTTGGCCATGCTAAGCATAACAAACCACCTTATTTAGATATTGTTGCGTTAGAGTATGTAAATTTGCGCTCTCATAAACGCTACTTATATAAAACACCCGCTTTAGTTACCTTTGAGGATAAGCAGTACCAGGCCCATTCTCGGGATTTTTCGGTGATGGGTTTGCAATTAGAGTCATCCGTACCGGTTAGCTTTAAAAAGGGTGATATTGTTTTACTATCTTTCCCCGATTTACAAAAAATAACTAAAAAACATAACTTAAGTGAGCTTAAATACGAAGTAATGGCGATTAGTAAGTCATTAACAACCATTAATTTAAAAGCGAACAGAGTGGCTGACTTACCACATGCAGGTGTTAACTTTTTTACCCAATTAATTGAAAGTAATAAAGATAAACTAAAAGTATCTGAAGAAGCCCCGAAAATAGAAGGCCTTTCTACTGCACTGAGAAATATGGTGACCAAAAGTGTGTGCCAATTCCCGCTTTATTTACATAAAGAAGCAAACCACTTTATTCCAGGTGCCATAGGTTTTGGTTTATATGCCAGCCCTATCCACGTTATTTTACAAAATTTTGGCTTATTAAATAACAAAACTGATCTGAGCCATATTTTAACGCAACAACAAATTATTGATGTGATCACCCCAAGCATCAAAGATCGTAGCCGACAAGACCCGCCTTTACCGTTTACTCTCGTGATTAATTTTGACCCTAAGCAAGAGACTATTGAAAAGGCTGTCACAAGCCAATGCGTACTAGGTGAAAACTATTCAAGCTTTAGCGAGCAAATTAGTGCAGGCGTTAAATCTGAACTGGTATTTGTAATGCGCTTATATTTATCGCGTACTGGGCGCCCAGATACGGACTATCTATCAAATGAGCTAAAGTATGTAAGCCAATATGCAATGCACAAAGCAAAGGATATAGAAGAAGCGCTGTGGGCAGTATCTGGCGTGGGTGATATTGTAGATATAACCGACGAAGCCCTTAGCCATTTACAATTAGATCAAAAGCAAGTGGCTCAAATGGGCCGAAGAAAACTGCTGTGGTTAAACCGCTTGCGCTAAGCGGTTTAACTTATGCTGCGGTTATTTATGTAAGGAATTGCCAGCATGTACAGTAACTGTAATAACGACCCCTTACATATAGCTGCTTGAGCTTGCTCCACCACTTTTGGTTTACCGTGTACGGCAACGCCTAACCCTGCTTTTTCCATCATTAGCAAATCATTTGCACCATCGCCAATGGCTACCGTTTGCGTATTTGCTAAGCCCAACTTTTGTTGCAATGTTTCTAAAACAACCGCTTTTTGCTGCGCATCAACTATAGTACCAGAGACCTTCCCAGTGAGCTTGTCGTTCGCAAACTCAAGCACATTAGCATGTACTTCATCTAAATTAATAAGCTGTTGCACACGCTCTGCAAAGGGTACAAACCCGCCTGATGCGATAGCAAGATACCAATTATGCTGCTTTAATATTTGGCATAAGGCTTTAATACCTGGCATTAATGGTAAAGTATTTTTTAACTCATCTATTAAGCTTTGCTCTATGCCAGCTAACTTTGCTACACGTTGATTTAAACTTTCGCTAAAATCTAACTTGCCAGCCATTGCAAGTGCGGTTACAGAAGCCACATCGTCATATACATCTGCTAAACGCGCAATTTCATCAATGCATTCTATGGTGATGGCGGTGGAGTCCATATCCATAACCAATAAGCCTGGTTCATATAAGTTTGGCGGTGTGGCAACTTGCACTAGCTGACAATCAAGCGAATTTGCAAACTCCCCTAGCACAAGCGGATTAATTTTTTGCTCTGACTCTGGGCTATAAAAACACAAAGCTGGGGCTAACCCTAAGTCGGGTTGATAGTGACATACAGCCGTTACATTGAGTTCGTGCTTTTTTAAAAATTCGATAATGCTAGTTACGTGCTTTAGTTCAAAATCGCCGGCAAACGCAATACTAAATAACCCAACGGTTTTATCTGGTTGTGTTTGAGCAGTAGTAAACTGCCCACCATTATAATTAAACCATGTGTTTAGCGTTAAAAAGTGTAATGCTTGCTCAGCAGCTGGCTGTGCCATGTTCGTTTGCGACATGGGGTCTCCGTGTTTGTTATTTGTTTTTTTAATTTTGCGTATCTTTTAGAGGATTCATAACGCTAAATTCGCCATTGAGGTAGATTTAAGGTTATAGTTACTGTAGTTGTAACATCAAATCAAAATGCTGTCAGTAGCATATACGGTGACTATGAAAAATAACCATATAAAAAGCCCTTTATCTGCATCACAAAGAAAGCGAATTATTCGTTTATTATTGGCTGCGGGCTGTTTTGTATTACTGAGTTTTGTAGGTGTTAACAGCAGCTTTGAAAGCCACCAACTGCTTTATAATAGTGCCGATAACACTGCCAAAAGCTTAGCCCGATTTATGGCACTGAATGCTAAAGAGCCATTACTTGCTAAAAATAAGCCACAACTTACTGCGCTATGCAACGATATAAGTAAAGACGAGTTTGTACTTTCAGCCACAATATACGATCAGCAAGGCGTGCTTATAGCAAGCAGCGATCATTGGCAGTCACATCATGTATTTGGCCAATTACCAGAGTCGACCCCTGGAATAAGTAAACTAAAAACCCCGTTTGTTGAGCCTGTTGTAAGCGACATAGATAAGCCTCTTGGCTTTGTCTCTATTACCTATTTAACACGTGCTGCGATATCAGACAGTCACAATCATTTTCATGATTTAGGCAGGCAAGTTTTGTTAATGCTAGTTATTGCGTGTATTTTTACGTGGCAGTTAGGGCGTGGACTAAAACGTTGGCAGGTAAACCGCTATATGCAAAAAACCTCAGAGCAAGAGTCATAAAGCTGCTTCGCAAGCGCCTCTATATCGCTACTTTGCTTTAAACTACATAATACATTGAACACATTTGGAATGTGTAATGGCGTATTAATTTCACCTTGATGACCGCTAAGTGGCATTGAAGGCGAGTCGGTTTCGAGCACTAAATGTTGTGGCTCAATTTGAGCAATGACATTACGGGTTTTAGCAGCCCGTTCATAGGTAATAACCCCACCTACCCCTAATTTAAAGCCCTGTTTGATATAATACTGGGCTTGCTGGAGTGATCCCGAAAACGCATGTATCACCCCACCACATTTTGGCTTACAACGTTTAAACGATTGCGCAATTAAGTCATGGCTTTGCCTGTGGTGCACAATAAGCGGTAGGTTCAGTTCGTTAGCAATCGTTATTTGCTGCTCAAACAATCTTGTTTGCTTTTCAAGGTCTTCAATACTTCTATCAAGTCCACACTCACCTATTGCTACCAGTTGATTATTGTTCACCTTTGCAAAGTCGAATAGCTGCACTAAGTGAGCATCTTTATGATCACCTAAAAAGTAAGGGTGAAGGCCTGCGGCAATATGTACTTGTGAGTATTTATCTTTAAATTCAATTAGTTGCTTTGATTGCGCCAAGCTGATACCTGGCACAACAAAACGCTCAACACCTTTAGCAATACACTCTTTTATGAGTGATTCGCGATTTGTATCAAATTCGCTAAAATCAAGATGGCAATGCGAGTCTATAAACTTCACAGCGTAAACCGATTAAGGGTTTAAACGTGTTATTTGCCAGCTATTATCGGCTTGACGCTGATATATAAAACGGTCGTGCAATCGATGCGCGCCACCTTGCCAAAACTCAATTTTAGAAGGCACTACGCAATATCCGCCCCAAAAATCTGGCAGTGGAATTTCGCCGTTAGCAAATTTACTCTTCATATTGGCAAAGGTTTCCATTAGCGCTTTTCGCGAGGACACCGGACGGCTTTGCGCTGATGCCCATGCGGCTAATTGACTTTCTTTAGGGCGCGATAAAAAATATTTTGCCACCGCTGATGTTGGTAATGGTTTTGCCTCGCCGTATACAATCACTTGGCGCTCCATATGGTGCCATGGAAAATGCAGCGATATTTTATTATTACCTTTTAGCTCTTGTGCTTTACGAGAGCCGGTATTAGTAAAAAATACAAACCCGTTATCATCTAAATGCTTTAACAGTACAATACGCTGTGAAGGTTGCCCAGTTTCATCAACTGTTGCTACAACCATCGCCGTTGGGTCTGGAATATTACTGCCAACAGCATGCTCAAGCCACGTTTCAAATTGTTTGAATGGATCATCTTGCAAGTTATCTTCGCTTAGCGCGTCTTGCAGGTATTCACGGCGGATATCTTCGAGTTTCATAAACAAATCCTTCTCTGTTTATTAAAGCGTATGTGGGTAAGTTAAGGTCAGGCTGTTAATCGTTATAAGAGCAAAAATAAAAATGTTTTGTTTAATGTTAGTTTAGTGTTGGGTTTCGTTTCACTAAACCCAACCTACGGTGCTATCAGCTATCAGCTATCAGCTATCAGCTATCAGCTATCAGCTACAAAATTGATTAACTTACAAAAGTTCGTCAAGTAAAGCCTAAAATCATCTGCAAGTGTAGGAGTGCTAGCAAGGCGGTAAAACTATTTATGCCAAGGAGCATACGGTTTGTATGTGACTTAGGCTAAATAGTTTTACCAACGCAGCTAAAGCGAACTACACGAAGCAGACGTTCACCTAAGTAGTTTAGCCTAAGACAAGGCATCCAACCCGACTTATCCCTATGAGCATACGGTTTGTATGTGATTAGGGTAGAACTCTGTGCCAAGTTATGTCGGCAAGTGTAGGAGTGCTGACAAGGCGAAGTGCTTTTTTATGCCAAGGAGCATACAATTAGTATGTGACTTAGGCTAAAAAAGCACGACAACGCAGTCAAAGCGAACTACACGAAGCAGAAGGTGATTACATTTGCTCCATGACTTCAATGCCTAACAAATCCAATCCTGTTTTTAGCGTATCTGCCACTAAATTACACAGCACTAAACGGCTGTCACGTACGCTTGGCTCTACGCCTTCTTTTAGTACTGGGCAGGCTTCGTAGAATGTCATGTATAAGCTAGCTAGCTCGTATAAGTAGCTACATAATACGTGGGGAGTAGCCTCAGAGATCATTAAATCAAGGACTTCTTCAAGCTGTAGCAGTTTAAGCGCTAGCGCTTTTTCTTGCGGCTCAGCTATAGCTACATCAGCATTTAACGAGGCAGCATCTACACCTGATTTACGGAAAAGACTGCGCACTCGCGTATAAGCATATTGTAAGTAAGGTGCTGTGGCGCCTTCAAAGCTTAACATGGTGTCCCAGTTGAATATGTAATCGCTGGTACGGTGCTTAGAAAGGTCAGCGTACTTAACCGCGCCAATACCGACTTTACGCGCAATTTCGCTGCGATCATGATCCGATAAATCAGATTCACGCTCAGCAAGTTTTGTTGCTGCACGGCTAATTGACTCTTCAAGTAAGTCGGCAAGTTTAACAGTGCCACCGGTGCGAGTTTTAAATGGTTTACCATCGGCGCCCATCATGGTGCCAAACGGGCAAAACTCATAGCTTGTCTCATCACGTAAAAGGCCTGCTTTTCGTGCTGTAAGCTCCACTTGATTAAAGTGAAGGCTTTGACGCGCATCAACAAATATTAAAATACGTTCAGCGCCTAAAGTGTTTGAGCGGTAATTACATGCGGCTAAATCGGTGGTTGCATATAAAAAGCCACCGCCAGATTTCTGCACGATAAACGCTGATGGCTCACCATCTTTGTTGGCAAGCTCATCTAAAAACACCACTTGTGCGCCTTGCGACTCTACAGCAATATTTTTATCTTTTAAAAGGCTAATAATATCGTTAAGTTCGCTGTTGTATGCACTTTCAGCCATAATATCGTCTTGAGTAAGCGTTACATTTAGACGTTTATATACTTCTTCAGAGTGCTTAACTGAGGTTGCTATAAATAACTTCCATAGCTTTTCACAGTGCGCATCGCCGCCTTGTAGTTTAACCACGTAATCACGGGCTTTATCGGCAAAGCCTTCTTCATCGTCAAAACGTTTTTTAGCGTCGCGGTAAAACGTTTCTAAATCAGCAAGCGCTACCGACTCTAAGTCTACGCCTTGGCTAATTTGATCTTCTAAATGCGCAATTAGCATACCAAACTGTGTGCCCCAATCGCCCATATGGTTTTGGCGAATAACTTTATCGCCTCTAAACTCAAGGGCACGTACAATCGCATCACCAATAATGGTTGAACGTAAATGGCCTACGTGCATTTCTTTTGCAAGGTTTGGTGATGAGTAATCTACTACCACAGTTTGTGGGTTAGTGTGCTCATTCACAGCCAGTTTTGCATCGCTGTTTGCTGCTTTTACACTGTTTGCTAAAAACTCAGGCTTTAAGTGGATGTTAATAAAACCTGGGCCGGCAATTTCTGTTTTTTCAGCAATATCATTTACATCTAAATTATCAATAATTTTTTGCGCAAGCTCGCGTGGGTTGCTTTTCATTTTTTTAGCGGCACCCATTGCACCATTAATTTGGTAATCACCAAATTGCGGGCGTGTGCTTTGTGTAACTGCTGGATTGGTATCTTCTGGTAGGCCTGCAGCGGTCATGGCGGCAATGGCTTTTTCTACTAAAATAGTACGAATGTTCATTATATTATTTACCTATGTAAGCCCGCCATAGCAGGCTTTCAGTTAACTTTAGTCAGTCAGTTCTAATTTTCGCGCGTGTGGCTAAAGGTTACGTCTGGGTAACGCTCTACCGATAAATTTAGGTTTACGCGACTTGGTGCTATGTAAGTTAAGTTATCGCCACCATCAAGCGCTAAGTTGCTTTCGCACTTACGCTTAAACTCTTCAAACTTTTTAACGTCGTCACAATGTACCCAGCGCGCAGTATTTACGTTAACACCTTCGTAAATAGCATCTACGTTGTATTCTGCTTTTAAACGCGCAACAACAACATCAAACTGCAGCACACCTACTGCGCCTACAATCAAATCGTTATTAATAAGCGGTCTAAATACTTGTACTGCACCTTCTTCAGATAACTGTACTAAGCCCTTTAGTAGCTGCTTTTGCTTAAGCGGATCTTTTAATCGAATACGGCGGAACAATTCAGGGGCAAAGTTAGGAATGCCACTAAATTTAAGCTTTTCGCCTTGCGTAAAAGTATCGCCAATCTGAATAGTGCCGTGGTTATGCAAACCAATAATGTCGCCTGCGAATGCATCTGCTGCGCGCTCACGATCGCCCGCCATAAAGGTTACCGCATCGGAAATACTTATTTGTTTACCAATACGCACGTGGTTCATTTTCATGCCTTGGCTGTATTTACCCGATACAATACGCATAAAGGCTATACGGTCACGGTGTTTAGGGTCCATGTTAGCCTGAATTTTAAATACAAAGCCGGTAAAGTTTTCTTCAGTTGCAACAACTTGGCGGTCTTCTGTTTCACGCGGCAATGGTGTTGGTGCCCACTGTGTTAAACCATCAAGTACATGGTCTACACCAAAGTTACCAAGGGCTGTACCAAAGTAAACAGGCGAAAGCTCACCCGCTAAAAACAGCTCAAGGTCAAACTCGTTAGAGGCGCCAATTACCAGTTCTAGTTCTTCACGTAATTGCTCGGCAAGCTCTTCACCAATGGCGGTATCAAGCTCTGGGTTATCAAGGCCTTTTACAGTGCGTACTTCTTGAATCGTATGACCTTGGCCTGTTTTGTATAAAACTGCCTCGTCGTTATGAATGTGATAAACACCTTTAAACTCTTTACCACAACCAATTGGCCACGTAATAGGCGCACAGGCAATGTTTAGCTCTGTTTCTACTTCATCAAGTAGCTCCATTGGGTCACGAATATCACGGTCACACTTATTCATAAAGGTAACGATTGGGGTAGTACGCAAGCGCGTAACTTCCATAAGTTTACGGGTACGTTCTTCTACACCTTTTGCGGCATCAATAACCATTAAACACGAATCTACCGCAGTTAAAGTACGGTAAGTATCTTCTGAGAAGTCTTCGTGTCCAGGAGTATCAAGTAAATTAACTAGCGCATTGTTATATGGAAACTGCATGACAGAGGTAGTAACTGATATACCACGTTCCTTTTCCATTTCCATCCAGTCAGACTTTGCATGCTGATTAGAGCCACGGCCTTTTACAGTACCGGCTTTTTGAATCGCTTGTCCGAACAAAAGTACTTTTTCGGTGATGGTGGTTTTACCAGCATCCGGGTGCGATATAATTGCAAAAGTCCTTCGCTTGCTAATTTCGTTGATAATATTCTGGTCTGCCATTAATAAGTTCTTTTAGTTTGATGCCAAGTTACATGCATAACATTGAGTGTATGCAAGGCAACCCGTTAAGTTGATCGTTATTAACTGGGCTTTGAGCAATTTAGTGTGAATAAATTGACAACAATTAACGCCATATAGCTAATTTTTTAATAGTGGCAATTGTAACAGGAGTCGGTATAAAAGTGTGCTATCTAACTTAAAAATATCTTGGCTTTGTCTAATCACTATTTTAGGGGGCCATCTAACTGTAATTTAATCGGTAGATACATTAAATTTTAACAATGATGTTTTCACTTAAAGCACAATACATAGGGTAATTTTTTAAAACTTAACAGATAAACTTAAAGTGCCAAGAATATAAAAGCCTCCTTAGCAATAACTTATTAACGACCCATGTATTAAAACATTATATTTTTACTCTAAATTAACGCTAATCGACCTTAGCTTCTTGAGAATTAAACCTGTAACGCATATCATTGATAGATTGCACGGAGGATAAGTAGTTTGGTCATGAAAACCAGTAAGTTAAGCATTCGATTATTATGGTATATAACTCCTTTGGTGATATTACCTTTGCTATTTTTAGGTGGCTTTACCCTAACTAATGTAACCAATTCGACCCAAAAACAAGCCGACCTTATAATGAGTCGCTTTGTTGAGCAACAGCAACAAAAGGTTTTTAACTACATAGACTCGTTTCATTCCACAGCAAAACTACTGTCAACCTCACCGGTTTTAAGTGATTTTTTATCAAACGACATTCACGCTGATGGCAGCTATACTCGCCGTTTAGGGGCACTAATGGATGTTTTTGCCAGTTATAGCGAAGCCTACCCAGATATAATTAGTATTAATTTAGTGTCGGCCAGTGGTAAAAGTGACGCGTATTACTCTAACAACCTAACAACTGCACCGCAGTCATACCCATTTTTTAAGCAAGTACTGCAAAGTAATTTGCGCCAGCAACAATTTATGGTGCAAAACAGCGACGGCACCACAAATTTATTTTTTGTACAACGCGTTCAAAGTGTAGATTACTATTTAAAGCGGCCACAACAACTTGGCTTTATAGTATTACAAGTCGAACCTTCTATATTAAACACCAGTATTTTAGAAGCGCCTTACAACAATACGCTAAATTTATTGCTTACAAACGATGGGCAAATTTTATTTAGCTCAGACTACAGTTTACGCGGACAATACATTACCGAGCACGAGCTTGAACAAGTGCATAATTTAGCTGATGTAGGCACCCTTTCGACTATTGAGCTTTCTAGCATAGACAAAATAGAAAGAATGATTTTTGCCGTACAAATGAGTGGCGGTTATTATTTTGTATCAACCATTCCAAAGGGCGTGCTTTATCAATCGGGTAAGGCTATTAGCTTAATTACAGGCTTAATTGTGATCATTTCGGTGATCACCCTGCCTATTCTTATTTTTGTGGTTGTTCGCAACTTACTACTTAACCCCATTGAGCTTTTAGGGGCGGCTAGCCATCGTGTTGGTGATGGTGATTTATCGGTAAATTTACCGGCTCATACCAATGATGAAGTTGGGGTATTGTTTAACGATTTTAACCACATGATCAACCAAATTAGGCACTACCAGGAGCAGCTTGAAGAATATAAACACCACCTAGAAGATAAAGTAGAAAGCCGCACTAAAGCGCTTGAAGCGATGAATAGCCAACTTGAACTTGCGATAGCTCAAGCTGAGCAAGCCAACCAGCTTAAAAGTCGCTTTTTAGCAAATATGAGTCATGAGATACGCACTCCACTTACTGCCATTATGGGCTTTACCGAGCAGTTACTAATTAACGATAAAGTGGTTAACGATAAGCAGCATTTAAACACTATTTTAAGAAACTCTAAACACTTATTAGAGCTAATAAACAACATACTCGATTTATCTAAAATAGAAGCAGAAAAGCTTGCAGTAGAGCAGGCGCCACTCAATGTAGTCCAACTAGTTCACGATATTGAATCAATTATTGAACCGCTAGCACGAGAAAAGCAGCTCGCGTTCAGCATTCATTACGAGCTGCCATTACCACGCACTATTTATAGTGATATGACGCGTTTAAAACAAATCTTAATAAATATCGCCAGTAACGCCGTTAAATTTACCGAACAAGGTAAAGTGTCTATTTGTGTGCATTACTTACAAAGTAAGCAACAGCTTGAGTTTGTGGTTAAAGACACAGGTATTGGTATGTCTGAGCACCAAATAGAGCGTATATTTAAGCCTTTTGAACAAGCTGATGCCACCACAACGCGACGTTTTGGAGGCACAGGCTTAGGTTTGTGTATATCTAAAAACTTAGCACAGTTATTAGGTGGCGATGTCACTTTAAAAAGCGAAATTGGTATAGGCAGTCGCTTTGCTATTACCGTTGATTGCCATATTAACGAGCCTAAACAATCATTAGAGCTTTTAACTGAGAAAGCACAGCTTATTCCAGAAAAAGACCCTTTCTTGTCGTTTGCTACTTCTAGTTTTGATGCCAATATATTGGTGGCCGAAGATAATCCAGATAACCAGCTTCTTATAAAGCTTTTATTACAAACCTGGGGGCTTGAGCCTGATATGGCTAATAACGGTGCTCAAGCGGTAGAAATGGCGCTAGTAAATGACTACCAGCTTATTATTATGGATATGCAAATGCCTGTAATGGGTGGCCTTGAAGCAACTAAAATGCTACGCCATGCCGCCTACGATGGGCCTATAATTGCGCTTACCGCCAATGTAATGAACCATGATATAGACACCTATATAGAAGCGGGTTGCGATAAAGCACTCGCAAAACCAATCGATAAGGACGCGCTTGAAAACGTACTGGTAAGCTACTTAAATCTTGAAAAAGATAATCAAAATAAGTGGGATAGCTTACTAAAAAGTGAAAAGTTTCAGCAAATTAATGACAACTACGTGGCTAACCTGCCAAGTTACCTGCAAAAGGTAAACAGCTTAAAGGCGAGTAACGATGCAGAAGCACTTAGAAGCGTAGCCCATAGCCTAAAAGGCAGTGCGGGGTGCTTCAATTTTGATGATATTTACCACAGTGCTGCTTTATTAGAAGAGAACTTACTAAGTAACGATCAAACACAGCGCCCTACTTTGATCATTAATTTAATCAATGCAATAGAGCAAACTATCGCTAAAAGTAAAGAAACAGCTTAAAGCTTACAAAAAGCCTAAGTTAAGCGCCATACCCATTAGTATGGCGTCCTCATAACCATTTTTAGTCACATCATCGCTCGGGTAATAATTTTTACGTACCGACATTTGCGTAAAGCCAGCATGTTCGTAAAGCTTTATTGCACGCGCGTTTGATTCGCGTACTTCTAAAAACAGGTTTTCAGCATTTTCCTGCTCGCCATATTCAATAAACTGGCTAAGTAACTGCCTTGCAATGCCTTTACCTTGCTCACTGGGTGTTACACATATATCCATAAGGGTAAAGTCAGGCCCTGCCTTTTCACCAATATAAAAACCTACTAGGGTGTTTTCATCAAACGCCGCTAAATTAAAGTAACGACCGCCCATGCAAGAGCTCATTGTTTTAAGAGACCAAGGATGAGAGTGGCAAGCGGTTTCAATAGCCATTAATTGAGCTATGGCATTTTCGTTTACAGGCTTAAAGTTTATCAAGGTGTGTACTCATTAAAGCCCATAGAGCGCGCTTATCAGAAGCACTGAGCTGTGAGGTTGGTAGTGTAAGCTTATCGTCGGTTAACTCTATACCAGCGCCTTTAAAAACATGGTTAATTATTAAAGGAGGTGCGCTTAACCGTATATCACTTAATAACGGCTCACTCAGCGTTAAACGTTCAGCGGCGGTGCTTTGCGAAACGTCTGAAGAAGAGTCACTATTTTTTTGGCGATAGTGCCGATTTAGTTCAAGGTTTTCTATACCAAAAATAGCTGCGTAACGTGGATGCATAACAACTCAGTAAATTAAACACGGGAACAATATATGAAGTAATAAAAACGATGTAAAGAAGAAATGGCAGGGGCGGAGAGATTCGAACTCCCAACCGTCGGTTTTGGAGACCGCTGTTCTACCAATTGGAACTACGCCCCTGCAATGTCGACGAATTATAGAGACCTTTTAGAAAAGGTAAAGTAAAAAATTAACTTTTTAGTTCAACTGCCTTTAAATTATACAAAACGCTGAATTAGCAAGCTAAATAGCGTTATAAAAACACTTTACCAGCCCAGCAGAGCCTAGATGTTATGCTGTAAATACTCTCACCGGTAATAATTTGGTGCCGAGCATCACGTATTTCATCCGCCCTCACTATTTATGGCGCCTCCTCCCGCCCTAATGCAGCATTTAAGTGCATAAACAAATCAATAACATTAGCAGCATTTATGATACAGTTTAGCGCCTAGGGGATCCGCGCCTTACCACCTAATTGCATATTTCATCATGTATCTTACATACGCGGATCATTAACAATGCAAATATGGAGGAGCTTTACTATTAGCCGTTGCTAGTAGTTCATGCCGTGTTATATGAAGTTTAAATCAAAAAAATACAGTATCGATTCAACCGATTACCAAGTAGGGCAAGACAACGTTAGCAAATGGGGCATGGATATTCATACTAATGTATTTTCTGTTTCTATTGGTCTATCTCTACTTTTTATAATTACCCTGCTTGCCCTATCACCTAACGAAGCAAAAGAGGCAATTAACTCAATAAAAAATGCCGCACTAACTAATTTTGACTACGTATTTATGTGGGGTGCCAATATATTACTGCTGTTTGCAGTAGGTATTGCCGCTTCACCACTGGGTAAAATTCGCCTTGGCGGCGATAAAGCAACGACAGACTATTCAACCTTATCGTGGGTATCTATGCTCTTTGCTGCGGGTATGGGTATTGGCCTTATTTTTTGGGGTGTGGCAGAACCGACTGCATTTTACACCGACTGGTTTGGCACCCCACTCAATGCAGAACCCTTTAGCACACAAGGCCGCGAAATGGCTTTAGGGGCTACAGTATTCCATTGGGGGCTGCACGCTTGGGCAATTTACGGTATGACCGCTTTATGTTTAGCCTATTTTGTTTATAACAAAGGCTTACCGCTTTCTATGCGCTCTGTATTTTATCCGCTTTTAGGAGACCGAGTTTGGGGCAGGTTAGGTGATGTTATCGATGTAATGGCGGTATTAGTAACCCTTTTTGGTCTTGCGACCTCGTTAGGTTTAGGCGGAGCACAAGCCGCCAGTGGTATTAGCCACGTACTGGGCTTTGAAAGCACCTTATTATTACAACAAGGCATTATTTTATTAATTATGAGCTTGGCTATCCTCTCTATTGTGCGTGGTATGAATGGTGGCGTAAAACTCCTAAGTAATATAAATATGGGCATCGCCTTCGTGTTTTTGGGGTTAGTGTTTATTTTAAACTTTACCACCGTACTTGATTCTGCCTACACGGCCGTACTCGGCTATATTAAAAATATCATGCCACTAAGCTACAGCACAAGCCGAGAAGATACGCAGTGGCTACATGGCTGGACCGTATTCTATTGGGCGTGGTGGGTTGCATACGCACCTTGCTTTGGTATGTTTGTAGCGCGTATTTCAAAAGGGCGTACCATACGTGAGTTTTTAGTGTACGTATTACTTATTCCTACTCTCGTAACTACCGCGTGGATGTCGGTTTTTGGTGGTGTAGCAATTGATCAAATTATAAATAAAGTTGGGGTACTAGGGGCGAATCAAGGCATTACAGATGTAACGCTTAGTTTGTTTTATATGCTAGATGCTTATTCGTTTGGTACGCTGCTTTCGCTTTTAGCTGTGGCGTTAATAATTATCTTTTTTGTCACCACCCTCGACTCCGGCTCTATTGTAATAGATAGCCTTACATCTGGCGGCAAACTAGAAGTGCCTATAAAGCAAAAGTTAGTATGGGCCGTTATTGCCAGTATTATTGCTATGTTGATGCTGTGGATTGGCGGCACCGACTCAATTCAAGCGTTGCAATACATTACTATTATCGCCGCCTTACCTTTTACGTTTATTTTACTGCTTGGCAGCGTGAGTTTAGTAAAAGGCATGCTAACTGAGTTACCCCCTAAAACTTAAAAGCTTAGCCTTAAAGTTAGTGCATAAAAAAGCCCGTTTATTAAACGGGCTTTTTAATGTGCAATAATCAGCTCAGTAAATTAAGCTTACTTATTTGGTATTATTCCCACTCTATGGTGGCAGGTGGTTTACCAGAAATATCGTAAACAACGCGTGAAATACCATCAATTTCGTTAATGATACGGTTAGAAACCACACCTAAAAACTCATACGGTAAATGTGACCAACGTGCCGTCATAAAGTCAATCGTTTCAACACAACGCAGTGATACCACCCAGTCGTATTTACGCGCATCGCCCATAACCCCTACCGACTTAACAGGTAAGAATACAGTAAACGCTTGGCTTACTTTATGGTAAAGCTCGGCTTTGTGTAGCTCTTCAATGAAAATAGCATCAGCACGGCGTAGTAAATCACAGTATTCTTTTTTAATTTCACCTAGTACACGTACACCTAAACCTGGTCCTGGGAATGGGTGGCGATAAAGCATGTCGTACGGTAAACCAAGTTCTAAGCCTATTTTACGTACTTCATCTTTAAATAATTCACGCAATGGTTCAACTAAGCCCATTTTCATGTCATCAGGTAAGCCGCCCACATTGTGGTGAGATTTAATTACGTGTGCTTTACCTGTAGCAGATGCTGCAGATTCAATGACGTCTGGGTAAATAGTACCCTGGCCTAACCATTTGGCATTTTTAAGCTTTTTAGCTTGCTCATCAAATACATTGATAAACGTATGGCCTATGGCTTTGCGTTTTTCTTCTGGGTCTGATTTACCAGCTAGGTCAGCTAAAAATTGATCTTCAGCGTCTACTTTAACAATATTTAAGCCAAACTTATTGCCAAACATATCCATCACTTGCTGACCTTCGTTTAAACGAAGTAAACCATTATCAACAAATACACATGTTAGCTTATCGCCAATGGCACGGTGAATAAGCATAGCCACAACAGATGAATCAACACCGCCTGATAAGCCTAATATCACTTCGTCATCGCCAACGGTTTCTTTGATACGCTCAATGGCATCATCAATAATTTTGGCAGGTGTCCATAATTTTTCACAGCCACAAATATCAATTGCAAAACGCTCTAATAAACGTTGTCCTTGATGTGTGTGCGTTACTTCTGGGTGAAATTGTACACCGTAAAAACGCTTTTCTTCATTAGACATAGCTGCATGCGGACACGTTGGTGTTTTAGCTGTGGTGCTAAAACTTGCCGGCACTTCCATTACTTTGTCGCCGTGGCTCATCCACACATCTAAAACGCCGTTGCCGCCATCAGTAATATGATCTTCAATTGCATCAAATAATGCACAGTTACCCACTTTTTCTACCTGTGCATAACCAAACTCTTTTTTATCAGAGCTATGTACACTACCGCCAAGTTGAGCTGCCATGGTTTGCATGCCGTAACAAATGCCCAGTACTGGCACGCCAGCGTTAAACACATATTCAGGTGCACGCGGGCTGTTCTCTAGTGTGGTTGACTCAGGGCCACCAGATAAAATAATACCTTGTGGATTAAACTCGCGAATTTGCTCTTCGGTCACATCCCATGCCCACAGTTCACAATAAACACCAATTTCGCGGATACGACGCGCGATTAATTGAGTGTACTGCGAACCAAAATCTAAAATTAGAATTCGTGAATCGTGAATATCTTTGCTCATGAAGGATCTCGTAAAGTAGATGCTAGATTCCACTAATTTACTTAGTGGCTATAAAAGAGGGCTGGTAATTCCAGCCCCGTAATTTAAACGTGTTGTTTAACCTAAGCGGTAGTTAGGCGCTTCTTTAGTGATTTGCACATCGTGAACGTGCGACTCACCCATACCTGCAGATGTAACACGTACAAACTGAGGTTTTGTATTTAGCTCTTCAATGGTGGCACAACCCGTTAATCCCATTGCGCTACGAAGGCCACCCACTTGCTGATGAATAATCGTTGCAATTGGGCCTTTATAAGCGACGCGACCTTCAATACCTTCAGGTACTAATTTGTCAGCTTGGTTAGATTTTTGGAAGTAACGATCCGACGAACCTTCTTTTTGATCCATCGCACCTAACGAGCCCATACCACGGTACGATTTGTAGTAACGGCCTTGGTAAAGTTCAACTTCGCCTGGCGCTTCTTCAGTACCCGCAAGCATTGAGCCCACCATTACACACGATGCACCCGCAACCAATGCTTTAACAATATCGCCAGAAAAACGAATACCGCCATCAGCAATGACAGGAATGTCACGCCCTTGTAAGCCATCTACCGCATCAGAAATAGCCGTAATTTGTGGTACACCACAACCTGTAACAATACGCGTAGTACAAATTGAACCTGGGCCAATACCTACTTTAACCGCATCAACACCGGCATCAGCAAGAGCAATAGCGCCTTCGGCAGTGGCAACGTTACCGGCAATAATTTGTAAATCTGGGTACGTTTCGCGAGTTTGAGAAACACGGTCAATAACCCCTTGTGAGTGGCCGTGTGACGTATCGATGAGTAAAACATCAACACCCGCCTCTACTAATGCAGCAATTCGCTCATCAGTACCTGCACCAACACCAACAGCAGCGCCCACACGTAAACGCCCTAGCTCGTCTTTACACGCATTGGGTTTGTCTTGCGCCTTTTGGTAATCTTTTACGGTGATCATGCCTTTTAGCTTAAATGCATCATCAACCACTAAGATTTTTTCAATGCGGTGTTCGTGCATTAAACCCAAAATTTCTTCGCGCGACGCGCCTTCTTTAACTGTTACTAGTTTGTCTTTTTTAGTCATAACGCTAGAAACAGGCTGTTCAAGCTTAGTTTCAAAACGCATGTCACGACCGGTAACAATGCCTAGCAGGTTATTTTCGCTATCAGTCACCGGGAAACCCGAGAACCCTTTTTCTTGCGAAAGAAGCGTTGCATCTGCAATGGTTAAATCTGCAGACACAGTAACAGGAAATGACACAATACCTGCTTCGTAGGTTTTAACTTTACGTACGTTTCTCGCTTGTTCTTCAATAGTCATGTTTTTATGGATAAAACCAAGACCACCTTCCTGCGCGAGGGCAATAGCTAAACGAGCTTCTGTAACAGTATCCATAGATGCTGAAATAAGCGGCAAGTTAAGTTTGATACCACGCGTTAAGCGAGTTGAAATATTTGCCGTGTGTGGCAAAACAGTAGAATGACCAGGTACTAAAAGTACGTCATCAAAGGTAAGAGCTTCTTTAGCGATTCTAAGCATTTTGGCAACTTCTCACATGTGGATCTAAGATAAGGAATTGCGGCCAAATTTTAACAGCGTTGCGAGCATTCGTAAATAATATTTCGCAAATATTTATGATAAACTTATCTCATAACTTACCTCATAATAGTTTTAGGTTGTTTTATATGTTTTCGAAGCCTTCGCAAACGGTATACACCGTGTCGCGCCTTAACAAAGAGATTCGTGCAGTTCTTGAGCAGGGCTTTGCATCGCTTGTTCTAACCGGCGAAATTTCCAACTTTATTACCCCTGCTTCTGGGCACTGGTACTTTTCGTTAAAAGATGAAAAAGCACAAATTAAAGCAGCTATGTGGCGCGGCAATAACCGCAGTCAAAGTTATCGCCCCGAAAACGGCGCTCAAGTAACAGTTAGAGCCCGAGTTTCACTTTACGAACCACGCGGCGATTATCAGCTTATTGTTGAACATATGGAACCTGCAGGTGAAGGCCAGCTTAAGCAAGAATTTGATGCATTAAAAATGCGCTTAGCCGCAGAGGGCTTGTTTAGTTCGGCCTATAAAAAACCACTGCCGCAAAATATAAACCGTGTAGGTGTTATAACCTCAGCAACGGGCGCTGCTATAAAAGATATATTAACCGTACTTAAACGCCGCGCACCACAATTAGACGTCATTATTTACCCAGCCATGGTGCAAGGCAAAGAAGCCCATGTGCATTTAGTTAACCAAATACAGTTAGCCAATGCACGCAATGAGGTAGACGTACTTATTTTAGGGCGAGGCGGTGGCTCACTAGAAGATTTATGGTGCTTTAACCATGAACTGCTTGCCCGCGCTATTTACCAAAGTGAATTACCTATAGTGAGCGCAGTAGGCCACGAAATAGATACAACTATAAGCGACTACGTCGCTGATGTTCGTGCAGCAACGCCTTCTGCAGCGGCTGAACTTGTTAGCCCTAACACGCAAGAGCTACATAATAAGGTGGTTGAGCTCATTAACCGGTTAAATAATGCCTTTAAACACAATATGGCCGACAAACGCGCACTAGCAACACAGTTACAGCATCGGCTTAATTTGTGTCATCCGCGCAATCAACTAAACCAAAAAGCGCAGCGATTAGATGAGCTAACTATAGCCTTACAACAAGGCATGCGTAATCGCCTATACCAACAAGAGCGCACGCTTAATAATTTGATCCCGCGTTTAATGCGTCAATCGCCTGATAAAAAGTTATCGCAGGCCAGTCATCAGCTTATGCAGATACAAACCCGACTTGAGCAAGCAATGCAGCACAAGTTGCAACACGCGCAAAATAGCTTAGCGCTGCAAGCGAGTAGGCTCGACTCGGTAAGCCCACTTAATGTTTTAGCGCGCGGTTACAGCATCACCAAATCTCAACAAGGCAAAGTGGTTAAATCGGTTGCACACATTAAAAAAGGTGACGTGCTAATCACAGAGCTGGTCGATGGCGCTATAAAATCGACCGCGTTGTAAAGCCCTCTTGATTAAAGCTCTGTGGCCATAAATAAAGTGAGTTCGGTGTCGCTTGACGTTGAGGTTGTTCTTTTAAATTGCAACCAAAACTCTTGCTTCATTAACTTATCGTTTAGCTCTCGCCATTGGGTGTGATCAAACGAATCGTTATCAGTTGGTGCGGCAAGTTCAAATTTACATACTGTGGTTTTACACGCTGCGCTGACAATCTCAGGGATAGCACTTAAATCAGAGGTAAGTAAAAAATCTTGCAGTGCTGTTTCTGTTTGATAGGCCCACTCTTCGTTGCGTGTTTGCTCATCAAATTGCGCTTGCAAAACGGCTTGTGCATCAGAGGGGTCGCGCAATTGTTGCGCCGCGTTTTTCATCAAGGTTTTTTGCGCTGCTAATTGCTGCTTAAGCTGAGCAACTTGCTCTTCTAGAGGAAGCTCATCAAGCGGTTGTGGGCCTAGGTTAGGCGGATTATCTTTTTGCACTAAAGCAGTGCTTTGCTCAGGGGCAGCTGGCACAACAGGTCTTGTTGTTGCGTCACTACTTTTAGGTGGCTGAACAACAGGGACCTGCTGCTTTGTATTTGCATGTTGTAACTTAGCGGGGTTTGCGTCACTTGAAACCAAATTAAAGTAGCTCCAGGTTAAACCTACACCCGCAATAAATCCTATCCCTAGTGTTAATAAGCTATTTTTGCTCATTTTAATCCCTTTTAAAATTTTTTATTTGTACAAGTTAATATTACAACATAGCGCTGGTGTGTGATTCGTTCTCAGGTTCTTGAGTGGATAAAAAGTTTTGATTCATACTTTGCGCCGGACAGGGGCAATCCGGTCTGCCAATAATTTTAGCTGGTACGCCTACCGCAGTGGTATGTGGCGGTACCGCTGTAAGTACCACAGAACCTGCGCCAATACGTGCGCCCTCGCCTACTTCAATATTACCCAGCACTTTAGCACCTGCGCCAATAAGCACACCGGCTCTAATTTTAGGATGGCGGTCGCCTTGCTCGTTACCCGTACCGCCAAGCGTGACCGATTGCAGTATTGATACGTTATCTTCAATCACTGCGGTTTCACCAATAACAATACCGGTAGCGTGGTCAAACATTATCCCTTTACCAACCTGACACGCAGGGTGAATATCAACCCCAAACACTTCTGAGGTACGGCTTTGAATAAAACGAGCAAGCTCTTTACGGTTTTGCTGCCACAAACAGTTAGCCAAGCGATGCGCCTGAATAGCATGAAACCCTTTTAAGTTTAAAATAACCGTAAGGTAGGTTTCAGCTGCTGGGTCTCTGTCTTTAACGGCTTTAATGTCTTCGGCAACATAGGTAAGCATGCGGTCGCATTTTACAAACGCTTGGTCGAACAACTCACGTATTGTAAAAGCCGATACCACAGCATCTGCCAATTTATTAGCAACAATAAAGCTTAACGCTGAACCCAAACACTCATGATTTAAAATGCATGAATACACATGACTTGCTAAAAGTGGTTCGCGAGTTACAACTTCATTAGCTTCACTACGAAGCTGTTGCCAAATTTCATGACGCATAATACTACACTGCCTTAAATTGATATAAAAAGAGCTTTTTCCCAAGTTTAACGGATTTAAAGCCTAAGGTGTTAACGCCTTAGTTATTTGTTCTGGTTATTAGGTATAACTAAGGGTAAAAAATTATACGAGTGCTAAATCACTCACACATAAAGCATCTTTTCCTTTATCTTTTGCTTTATAAAGTAAATCGTCTGCTTCTTTGATTAAATACGCCGCTGTAAAATCACTACTTGGTGTAATAGTAGTCAACCCTACACTAACAGTGAGGGTTCTGCTGGGTAATGAATGTTTATTTTCAATGTTTAACTGTTTTAGGTTTTCTAAAATATCGTTCAATACTAACAAAGCCTGATCTGAGTTTGTATTTCCATAAACTAGTACAAATTCTTCACCACCAAAACGCGCGCATAAATCACTGGGCCGTTTAGTGTGTTCATTAAGTACTTTAGCCACCATTTTTAAACATGTATCGCCTTGTTGGTGGCCGTAGGTATCATTAAGTAATTTAAAATCATCAATATCAATTATAGCCAGTGAAAGCGGCATACTTAAACGCTGACAGCGATTCCACTCTTGCTCTAAAAAGGTATCAAAAAAGCCTCGGTTAGCAATATCTGTTAAGCCATCAATAGCGGCAAGTTTTTGTACTTGCTCTTCTGCTAATTTTCGCTCGGTAATATTTTGATGACTAATAGCGTAATACGCATTATCTATATGGTTAAACGAGACCACACGCATCATAAACCAACGTTTTTCATCTTCGCTATGACACGGATATTCTAGATAGAAGTCGCCATTAGCACCTGAAATAACTGATTTAATACCGTTAAATGCTTTTAAACCAAAGCTGTCTCCTTTTTGCGCTGCTTTCTCACACTCAGTTAAGTAATTTTGTTGCTCCCACATATCACAGCAGGCACAGTCGTTTTGTTCACCAAAGTTTTGCCAGCTTCTATTGACGTATACTATATCGCCAGCAGAATTAATAACCACTACTTGGTCGGGCGTGGTATCTAATACCAACTTAAAAAACGCTTTATCGTCAATCACGAGCTTTCCATTTTAGCTTTGTTGTTCACCAGTATAATCAATAACAATTTTTTAACAAAATATTCTTACTTTACTTGATTTATCTAAACGCTAGTTACTTAATTTATTAATGTTAAGTAATACACTATATGACAGTTAAGTGAACTATAAAAATTCATAAAATTTATTTTTATATTAATAATCAAGTACTAATGAAGCATGACAGGGCTGCTGTCATGTGCCAAACTAGCTACTGACATACTACTGACGGCGTAAAAAATAAAAACAAACGCTAAATTAGCATCATCAACTCAACAAGGATAACGATGATGAAAAACGATATATTAAATACAAAACGACTTGGTTATAAATTCTACTTTCAAGATGGCGACAACCAAATAGCCTGCTTTGGTAGTTACTTTACTGGTAAAGAAGAAGTGTACATAAACGATGATTTATTCAGTAAAAAACGCACTATTAATTGTGCGAGCACACATTCTTTTGATTTTGAGGGCTCACAGTATCAAGTAAAGTTTGACATGCTTAACATATTCACAGGGCGCCTAGAATGCACACTTTGTAAAGATGCAAAAATCGTTGCAAAACAAGTTCAATCTAGCCTTTCGGACGACCCTAAAAAGGCAGCATTTTTTCTTGCTGGCTGCACATTAGGCGGAGCGGTGTTTGGCTATACAACGGCAACCATTGTTGAACTATTTGTAGGGAAGCTTTAACGTGCAATTAAATCCTACAACAATTAAATCGCTTAGAAGTAAGTTGAATTGGACACAGCAGCAGCTTGCAGATGCCTGCGACGTAAGCTTGCGGACCATTCAACGAGTAGAAAAACAAGGCGCCGCTTCTAAAGAAACCACTATGGCACTATGCGCGGTACTTGAAGTACGCCAAGGCGAGCTAATTAAACTTGATGAACCTGTAAATGACACCGTTAAAAGTACACCAACTAAAAGCTTTTTAGCGGGCGTTGTTATTAGCTCCTTAATAAGCTTTGCTCTAGGCGCAGGTTCAGTGCTTTTAGCGACTAACTAATACCCTACGCTAATTAAATAAAAATGCCCCAGGCTATAAGCACTGGGGCATTTTTTATATATTGAATAAAGCGCTTAAATTACTGAAACACTTTTTCAACGGCCATTACTTCAATATTTTTAGCTGGGATTGCTAATTTGTAATCGGCAATGACTTTATCCTCAGCAACAAGTTCTGCTGGTTTTTCTGTGTTGTAAACCATTGGCGATGTTTGCTCTGACACTAAACGTTTTTTCATGTCTTCGCCGTCACCGGTAATAAACACATACTGCACGTTGTCTGTTTGCAGGTTATCTTTAATCACGCGATTAACATCAGCAAGTGTTAGCTTTTCAAGTTTATTTGTCACGTACTTTACAAACGACTCCGTATTATAAAATTCGCTATCAAGTGCATAGCCTAACTGGCGGTTTTGACTTGCGACAAGCTGCGGTACGTAGTTAATTAAAAAGTTACGTGTTGCTTCAAAGTCTTTTTCGGTTAAACCATTTTTAATGAGCTTATCCAGCTCAAACAATGCAGTACGCGTTGCAAAGTGTGCATCGTTATTAGAGCGCAGCGGGCGTAACCAGATTTGGAATATTTGCTCAGAGCGTCCTAAGTTTGCATCAGGTTTAGTTTGAAACATACCACGCGGGAAGTACTCAATGTAGGCGTAATCACCGTAGTTCATACCCCGTGTTTGTCGAATTCGCTCATACAGGTATGAGTTAGAACTACGATGCTCACCAAAGTACGAACGCACAAGCCAAAGGGCGGTCCAATCTTCGCTGCTACGAATGGTATCAATTGGGAAACCAAACGATACCGCGGTAGATTGCGCTGACTTTTCTACAATTGTTGCATGATGACCTTTAAGTTCTGGCGCATCAGGAATACTTAAACGGCTTTGCTCGCCTTTAGGTAAGGTTGCTAAATCGCTCTTAATTTCGGCTTTAAGTGCTTTTGGCACAGCGCCAATTAAACCCAGTGTTAGTTTAGATTGGGTAAGCTCTGTGTTGTAAAATGCTTTTACATCATCAAGCGTTAGCGCTTCTAAATCCGAAATATCGCCGTAGTTGTAGCTTTCGTATGGGTGGCCTTTATAAAGCGTGCTGTAGAGTACTTCTTTACCAAGCTCTTCGTCGTTAGAGGCTTTTAAGCCCGATTTAATACCGTCGATCATTTCTTTTTTAAGGCGTTTAAAGTCATCGTCTCTAAAACCTGGGTTAAGCAGTTGCTCGCTTATAATTGCATACCATGTTTCAGCATTGTCTTTATGTATACGCCCTTGGAACGACAGCATTTCTTTATCTATTTGATAACCGAAACTACCCGCAAGCGGGTAAAGCGCTTTTTGTATCTCTTTGTAACTCGTACTTTGCGAGCCACCTTGAGCAAGCATAGCGGCTGTAAGCGCAGCAACCCCTTTTTTACCTTTAGGGTCTGCGGCAGCCCCTGTATTGAATAAAAAGTTTACGTCAATCAGTGGCGAGCTATTGGTTTTATCAAGCACTTTAAATACTGGCGCTTCAGGCGCTTTATCAAGCTTTGCAACTAACGCGTTTAAGCTTGCTTCCTGCTCAAACCCTGGCGCTTTATCAAGTGCCGACATAGTTACGGTTGTACGCGCGTCATCTACAAAGTATTTATTAGCCACGGCTTTAATATCTTGTGCTGTGATGTTGTCGGCCGATTTATAAAGTTGGTTAATTACCTCTGGATCGCGCTCAAAATGCATGTACCTTGCAAGGGTTGACGCAATTGCTTGTGATGAATCTAAGCCGTTAATAAAGCTGTATTTAAGGTTCGATTTTAAATCACTTAGTTTTTGCTCATCAACAAGTTCGGTACGTGCTTTTGCGTAAGTGCGATTAATAGCATCGCGTGCTTTTGCTAAATCATCTTCATTTTCTACTTTTACAAATACATGCAATAAACCAGGATCTTTTGTTTCTGGATTATAGGTAAACATTTGACTCGCTATTTGTTTTTCAACAACCAGCTCTTGATATAAATCTGAGTTATTTGAAAAATAAAGTTGTGAGATTAAATCAAGCGCGGCTCTATCTTTTTTTGCAGGCTCCCAGGCCGCACCTTTGTAAGATACAAGCAACCAATGACCAGGCAGACCTTCGTTTTTCTCATGTACATATTTAGGCGCTTGTTGTGCAGGCTCGGCTTTTATATCGGCAACGTAATTGCCTTTTTTCCAGCCACCCCAATGTTTTTTCACCATCGCCATCGTGGCTTTAGGGTCTACATCGCCGACAATTACTAGCGATACATATTCTGGCTTATAAAACTTATCAAAAAATTCTTTACCGTACGCCATTTGATCTGGCATGGCTTCAATATCTTCAAAAAAGCCCATGGTGGTATGTTTATAGGTGTGTGTATCAAACGCTTCTTCGCGAACTGCGCTCAATAACTTACGAATTGGGCTGGCGTTATTTTTTAAATACTCCCCTTTAACCGTTAGCGCTTCGGTTCTAAATTGCTCTTCGGTGTAGGTTAAGTTTTGAAAAATATCGGCTTCAATTTCAAGTACTTTATCAAGGTGCTGCTTTGAAAAGTTTAAATGGTAGTTTGTGTAATCATTAGTGGTGTAAGCACGGTTATCTACCCCTGCATTTTTAAAAATGGCAGTGTATTCGTCTTGCGGGAATTTTTTAGAACCTTTAAACATCATGTGCTCAAAAAAGTGAGCAAACCCGGTTTTACCTTCTTTTACTTCATTTCGTGAACCAACCGATACCGGAATTTGCAGCGACACTACATCGGGGTAATCGGTTTTAACAACCATTACACGTAAGCCGTTATCAAGCTCTTCGATTAAGTACTCTTGCGAAAATACACGCTCATCAGCAGCTGTTGTTTGCTGTTGCTGTGCTGCTTGGGTGTTTTCGCTTTGCTGTGTTGCGCAGCCTGTTAGCGCCAGCGATACCGCTAAGCTTGTTGCTAGTAATTTAAATTTCATTGTTGTCCCTTTTTAAATTGAGCAAATTTGTTATTAGATTTAATGCTAATTCATAGTTGATTATGCCCTAAAGCAAATGATTGTAAGAGCTTTGCGACAGTTTTAATGTAAACAACTGTGTCAATTCCCTATTTTAAAAACACTTAAGCATGAAAAACACTCAAGTTAATTGAAAAACTTTCACCAAATAAATCTATCTAGACGTCTAAATGGCTGCTATATTAAATTACATACATTGGACTAAGCTGGAATGAGGATTATGGCTTTATCACTACAAGAAAAAATAGAAGACACCAATCAAGGTGTTTATCTTATTGGTACTACCCCGCCTAAAATTGGTACTGATAAAGTGCAACTAAAAATCATTGCAGAAAAACTACTTGCTCGCTTACACGAAATTGAATACGACGGCGTAATAATTTACGACATTCAAGATGAAAGTAGTCGTACAGATAAAGCACGCCCATTTCCGTTTAAACAAACTGTAGACCCACGTGAATACAGCCACTTACTACGTAATTTATCTGCTCCGGATGTCATTACTTACAAAAGTGTGGCACAGCGTGATGTAGAAGAGTTTAAAGGCTGGTTGGATGAAACCAAAAACGACTACGATTTAAAAAATGTGGTTTTAGTGGGTAGCCCTTCATCGGTGGGTGATATAAAACTAAGCTTGCCCAATGCCTATAAAACGCTTGCAGAGCAAAGTGATGACTTCTTTTTAGGGGGCGTTACCATAGCAGAGCGCCATGCAAGTAAGCGAAATGAGCACGAGCGCCTTATAGAAAAAACAGCACAAGGGTGTCAGTTTTTTATATCGCAAGCGGTTTACGACGCACAAGCAACGATAGAGCTAATCACAAGTTATGCGCGTACCTGTAAAGCGCAAGGTATTACACCAAAACGAATTATTTTAACGTTTACCCCGTGCGGTGGCGATAAAACCTTAGAGTTTATGCAATGGTTGGGTATCTCAGTGCCAGAGGCCACTAAATGGCGCATGCTTGATGCAGAAAACACCTTAAGTGAATCGGTACGTATTTGCCGAGAAAATCTCGACCTAATACTCAAAAGCTGTGCACACCTTGATGTGCCACTGGGCTTAAATATTGAAAGCTTAACAAACCGTAAAGAAGAAATTGACGCATCAATAAACTTATACCGTTTATTAAAAGCCACGATGGAATTAAACTTAGCCGAAAAACAAATCGCTTAACGCCTCATTCTCCCCGTTTATAGCAAGCCTAATGGCTTGCTTTTTGTTGCTATGTTTAAGTGTATTGCTTTTATTATTATGCTTTTTTAGCCAATTTGTACGCTTGTTTATTTTTATACATTTGATGATCGGCCAAATTTAATAACGTATCAAAGGGTTGCTTTTGTTTATTAGTAAAACTTTCGCCTATGCTGAGTGTCAGCGCGCATACGTTGTTTTCTAATAGTGCGTTTGTATACTCAATTTTTATTTTATCAATAATATGGTTAAGCTTACTTCTATCACTAATTTGCATTACAGCTACAAATTCATCGCCCCCTAAACGCCCTACTATATCAGCCTCTCTTAAGTGTGTTTTTAAGGTATTTGCCAAAATGATTAGCGCCTGATCGCCTATATCATGGCCGTAAGTGTCGTTTAGTTTTTTAAAGTCGTTTATATCAATAAACAAGCAACACACATCAAAACCCAAACGCAGTGCTAAATTAAGTTTGTGTTGGGCAAGTAAGCTTAGTGCACGGCGGTTATAAATGTTGGTAAGCGGGTCAAGCATGGCTATTTCGCGCATTTGCTCAAAGCTATAAATAAGGGCTAAATCGTCTTCAATTAAATCACGCAGCTGCTCTATTAGTTCAAAATACTCATTGGTATAACTGGTTTTTGTTGAATCTTTTAAACACAATGTACCGAATACATTGCCTTCAGGCCAGTGAATTGGCAGGCCAAGGTAGGATTCAACATCATCTTCAATCACCTCTGGCATGGTATTCCACTGCGCATCATTACTGGCATTATTTACATATAAGGTTTTGTTGTTTTCGGCTACATATTTACAAAACAAGGGCGTTTCTGGAGGGAGTATAGGGTTGGTTTCAAAGTGTGAGCCGCCTTCATTTGCTCTAATAACTACGCGATAGCCTTTACTAGTAGCCTGAACTATATAGCCGGAAGGTGCCGAAAAAAGCCCCGTAATCAGATCAATGGTCTTTTGCCATTTATGTAACGATATTTGGCCATCGATACCAGAAAATGCCCATTTATCTGTTTCAAACATAACTATACCTCAGCTATTTAGTCGCCTCAGTATAGCTAAATAAATATGTTTAAGGCTACTTTCTGCGGCGTTTAGTTGGTGCTCTTTGCCCCGTAATGCGCTTTTTATCGCGATCTTTACGGGCTTTATTGGTGTTTTTACGGTTATCTTTAGGGGGCTTGTTTAAATCAGGCTCGTAACCTTCTAGCCATTGTGGTGTTAAACGGGTATCAAGTAGTACTTCAATTTCTTCCAGTAACCATTGCTCATCAATACTTACCAGCGACATGGCAAGGCCTTGCTCGCCAGCGCGACCTGTACGGCCAATTCGGTGTACGTAATCTTCTGCTATGTAAGGTAGCTCAAAATTTATTACGTATTTAAGCGCGGGAATATCTAAACCGCGGGCAGCTACATCAGTGGCAACTAATACACGCGTTGAGCCTTCTTTAAAGTTTTGTAATGCACGGTCGCGTGCACCTTGCGATTTATCGCCATGGATAGACTCAGTTTTTAAACCGTCTTTACACATTTCTTTGGCAAGTTTATCGGCCATTTGTTTTGTACGCGTGAATATAAGTACTTGGCGCCAATTTTTCATGCCAATCATGTGTGATACAAGCTCACGCTTTCTATCTTCATCAACTGCGTAAATAACTTGCTCTACTTCCACGGCGGCTGAGTTACGTTTATCAACTTCAATCAGCTCTGGGTTTTTAAGTAGTTTTTTACTCAGCTCAAACACGCTGTCATCAAATGTGGCTGAGAACAATAAGGTTTGGCGATCGCCTGGAATGTGGCGCAAAATACGTTTTATTTCATCAATAAAGCCCATATCCAGCATACGGTCGGCTTCATCAAATACTAACGAATCAACACTTGAAAGCACCACACTGCCTTTAACGATATGATCAAGTAAACGCCCAGGTGTTGCGACTATCACTTGCGCCGTTTTAAGTGCTTTAATTTGCGGGCCAATACTTGCGCCGCCATACGCTAAAGCGCCTTGAATATTACTGCCTTGAGCGTATTTTTCAAAGCTTGCAAATACTTGCTGAGCAAGCTCACGTGTGGGGGTTAAAATAACTACTCGGGCTATACCTGGCTCATCTTTTTTTGGTGTATTTAAAAGCTTATGTAGTAGTGGTAATACAAAGGCGGCTGTTTTACCTGTGCCTGTTTGCGCACTGCCCATTACATCGCTGCCCGCTAATATGTGCGGAATAGTTTTAACCTGAATGGCGGTAGGCGTGGTGTAATTATTTTGCTCAATTGCTGTTAGTAATAACGAATCGAGTTTTAGAGATGAGAACGATGTGGCAGACATAGGCTTAGCTTTAAAATAACAAAGAGCACCATTATACCTGAGCTTTAGCAATAAAAAAGGCGCTATAAATAGCGCCTTTATTTAAAATAAACTTTAAGCCGGTTTTAAGGTGGCTTTTCGCTCATTATAAAACGCGATTAAGTCATCAACCGTTGCTTGGCAGTATTCACGAATACCCGACACCACCATGTGCTTTTCACCAAAACCGACTTTTTCGCCGTTTTCTAGTAAATTAAAGCGCAAGGTAATTTTGCCGCGCTTACCTGTGTACTCAAAACTTGGCTCAGCAAACTCAAGCGTTGGCGCTTGAATATTAATGTTATCAAGGTTAATGATCATCGACTCGTAAATAACCATAGGGCGCGCTGGGTTAATCATTACATCTTGCTTGCCCATTAGCGGAATAATTACGTGCGGAAATGCAGCACCAGAAAACTCAACATAGTTTTTTATTAGGCTATTTGTAAGTGTTGGGCACTTGCTGGTTTGACCTTCGCGTTTTACCTTTAAAATTACTTTGTCGCCGTTGGTTACATCAAACTCATCAGCCCCTTGTGGAAAGTTAAGTTTAGTGTTTTCGTCAACCATACCGGCAAAGGTAAATTCCATTCGCTCACTTATACCGTAGCGGTCTAATACTAAAGAAAAAAGTAAGTCTCCTGGCGCGCAAAACTTTTTGGCATCTTTATCATGAAGTGGGTTGTAATCATCGGCAACGCACTTTGCGAAACGACACCCTTGCTCACGAGAGATAGAAACATAGTCAGCATGCTGCTGAAAGTAAGGACTTAACATAGATTGTTCACTGCTTAAACTGCTTATAACCTGCCCATACTACCAGAAAAAATTTAAAGAGAGGTCGAATCACTTACAAATTCATACAATTAACTTAAGGGTAAATATTGCACATACCTGTTTTAGTTAGTAATTTAGGTACCAAACTTAAATAAGGGACTAATTATTATGTTACGTGTTTTTGCAGCAATAAGCGTATTCACTGCTTTAACTGGATGCTCAAACGTGACTTTTCATACCGATATAGATAACGATGTTTTATCTGAGGAAATTGGTACGTACGTTAAAAAACGAGATTTACAACAGTTTTATAGCGACCAAGAAGCACACGAAAGTGGCGCCACACTTTTAGGCCGAATTGAAGGCGAAAGCTGCAATGGAGATGGTAGAGGCAACAGTAGTATAAGCTACAATCGCTCTAAATCAGAGTCTATAGATTTACTTAAAGCAGATGCAATGCGCAGAGGCGGTAACGCCTTTACTATAAATTCTTGTCGCGAAATATCTGTATCGTATTGTGACCTGTCTGTTTTATGCAGCGGACAGGCCTACGACTATTAATAAATTATATATTAAGCGCAAAACTAAGTAGTACGCGCTTTCCTGACTCAATTTTAGAAACGCTGTGCTCGTACTTGTCGGGTCTAAATAGATACACGCGGTTAAACCAATTAATAATGCATTTTGAGCATTTAAAAACCCCACCCGCTTTGGGTTTTACGAGTACAAAATTAAGTTTGTAGTAACGCCCTTGCTGCACGGGGTCTATATGGCTCATTACGCTGTGGTTTGTAGGGTAAGTAACTAGGTTTATTGAAAAGGCATTACTGCTAAATAAAGCTTTGTTTTTTAAAGGTGCAATCATGCTGCCTCCTTTTAATTTACATGCAGCATTGTAGCATTTGCTAAAGCGCCACTGCTTGCGCTAAACGATATCAAAACGCGATGACATATAGCCAAACAGCCTGAAACAAAAAAGCCGCGCTTAATTAATAAGCGCGGCTTTTTATAAAGTATGACTAAAGATTATGCACTTGGGTATGTGCGGTACGCACGCTCAATATTTTTAGCCTGCTTTTTAGAAATACCTAAATGAGCAAGTGCAACACGTAAACGCGCACGTGATAAGTCTGAGCCTAAAATTTCCATTGCATCAAGCACTGAGGTAGATGATGTTTTACCCGTGATTGCTACAAATATTGGCTCTAAAAAGTCTTTAATTTTAAGCTCGTGGAATGTAGCAACTTCTTTTGCAATGGCAAAAATAGCTGGCTTATCGAAACTACGTAAACCTTCAAGCTGCCATACAAAAAACTGTAGCGCTTGGCGTATTACGTTTTCGTCAGCTTTGCCCGCTGTTAACAGTGCTGGGTCGTAAGTTGGAATGCCGCCTACAAAGTGGCCTGCTAAGTCAACCATATCCGAAAGCGTATTAATGCGCGTTTTAGCCTCTGGTAATACTTTAGCTAGCATTTCGCCATTAAACTTCCAATCAACAAAGCGCTGTACAAGTTCTTCATCTGTAAGGTTTTCGCGGATCCACATGCCGTTTAACCAGCTTAATTTTTCCACATCAAATACTGGGCCGCCCAGTGATACACGCTTCATGTCGAAGTGTTCAATCATCTCGTTAAGGGTGAATTTTTCACGCTCATCTGGCATTGACCAACCCATACGGCCTAAGTAGTTAAGCACGGCTTCTGGTAGGTAACCCATTTCTTTATAGTAATTAATAGACGTTGGGTTTTTACGCTTAGAAAGCTTTGATTTATCTGGATTACGTAATAATGGTAAGTGGCCTAATACGGGGGCTTCCCAACCTAAATCTTGGTAAAGTTTTAATAGTTTAGGTGCTGAATTAATCCACTCTTCGCCACGGAAAATATGGCTTATTTGCATGTGGTGGTCATCCACTACGTTTGCTAAAAAGTACGTTGGAAAACCATCGGCTTTTAATAGCACTTGCATGTCTACGTTTTCCCACGGGATTTCAATTTCATCGCGTAGGTAGTCGTTAAACTTAAAGGTGCCTTCGCTAGGTATTTTCATGCGTATAACGTAAGGCTTCCCAGCAGCTAAGTTCGCTTTAATTTCATCTTCTGTGAGGTTTAAACCACGACCGTCGTATTTAGGGCGCAGACCTTGTGCCATTTGCTCTTCGCGCATTTGGTCAAGCTCTTCGCTGGTTGCAAAACAATAAAACGCTTTACCTTGCTCAACTAATTGGTGCGCGTATTTTTTGTATAAATCGCTACGCTCAGATTGACGGTAAGGGCCAAATTCGCCGCCTACATCAGGGCCATGATCCCACTCAAGACCTAACCAACGCAGGCTATCCATAATCGCTTGTTCTGACTCTGGCGTGCTACGAACCTGGTCTGTATCTTCAATACGAAGTACAAACTCGCCGCCTTGTTGTTTAGCAAAACAGTAGTTAAATAACGCAATATAAGCGGTGCCAAGATGCGGGTCACCTGTTGGAGATGGGGCAACACGAGTACGGATTGTCATGATAATGTCTCTTTTAATAAGTGAGATAAAAATTAAGGGGGTCGTTTAAGCCGCTACTTTATTTAAGTAAGCAATAATATCGTTAGATTCGTACAGCCACTCTACTTGGCCATTTTTTTCTATACGTAGGCATGGCACTTTAATTTTGCCGCCTTGCTCTAACAGCTCTTGACGAAATTGTTGATTATTTTTTGCATCACGCGTTTCTATTTTTAAGCCTTCGCGCTTAATTGCACGGCGTACTTTTACGCAAAACGGGCATGCTTTAAATTGATAAAGTTTAAATTGTGAGGTTTGCTGATCAAGCTGCGCTTGCACATCGCTTGCACGCTTTTTACTGCGAGGAGTAAATACAAAATTAAAGAATAAAATTATACAACCTAAAAACCAACGAACGAATTTCATGTTTGTGCCTGCCTACAACAATTTAAGGAGCCAGATTTTAGCACAAATTCACAATCAAAAAAGCTCAATACTATTATCGGTGGTCACTTCTTCATTTACCTCAAGCTCGCTATAAGCAGTCACTTTATTACGGCCGCTATTTTTAGAATGATACAGCGCCATGTCGGCTTGGTGCACTATGCTAGATACAGTATCAATACTTGCCAACTCTAAAAAGCCAATGCTAATTGTAAGCTGCCCAACTTGCGGAAAGGGGTACTCAGCAATATTTGAGCGCAAACGGTTAAGTGCTATATGTGCTTGTGCCTCGGTTTTGGTTTGAAATAGTACCGCAAACTCCTCGCCACCATACCTAAATACGTAGTCTTCTAACCTAAAGTTATTTTTTAGCAGGCGCGCCACAAGTAAAATAACCTCATCCCCTATGACATGGCCGTAATTGTCGTTTACGCGTTTAAAGTGATCGATATCTGCAATGGCTAAATACCATCGTCGCTTTTCGTTTGTATCATCACGGGGTAATAAAAAGCCTTTGCCTGAGACAATTTCGATCACTTTTTTATCAAAGGTTTGTCTATTTAAAAGCTCAGTTAAGGGGTCTAAACGCGATTTATGCAGTAGCCCTAGCTGGTTGGCATAAATATTTAAAATATGTACGGCGAGCATTGTGGTGGTTTGCGCTAACTCTGTTGTGGTTTCTATTAGTAATATGCCAATTACTTTTCCAAAGTAATACACTGGCACATACGTTGTTACTACACCTAAGGCACGGCTTACTCTTATTTTGTTTTGGGTTACTTTATTAAGCAGCGCTAACGCTTCGTTAGACTCTAATACTTCAAGGCGAGTGTCGCTGTTTATAAGCGTAGGCGGTAATTGCGCACTAAAGTGTTTATTAATATAAATAGCAAAATTTTCAACTTCGAGCAGGTCGCCAATAATCTGTACTAACGACGTATCTAAATCACTTTCTTCTTCTTGCTGAGTTAGATTGATTATCCATTCGTGCCCGCAATTGTTTGCCTTCATTAGTTTACCTAAACTGTTTTAACTTCAATCAGTTTAGACAAAATCATCAACTTTGCTAAATAATTAACCAATACTTTTTAATTAGGGCGCATTCACCTATGTGGATTAAAGTTTGTTTTACTAAGCACTATAAAAAACTAAAGTAAAACTAAGTCGTCTCTGTGTAGCACCACAGCACCACTATCAAAGTCGAGTAGCTCGCCTATTTGCTCTGAGTGGGCACCTTTAATTTTATTTACTTCAACTTGGTTAAAACGCGTTAACCCTCGTGCAATAACATGGTTATTGGCGTCTATTAAATCGATTAAGTCGCCCCGCTCAAAACGGCCAAACGCATTGGTTATGCCTTTGGCTAATAGGCTTGCCCCTTTGTTTTGTAGTGCAGCAATAGCGCCTGCATCAATCATAATTTGGCCGGTACTTTTAGGCCCTGCCATTAGCCATTTTTTACGGCCATCTTTTGGCGCAGTAAGTTTTAAAAACCGCGTGCCGGGTAATTGCTCACTCATGCATTTTAAAATAACGTTGTTGCCAGCGCCTTTTGCAATAATAACCTCTACCCCTGCGCGCCTTGCTACGTCGGCGGCTTGTAGTTTTGTGGCCATACCGCCGGTGCCTAAACTTGTACCGCTGCCACCAGCCAGTTGGCGTAACTCATCGTTTATATGAGTGACTTCGTCAATCAGTTTTGCATCGGTATTTGTGCGCGGATCGCTGGTAAATAAACCTTCTTGATCGGTAAGCAGTAATAGCTTATTGGCATTAGCTAAAATAGCCACCAGCGCCGATAAATTATCGTTATCGCCTACTTTTATTTCGGCGGTTGCTACCGCGTCGTTTTCATTAATAATAGGCACCACATCGTGGCTTAATAACGCATTTAAGGTGTCGCGCGCATTTAAATAGCGTTCGCGGTCATCTACGTCGGCACGGGTAAGCAGCATTTGCCCTACGTTTATGCCATACAAGGCAAATAAGCTTTGCCAAATATGTATAAGCTGGCCTTGCCCAACGGCTGCCAACATTTGTTTATCTATTAGGCCGCGGCCACAGGGTTTAATAAGTTGTTCGCGACCCGCAGCAACCGCGCCACTTGATACTAATATAACTTGGTGGCCTTGCTTTTTTAATTCGCTACATTGGCGAACCAGCTCAACCATATGGGCTTTATCTAACTTATCGGTGCCGCCGGTCAGTACACTTGTACCAAGCTTAACAACAATTACCTGTTCCCTATGCATTATTATTTACTATTAAAATGAAAGATAAATAAACTTATACCAGCTCGGTATTTTTGAACAAGTTAAAATTATTCATGCTAGGATCGGCGTTAATTTAATTTGATAAAATTTCATTTATGCCAGCCAGTTTATGCCTAATTATTGCCACCTTTTTATGGGGTAGCTCCTTTATTGCACTTAAGTATGCTATTGCCGTTTACGACCCTGCACTAGTTATATTTTTACGCATGCTAACCACCTTAGTTTTATCGCTGTGTTTATGGCGTTACGTAATTAGGTTTGAGTATTTAAAAGGCGATTGGAAGTACTTATTAGGTATGTCGCTCGCAGAGCCATGCTTGTACTTTTTATTTGAAGGCCACGCAATGGAATACACCTCGGCCTCTCAGGCGGGAGTTATTGTTTCGTGTTTGCCTATTATTGTGGCGTTGATGGCGTTTTTTATGCTTAAAGAGTATATAAGTAAAGCCATTGTGATTGGGTTTACCCTGTGTATTGGCGGCAGTATTTTACTTACTTTGCTTTCACCAAATACCGATCAGGCCCCTAATCCATTATTGGGTAACTTTTTAGAGCTTATGGCCATGGTATGCGCGGCGTTTTACACCATTAGCATTAAGCACTTGGCCAATCGCTACTCGCCGTTAACGCTAATTGCTTTACAAGGCATAAGCGGCAGTGTGTTTTTTGCACCGTTTTTATTTTTTATCGACTTACCAAGCGAAAACCAGCATGACCTAACCGCCCTTATGAGCATTTTGTATTTAGGCTCGTTTGTCACCTTAGGTGGCTATGGTATGTATAACTATGCAATTGGCAAAGTGTCGGTATTAACGGCTGCAGCTTATTCAAATTTAATACCTATTTTCACGCTTATTTTATCGGCCATTATTTTGGGTGAAGTACTCGATTTTTGGCAATGGGTGAGTATATTTGTTGTTTTTGCAGGGGTGATGATAAGCCAACGACATCAAGAGCTGGTAGTAGATATACCGCTTAATGACGCTGGCGATGACCCTATCAACTCAGCCGATACAAGCCATCTTAAATCAGTACCTGATGCCAGCGAGTCAAAAGGGTAACAGGTTAATAAATAAAGCCCTGGGGTTTGTAAAAATGCATGCTGGGATTGATGAATTACCTCAATCCCCTTCACTTTATAATGCTGTATTACGCCACTTTGCAGCTGCAGCGTAAACGTTTCACCCACTTTGGTGTGTTTTAAAAATGCAAAGTGGGTATCGTTATGACCCGCTATTAACGCACCGCCATGTTTATCTCCAAGCTTTGCCCCTGGCAAAAAGTGGCTTGGTGCAAAGGCTAAATTACGACCACTTGCCCCAGCTAAAACGCTAAGCACTTTATTATGCATAGGCCAGTTAAGCTGCGCGGTTACAAAGCTGTCGGCGTAAAACCACGGTTTAACGCGAGCGTGTGGCGTAATAAGTGCCTCTTGCCAGGCCTGCTCTATTAATACTTGGGCAAGCCATGCCTTAGCTTGCATATAAGCACCATGAGAAAACAGCACCAGCCCGGCGATTAATAAGCCCGCACTTAGCCACTTATTCATTTAGGCCCTCGGTTTATTTTAAACGCGCCATAGCCAAGTAATAAAATGCAGCCCAGCAATATGTACAGTCGGCTTTGCCCATCGGTTTGTGGTAAACGCATAGCCAGTCCTTGTGGCGCTACGTTCTTAGCCAGTGCCGTTTGCTTTGCAGGCTCGTTAATTTGAGTGTGTTCAATAGCTATAAAAGCAGTAAACGGGCTCAGTAGTTGATGTGTGAGTGCAAGCCCCTGCACCTCATTTTTAACTGACTGACGGTCATTATACAAAAGCAACGATTTAATTTTTTGGCGCGCCCACAGCTTATCAATCCCTTTTGCGCTGGCGCTATTTTGTGCGCTTAGCTTTATATTTAAAGGGCCTTGAGCGGTTTGCCCACTAAGCGTAATTTGATTTGTATCATTTAGTTTTATAGCCACCATTATTGGCTCGCCAAAATATAAATCAGGCAAAGGTGATGGCCAAAAATCTAAACTGTGATTGCTTTCATCGCGCAGTGCTAAATTAGTGATAGCGGGATGAGCAAGCTTATCAAATAACTGCTGCATTTTAGGCTGCACCTCATTTGTGCTGCCAATAAACGTAAATGACCCTTTACCTATATCAGCTGCGCGACGCATAAAAAAGCTATTGGGGGCACTGCCAATGCCTACAGTAAATAAACGGCTATCCCCCAATTTACGCTGAATATTTTTAAATAAGGCATCTTCGTTACTTACACTGCCATCCGTTAAAAACACTACTTGGCGTACAAAGCCTTCAAAACTGCTGCCATCAAGTACCGCATCAAGTGCACCTTGTATTTCGGTTCCACCGTCGGCCTCTAGGCTATAAATAAAGCGCTCAGCGCGGCGTAAGTTAAAGTCACTAGCAATAAGGGGTTTATCGCTCATGGGGGTAACCACGTTATCAAAGCCAATAATGTTAAAACTGTCGTCGCTATCAAGCAAAGACAGCGCATAAAACAGGGCCTTTTTAGCTTGCTCCATAGATTGCCCGTGCATAGAGCCAGAGGTATCTACAACAAACACCATTTCGCGTGGTAGGCGCTGCGTTTGTGTAAAGTGATCTGCTGGCGGCATTAGCATAGCAAGCCCGTATCGGTCGCCATTTTCAAACTGCTGGGTAAAAAATGCTGCTTGTGCGCTTTCTTTTTGCAGCGGTTTAAACTCAAGTACAAAGTCGCGATTGGCCCCCGCTTGCTCATTTAAAGCAACCGTATATTGCCCAAAGGCCGGGTTTTGTACTTCTACACGATGAAATTTAGACGTTATATCTACAAGCTCTAAGCCTACATCTATATCAATATTTAAACTAAATTGGCTGCTTGGCGCTTCGCTGTGCTGCGTTTTGCTATATACAGGGCTTAACCATCCTTGTGGTGCAAGGGTTAGGCTAGTTTGCTCAGTTTCAATATTTGCGCTTATTGTGTGATAGCGCGGCATAATAGTACTTGGGAAGCGAATAGCAAATGTGCCATTGCTGTAATCAATGATCTCTTGGTATTCAAGCTCTATCACGATTTGCTCGCCAGGGCCTATATTTGCCACGTTAGTAATAAACATATTAGCGCGCTGCTGGCGTACAAGTGCGGCTTGCTTGCCAGCATTTTTAGCTGCCTGATACTTTTTTTCGGCCTCTACTTTTTTATCTATTTGGCCTTTTATGACTCGTTCACCTATGCGCATCGTCATCGCATGTACGGCGCTTTCATCAGGTAACGGAAACACATAACGCGCATTTACCGCAAACGGATTTTCGTTTTGATAAGTTTGCTTAACAACCACGTGATTTATCAGCCCGGTTAGGGTCATGTTAGCATCGCTTTTTAATATAATTGCCGGCGCGACAGATGCGCCGCTGCTGTCAAAAAGTTCAAGCTTGGGCGACTGTGCACGGCTATTAAAACTAAGTAGAAGCACAGCCACTAAGAAAATAAAAATGCTTACTTTAGTAAGCATTTTGGTTGGGTTACTCAACATAAAATCACTCCATCGAACGCTTAACTTTACACAAATAAAAGTGGCTTTAGTTACTTGCCGTTTGGCCATTTACTGGGTTTATTGAGCGGGTAGTAAGTGTTACGCGTCGATCAAAAAAGTTATCTTCTACGGTATTGCTGCGCGCTAATGTTTGTTGCTCGCCAAAAGCGTGCGCACTTAAACGTGTATGGCTAATACCGTGCTTTATAAGGTAACTTTGCACTGCGTTTACACGTTTTTTAGACAATAAAAGATTCGCTTGCTCATCACCGCGCTGATCGGCAAAGCCACTTAAATCTAATGCTAGTTGCGGCTGATTTTTTAACAGCACCACAAGCTGGTCTAACTGCGTAGCAAAGTGCGGGGCAATAGCACTTGAGCCTGTTTTAAATTGTACTGTCATGGCAAGTAAGTTATTTATTTGTGATTGTGTTAACTGCTCATTTTGATTAGTCAGTACATCTAACTGCTGTTCTAGCCTATTGTTTTGATTAAGTACCTGTTGGTAGTCACTGGTTTTTTGCTGCATCACTGTTATTGCTCTCTGCTGCTGGGCAATTTTGTCATCGGCTACTTTTGAATCACCAATTAAGCCCCCGGCAAATGCGCCAATAAAAGCACCAATTGGCCCACCAACGACACCACCAATAATGGCGCCAGTACCTAAGCCGATGGCAGTTTCTTTATGTGCTTCTTTAGAAGGGGTGTTAGCGGCTGCTGCAAATGCAGGTGTACACACTGTGGCTACTAGCGTTAATGCGATTAATGTCTTCTTCATAATGTAATCCTTAAACTTGTTTTAATTTGTGATGTTTTGTTTTGATGGTTGTATTAAAACAGCTGCAAGTGGCAACAAAGGGGAGCAAAAATGGCAAACCGCTGAGCAATTATGGCAAAAAAATGGCAATTGCCTTTTTAAGCGTACATAACTGAAAAACTTCGATATAGTGCGTTTTAAAATAAATAAGGGTGAGTAGAATGAAAAAAATAGCCATCATTGAAGATGAAACCGCCATCCGCGAAAACTATATTGAAATGCTTAGCGCCCAGGGTTATCAGGTAAGTGGTTTTGCTGATCGCGTCAGCGCAGAGATTGCATTTAAAGACGCCCTACCCGATTTAGCCATTGTTGATATTGGTTTAGGCCACGAAATAGACGGCGGTTTTTTGCTTTGCCAAACCTTGCGTACGCTTTCTAAAACACTGCCTATTATTTTTTTAACCGCCCGCGATAGCGAAATAGATACCGTGTGTGGCCTGCGTATGGGCGCCGATGACTACCTAACAAAAGATATTAGTTTAGCCCACTTGGCTGCCAGAATAGGCGCGCTATTTAGACGCATGGAAGCGCTTGAGCAGCCCGCCGATGCCAATGCATTAATTACACGCGGCCAGTTAACGCTCGACACCCAGCGCATGCAAGTATTTTGGCAGCAGCAATTGGTTGATTTAACCGTGACCGAATTTTGGATGTTGCACTCACTTGCGCAGCGCCCAGGCCATGTAAAAAGTCGTAACGATTTAATGAGCGATGCAAAAATTTACGTAGACGACAGCACTATCACCTCGCATGTAAAACGCATTCGTAAAAAGTTTATCGCCCTTGATAAAAACTTTGACTGCATAGATACGGTGTACGGCATGGGCTACAGGTGGGAACAACGCTAATGTTACGATTTGGCCTGCGCAGTAAATTTATATTACTGTCGTGTTTTTTGTTTTTACTGCCTTGGCTAGGCTACGAGTACGTGTGGGAAATGGAAAAGTTTTTACGCCAAGGCCAAGAAAAAACCCTCGTAGGCACCACACGGGCGCTCGCCACCGCCCTGCATGAACGCCCAGCCCTTTTTGATGAGCAAACCAACTTTTTAGATCAGGTAGTAAAAGGGCGCGACTTATATGCGTACAATCTTAAAAACGCCATTCAACTCGATGGCAAACTGAGCGACTGGCAAAGCTATCAACCACTCTTTTGGCATTACGATAAACGCTATTTACAAAAAGCAGACAAGGAGCATAAAGCTGAGGATTTATCGTTTGATCATATGGTTGGAAAATTTGATAACTACTTATATGCCGTGTTTAAAGTAACTGACGATCACCTTGTATATCGTGCTAAAAATAGTTTAAGCATTACTAATA
Source organism: Pseudoalteromonas sp. P1-13-1a (assembly GCF_001401875.1). Classification (NCBI taxonomy): domain Bacteria; kingdom Pseudomonadati; phylum Pseudomonadota; class Gammaproteobacteria; order Alteromonadales; family Pseudoalteromonadaceae; genus Pseudoalteromonas; species Pseudoalteromonas sp. P1-13-1a. Next base: position 70,917 of record NZ_LKDV01000011.1, on the reverse strand, counting down.
ACGACCATTTAATAATTGGCCTAAAAAGCCCAGCCGGAGATTTTAATACGTACATTATTGCCCCACGCCAAGATGGCTGGGTAAATGCGTTTGATGCTAATACCAAAACACCGTTTACAAAAATTCAGGGCTATTTTATACGCACTGAATCGGGATATAACGTAGAGCTGCGCTTTCCTATAAATATGCTTGGTAACAAGCTAGGCTTTGCCGTGGTCGATATTGACACAAAAAAAGCGCCGCTCGATTTTAAAACTATGTCGACCTCTAACTTAAATAACCCAAGCGATTTAGGCTCAGTATTGGTGCCCTCACCAGAAATTAACCGAATTTTAAAAGGTATGGGTCACAGTGGTAGCCGTATTTGGGTGGTTGATAATCATCATCGCGTATTAGCGCAGTCGGGCACAATTCAAAATGCCGATGGCGTATGGGCCGACGGCCTTAAAAACCAGCCGCCTAAAAATGCCTGGCAACGCTTTGAGCAAACGTATTTGCACCCGCTTTATTATAAAATTTTAACTCGCCCCGAAAACGAATTTTTAGATACCCTGCACGATGTTGCCTCAATGCAGGGCACGCATTTAGCTAAGGCACTAAAGGGGCAACCAGCGACGTCTTGGCGGTTAACGCCCGACAGTAAAGCCGTTATTTTATCGGCGGCATACCCTATTTGGATAGAAGATAAAGTGATTGGCGCAGTAATCGCCGAGGAAACCACTAACGGTGTACGCACCCTGCGTAATAAGTCGCTCGAAAAGCTTTTTAACGTTATTTTAGCGGTGATGCTAATTGGCACCGTTACGTTGTTCTTTTTTGCCTCGCGTATTTCGAGCCGCATTAGGCGACTGCGCGACACCGCAGAGCAAGCCATTGATGCCCAAGGGCGCATTACCGGCAGTATTAATTACAGCGACTCAAACGATGAAATTGGCGACCTTTCACGAAGTTTTGCCAATATTGTTGGCCGCTTAGGCGGGTACACTAATTATTTAGAAAATATGTCATCTCGGTTATCTCATGAGCTACGTACACCGGTGGCTGTGGTTCGTTCTTCTTTAGAAAACCTACAAAGCTTGGAGCAAAATGAGCTTAGCCAAAAATACCTAGAGCGAGCGAGTGAAGGGGTTGAGCGCTTAGGTAAAATAATAACCACCATGAGCGAAGCCACGCGCCTTGAGCAAAGCATTCAAAGCAACGAGAGCGAGCCGTTTGATTTACAAAAAGTAATTAATGGCTGTATGCAAGGCTACCAGCTCACTTACCCAGAGCAGTTATTTGAGCTTGATGTATGCCAAAGCCCTTTACCTATGCAAGGAGCTCCCGAGTTTATAGCTCAGCTACTTGATAAGCTTATTAATAATGCGCTGGAATTTAGTGAAGCAAATACAGCTATTAATGTAGGTCTTAAGCAGAGCGAAAATAAAGCAATATTAACAGTGAGTAATACAGGCCCCGCCCTGCCTGAAGGGCTAACTGAGCATATTTTTGATTCTATGGTGTCGGTGCGTAGCCAGCAAATGCAGCAGCAACCGCACTTAGGTTTAGGGCTTTATATTGTAAGGCTGGTGTGTGATTACCATAAAGGCAGTGTCACTGCACAAAACAACGAGCGCGGTAATGGCGTGGTGTTTAAAGTAACCCTGCCTTTACAAAGCTAAGCTGTGCATAAAGTGGCGCCCTACTGAGTCGCCCTTATTTTTTGCACATCGATTGCAATTTACTACAACTTAAAATGTAACTATTCACTTTTAATTCAGTCAAACGGCCATACCCTGAACGCTAATTAAGGAGAATAGATCATGAACAACCCACTTGAGCGTGAAGAGATCGAATTTATTTTTGATCTATACAGGCCCCAAGAGCAAGCACCTAGCTTGCCTTCAGAGCCTGCCACCTCTACATATAAAAACTTACGACAGCCAGAACAAGTTAAAAACGAAGGCGTGTCTGAATACCTCAGCTAGGGTATTGCCTATTGCGTTGCTTGCTCGTTTTGTAAAAATGCTTTGATGCAGTTTATTTCTGCCAGTTTTACCTCTTCGCCTATTTCTGGGCCTTTTTTGCCATTTTTAAGTGCAGTTTGCACTACCTGTTTTTTATCCATTTTTTGTAATTCATTAAAAATTGCACGCAGCTTAGCCCCTTGCGGATAGGGCTTATTTACGAGCGTTTCTCCACGCCCTTGCGCATCACATTGGCATGCTTGGGTAAACGCAATAAATCGCTCTGGGTGCACTAAAGCATTTAAATTAGTAACAATTAATTTATGAATCGTTTGTGGTCTTAATTGCTCAAGCGTATGACATAAGGTGTGATTATCGCTGGTGAGTACGCCAATATCACGAAAACGATTAGGCACTTTTAAACGCTCACAAAACTTTTCTACTACGGCTACCCCTTCGCGTTCATGGCCGCGTAAATTACCGCGTTTTTTAAAGCTCAGGGCCTTACCAAAATCATGAGTGAGTGCCGCAAACCGTGTTTCTAAATTAAAGTTTAAATCGGCAGCGCGCCTAAGTACCAACATAGTATGAACAAACACATCGCCTTCAGGGTGGTGGTTTGCAGGTTGCGGCACCCCTTGCATACTCTCTATTTCAGGGAAAACACCTAAGCCATGTAGTGCTTGAAAATACAGTTCAGGGTGTTTTTCACCCAACGCTTTTTCGGTTTCGAGCCATACACGTTCGGGCACTAAATGATTAAGCTCACCTTTGTTTTTAAGCTCACGCATTAATGCATAAGTACTTGGGTGAATACGCCATTCACTTCCGTAGCGTGCTAAAAAACGCGCTATGCGTAATACCCTTACAGGGTCCTCTACAAAGGCTTCTGTGGTGTGGCGCAGTATTTTATTGTGTAAATCGCTTTGGCCATTAAAAGGGTCAATAACGGTGCCGTTTTCATCAAGTGCCATTGAGTTTATGGTTAAATCGCGCCGTGCTAAATCTTCTTCAAGGGTGACATTAGGGCTGGCATCTACCACAAAGCCGGTATAGCCTTTACCGCTTTTTCGCTCAGTGCGGCCCAAGGCGTATTCTTCTTTTGTTTTTGGGTGTAAATAAACCGGAAAATCACTTCCTATAGGCACAAAACCAAGCGACTCCATAGTTTGGGGTGTTTCGCCTATAACAACATAGTCGTTATCTTTTGATGCTATATTAAGTAGCTGGTCGCGTACCGCGCCACCAACAAGGTAAACTTGCTTAAGGTTGTGTTTCACTGTTTATCCTAATCACACTGGGTGGTTATTTGTTGTCGATCATACCATTAAAATAGCCATAGTTTGCCAAGCTTAAATAAGCTCATTACAATAGCGCTTTATTTTAAGCCATAGCCTTATACTCAATGAAAAATCATTCATCAAAAAAAGAACTTATGCTACTGCCTATATTACTTGTGGTTATTGTAATGTGCGTGGCGGGTCACTTTTTACTACAGGCTAACTTTCAAGATAGCAACATGGTTGAATACATGTTGGCAGCGCTGCCCTTTGCGATGTTTGGCCTAGTTATTGTGGCATTTAAAATGGCAGCTAAAAGCGAAGCCAATGAGCAAAGCGAGCAAGACTCTTAATTTTACTATTAAAGAATATAATAGCCAAACCAATCTGGTTTTATTGGTTGAGCATGCCCACTTGGCGTAAGCTTAATATTTAGTTGGCTGTCGAGCAGGTCTATAGCAAAACAGTCATCTACATCATGTAAATCATCTTTATGAATATGGCTAAGGCCTGCAAGCAAGTCGCTTTTAGCGCGCTGCTTGGCCTCTGCAGCACTACTGGCAACATACAATGCAAAGTCGTGTTGCTCAGCCATAGAGTCGCTTCTGTAAGCGCCTAAATTAACAAAATACAGCTGCTTATTTTGCTCAACGTAGGTATCAACGACTTCTACTTTATAACCGTCGATATGGTTAATTGCCATGTAGCTGTCCATATGCACATTGTTTTTATCGCCCACCCATTGGCTTTTTAGCTTTGAATAAGTTTGCTCAATGCTTTGCCCTACGACAAAGCGAATATCGTGCATTTCTATATGGCAGCCTTGAATTCGCCCGCCCAGATACACCATAAATAACTGCATTTAATAACCTTACTCTTAAATTACACTAAATTATCGACATCAATATTGTGTTTTTTTATTAACTTATAAAAATCCGAACGATTACGTTTGGCAAGCTTTGCGCCTTCGGCTACGTTACCGCCGGCCATTTTGAGGGTGTTTATTACATAATCGCGCTCAAACTCTTTTTTGGCATCATTTAGAGAAAGCGGCTCTGCACTGGCTTGGTTTGAGTTAAGTGCGTTTAACACTAAGTGCGCAGAAATTACCTCGCTGGCGCTCAATGCTACCACTTGCTCTACAACGTTTTGTAGCTGGCGAATATTCCCAGGCCAGTCGTAACGTACCAGCGCATGCATGGCATCGTTTGCAAAGCGCTTTTCTTTTTGGTTCATACGTTTAGCAATACTTGCGCTAAAGTGCTGGGCAAGCAGGCTTATGTCTTCTCGGCGCTCACACAGCGGCGGTAATTTTAAATTAACAACATTTAGGCGGTAGTATAAATCTTCCCTAAATTGTTGATTGCTAATCGCATCGGGTAAATTTTTGTGAGTGGCCGATACAATGCGCACATCAATAGGAATCTCTTCTTGAAAGCCCACCGGGCGTATGGTTTTTTCTTGCAGTACACGCAGTAACTTAACTTGTAAATTAAGCGGCATATCGCCAATTTCATCTAAAAATAAGGTGCCGCCTTGAGCTTGCTGAAATAAACCTTGGTGATCTTTCACCGCCCCTGTAAAGGCGCCTTTTTTATGGCCAAATAATTCTGACTCTAAAAGCTCCCCAGGCACTGCGCCACAGTTAATGGCCACAAAAGGTCCTTCGCTTACATGGCTGTGTTGATGAATCGCCTGAGCCAGCAGCTCCTTACCGGTACCGCTGGCGCCAGAAATAAGTACATTTACTTGGGTTGGCCCCAGTAATTTTACTTGCTCAAGGAGGTGTAACATAGCGCCACTGCGCGTTACTATATTGCTTTTTTGGGGCGATTCTTCTGCGTTTACGCCATGTATTTCAATGGCTTTGGCTAGGCTGTCAAACAGCTCGTCTTTATCTACCGGTTTTGTAATAAACGCAAAAATGCCTTGTTTTGTCGCCTCCACCGCATCGGGTATAGAGCCATGCGCTGTCATCATTATAACCGGCAGTGCTGGGTAGCGGCTTTGTAATTGGCGATGTAAGGCCATGCCGTCCATTTCGTCCATACGCAGGTCTGTTATAACTGCATCAAACACTTGGTTTTTAAGAATTTGTAATGCAAGTATGCCGCTTTCACAGGTTGTTACTTCATACCCTTTAGACTCGATTCTTAGCGCGAGTAATTTAAGTAAACTTGCATCGTCATCAACGAGTAATACTTTTGCACCTTGTGGTGTGTGTGTTGCCATAATTACTGCTCCTTAGTGTCTTCGCGTAGTAACAGCTGCTGCTCTATGGTGGCTAAAGACGATAACGTTTGCTGCATTTTGTCATTTAACGCCTGCTGCTCTTTTAGGGCATTTATTTGCCGAGTAACATGCTGCTTTTGAAGCCATAAATATTGTTTTATTGGCTCAGGCCAAAAGTAGGCTAAATCGAGTTTTTGTAATCGTGTCATTACCTCCTCTGGTGCACTTGAGGTGTTAACACACATGAATTTAAAAAAACGTTTTAGCTCTTTTTCACCTAAATAAGTATGTAGGCTTGGTTTTACTTTAAAACCGCCACATTGATTAGCATGCCATGCAACAACACGTTCTGCGCTGGGGTAAACGGGGTCACTTTTAGGGCGCTTTTTAGGATTTGGCACCGCATTTTTTGCAGGCTCTACCTCCTGCGACACTGCTGCTGTTTGTATGTTATTTGTTTCACACCCAGCTAAAACAACCGTACTACTGAGCACACATAAAATAGCTATTAAACGCGTACGCATGCTATTAAACTCCTTGATTATTTAAAGGTATTTTTATTGTAAATAAGCAGCCTTGGGGCTGGTTATGCTCAACACTAAGCTGGCCTTGTAACTGCTCAACCGAATCTTTTACTATGGTTAAACCTAAGCCACTGCCTTGCAGCGTAACATCTTTATTATGCTTGCCTTGGTAAAATGCGCTGAATATCTGGGTTTTTTCTTGCTCTTTAATACCACAGCCTTCATCGCGCACTTGTATTGTTAGTAGCTTTTGCTCAAGTGCTAAGGTTACATCAACACTTTGCCCTGTATTTGAAAATTTTAACGCATTAGAAATGAGCTGAATGAGGGTCATTTCTATCAGCTCTGCGGGTAATGCAAGTGGCTGTTTTGTTATGCTGTTGTGCCAATTTAAGCGTTGCTGCTTAGCCGTTAAGCGGTGCTCAAAATGGCTGTTTATTTTATTTATTAAATTGCCAAATTCGACTTCGCTAACGCTGTCTTTACTGGTTCTGATAGCGTTATAACTAAGTAGACTGTCAATCATAGTGCGCAGACGCACCATAGATTGGCTAATAAGCTCAAGTACGGCTTGCTGCTCTTTTGTAATGGGGCCGACTATTTCATCGCTAAGTAAATCGGTGCCCTCGACCATTGAAGCCAACGGCGTTTTAAGCTCGTGGGTTACATGGCGTAAAAAGGTATCTTTTTGTTGCTCAAGCATATGTAACTGCTCTTGTACCCATTGTAGTTTTTCGCCTAATTCCACCAGCTCACTTGAGCCTTGCACTGCAATTTTTTGCTGCCAGTGGCCTTGCCCTAGTTTATCTATTACCGACGTAAGCCCTTTTAAGCGCTTACTTATGCGCCATAAAAAGCCTCCACCCACTAGTAAAGTAAGCGGAATAAGCGCCACTAACCAGTTAATAAACGAGCTTTGTAAAGTACTTAATTCACTTTGGTTGTTTTGTATTTGTGCTGCATTCGTATCGCGCAACCACACAGTAAGCTCAGCCACTAAATCGCTAATAGGCACAAACAATGCAGCATCTTGTTGGTTGTTTTCAATTAAAGCTTGATGAGTACTACGCAATGTTGTTGCTAAGCGTCGCCACTGCATAGTGTATTGCTGTGTGGCACTGGCTTGGCTGAGCGTGTCGATTGTTTGTAAGGAGGATTGCCATTTTTCATTTATTAACGTGTCGAGCGACTCGCTTTTTAACACCCAGTTTTGTCGCGTTGCCCGCTCTAGGCTATTAAGCTCTTGCTTTAAAAAATTAAACGACTTAGTAACTTGGTAATTATTACTGACGATAAGCTGGGTAACAGCAAGCTGTTTGTTTAACGCATTTAAAAAAACAATAACCACCAAACTAAGCGGCAGTAACGACAGCAGCATACTAATTATAAACTGACCTATTAAGTTAGGCCGCCAATTAAGCATTGCACGATACTTTTTAGCCAACGTTACAGGCATTATCATTTCCTTTTATTATTTTAAGCGCCCTATTTTAGTTACTTACCTTATACTCTCGCTGAATCAACTTCTATATTTAACCCAATATATCCACTTGTTGCTATTTAGCAACACGCTAAGCTATTGATAACTCTATTAACTACTAATAGCACGTACCGCCTGTTGCAAAAATAACACACATTTAAGTAAAAAATTCCGACCAGCGCCCCACAAGTAATTTAACCCATTGATTTTAAACACCTATTTAAATTGGCACTATTTTTGTAATAGTGAGAGCAACTTTAATCAATAAGGAAATTAAATGAACAACCGCTTTTTAGTAATTTTACCCATGCTGGCTTTTGGGTTTATGGGCACAGATGCAATAGCTATGGACGTTCAAGCTACATTTAATGAGCTAGATAAAGACAGTAACGGCACACTTAGCGAATCAGAAGCGGGTGAAGATGCCGTACTACACGAAAACTTTTCACAAATAGACACTAACCAAGATGGCCAGTTGTCGCTAAGTGAATTCAAAAAGTTTATTCAGTAAATTCATTTAATTAGGGAACATGATTATGAAACAACTTATCGCAGCATTTGCATTAATGTTTTTAGCCATTAGCGCCACGGCTTTAGCCTCTTCTGTCAACATTCGCTTTGCTCATTTAGACAAAGATATGGATGGAGCAGTATCGCTTGCAGAAGCCAAACAAGATAAAGAAGTAATGAGGCAATTTGCCGATTTAGACGAAAACCAAGACAAGAAAATTTCTAAAGAAGAGTTTCAAAATTTTAAACCTTAATTGTGATTAAGCGCTTTAATAACAAACTCAATAGTAACGATGTTTAAGTCTTTTTCTCTGGCTAGAAATTTTAAGCAGTTAGCGCTAAAGCTGACTGCTTAAAATAGATTTATTATCCACAGCTGAAGTTAATTAAGTTTTACTTAAGCTTTTACCTAGTAAGGTAGGTTTCAAAAGCATTTGCCATAATCCCTGAGGGAATGTGTAAACGGATTTAATGTTGGGAAGTTAAATTATGGCAAGTGCTTTTTTTATTAATCTACAAACACTGTATGTTGGAAGGAAAACCATGAAGTGTGTTTTTTTTAGTGTTATCGCTATTACTATGATCAGCTTTAATGCTGTTGCGTTAGATGTTAAACAACGTTTTGATCACCTTGATGCCAATAAAAGCGGCTTCTTAACAGAAGACGAATTAGAGCCACAGCCTCAGCTACTCAGCACCTTTACTCGCTGGGATAAAAACCAAGACAAACAAATCTCGCTTCTTGAGTTTAAAGACTATTTAACCAATAACCTTTACTGAGTATAAGTATGAAGACCGTAAGCTATTTAGCGCTTGTTGCGCTGGGCCTTTTTAGCGATGTCAGCCTTGGCCAAAGTACAGAAGTTGCCGATAAATTTGAAAAGTTTGACCGTAACCACGATGGCTTTTTAACCCGTTCAGAAACTGCCATTGACCCCGCCCTTTGGTCGCGTTTTTCAAGTTATGATAAAGATAAAGACGGCAGACTTACCCTTTCGGAATATGGCATATACGCCAGTAAGTAACTCTTTTTTATAAGCGTAAGCGCTAAATTTTTAACAGCCCTTACGCTTTTAAGCTATCTACCTCAACATATTGGTATTCTAAAAGTGAGTTTGCTAGTGTTATTTTACTAACAATAAAAAATAACCAACTTATGCAACTCAAAAAACTATTTAACCCACTACTGCTTGCCGGCTTATTTGTAAGCAGCACTGCGATTGCGCAAACGCAGGTCATTTACAACGCTAATGGTTACACTCCCTTGTACCAAGGTGGTATTCAAACGTTTTCTACTTTAGTGATTAAAAACGGTAAAGTTGTTAAAACTGGTGATGATACGCTTAAAAACACTTTTCCTGATGCCACACTTATTGATGCCAAAGGTAATACGTTACTGCCAGGGTTGATTGACGCTCACGGGCATGTAATTGGCCTTGGCGATAACTTATCGCAACTTGATGTACGCGGCGCTAAATCGGTCGCTGAAATAACCACAAAGCTAGAACAATTTGCGAAAAATAAACAAGGCTGGATACTAGGGCGAGGCTGGAACCAAGAGCTGTGGAGCGACACGCGCTTTCCTACCGCCAAAGACTTAGACAAAGTAGTCAATGACCGTCCAGTGGTACTTTCGCGCGTTGACAGCCATGCAATTTGGGTTAACAGCAAAGCCTTAGAGCTGGCCGGTATTATCGCAGCCACTCAAGCCCCTGACGGCGGCGAGATTATTAAAGATGAATTTGGCAATCCAACCGGTATTTTTGTTGATAAGGCCGAGTCGTTAATTACCCAGCATATGAGCGCTCCTTCTAAACAAGCTATAAGCGACTCGTTAGATGCCGCAGGCGCGCACTTATTAAGCTTAGGCATTACCTCTACTCACGATGCCGGTATTGATAAAACCACCTGGGAAGTTTACAAAGAGCGCAGCGAGCAAGGTAATTTGCCACTAAGAATAGTCGCCATGCTAAGTGCTGCTAGCCCCGATTTAAAGCACATGCTTAAAGCAGGGCGCTATCAAGATGCAGCATCGTTTATGTCTATCCGCAGTGTAAAAGTATATGCCGATGGCGCATTAGGCTCGCGCGGGGCTGCGCTAATTGATGACTACGCAGATAGAAAAAACCACCACGGCCTAATGCTAGAAACCCAAGCCAAGCTTGAAGAATTATTTACTTTAAGCTTCAAAAATGGCTTTAGCGCCAACACTCATGCAATTGGTGATAAGGCAAATAAAGTGGTACTTGATGCGTATCAAAACGTGTTTAAGCAAACGGGCGGTATGTTACTGCGTAACCGTATTGAACACGCGCAAATAGTCACCCCTGATGACATTCCGCGCTTTAAAGCACTTAAAATCATTCCATCTATGCAGCCTGTGCATGCCACCTCAGATATGCATATGGCTCAGCAGCGCTTAACCGATAACCAATTACAAGGCGCATATGCATGGCAAACATTTTTAAAGCAAGGCTCTGTGATTGCAGCAGGCTCTGACTACCCAGTAGAGCTGGCAAACCCTTTTGATGGCTTGTATTCAGCCATTACCCGTATGGATCATAATATGCTGCCTGAGAAAGGCTGGCGCGCAAGCGAAGTGCTAAGCCGCGAACAAGCCTTAAGAGCGTTTACCCTCGGCGGCGCGTATGCAGCGCACCAAGAGTTTAAAATAGGCAGCTTAGAAAACGGAAAATGGGCAGACTTTATTTTAATAGACAAAGACTACTTTAAAGTCCCTGTCGATGAGATTTATAAAACACAGGTTTTACAGACTTGGGTAGCTGGAGAATTACGCTATGAAAAAGAAATCGAAGAAGAGAAAATAGATTAAGCGTAAAAAAGGGAATGCTTATGCATTCCCTTTTTCAATATTAACTTTGTCTTGTCCTGAAATGTGTTTACACATTTAGGACTTATTTTATGAAAACCACTAAAACTAAAGACGTTAAGCGTACTCAGCGAGATTATACATTAGGCTTTAAATTATCTATTGTTGAGCAAGTAGAAAAAGGCGACTTCACCTATAAACAAGCGCAAAGTCATTACGGCATTCAAGGCCGCAGTACCGTTCTGGTATGGCTGCGAAAACATGGTAAATTAGATTGGTCTAAACCAACTTATATAGCCAACATGCCTAAATCGAAAGAAACCCCAGCACAAAAAATTAAACGTTTAGAGCGCGAGATAGAAGAGTTACGCCTAAAGGGTTTAATCAAAGATGAAATGATTAATATTATGGATGAAGAATATGGAGCGGGCTTGCGAAAAAAGTACATATCCGAGCTATCACGCGCGCAAAAGAAAACCATCAAATAAAGCTTACTCCGTTATGCCGTGCATATGGCGTAACGCGACAAGGTTACTATCAAGCTATGCGCAGAATAGATGCTCGGAATAAAGAATTGGAGCCAGTCAAAGAATTAGTGATGTACTGGCGGCAATTCATGCCTCGTATTGGTGGGAAGAAACTTTATCTGATGATAAAGCCAGACCTGCAAGAGCGTGGCATTAAACTAGGTCGTGATTGTTTTTTTGATTATTTGAGAGAGCATGACTTTCTTGTAAAACCAAAGAAAAATTACACTAAAACAACAAACAGTAACCATTGGATGCGCAAGCATCCCAATTTACTAAAGGAATACATGCCTACTGCGGCCGAGGAAGTCTTCGTTAGTGACATTACATACGTAAAGTCAGCGCAAGGCGTGCATTACCTATCGTTAGTCACTGATGCTTACAGTCGAAAAATAATGGGTTATGAGCTGAGTGATGAAATGAAAGCAACCGATGTAGTCAGAGCATTAGAAATGACAATTAAGCAACGCGTATATAAACGTGATGCCATTCATCATTCAGATAGAGGTTTACAATATTGCTCGGAAGTATATCAAAATGCGCTATTAAAAGAGGGCATTAGACCATCGATGACCGATGGGTATGACTGTTATCAAAACGCATTAGCAGAGCGTATTAACGGGATATTAAAGCAAGAGTTTTTACTGTATAAATGTCGCAATATGGCAGAGTTAAAACAGCTCGTTGAAGAATCGATATTTATATACAATGAAATGCGACCGCACTTAAGTTTGGATATGAAAACACCAAATCAAGTGCATAAAAAAGACCTGGCGCTTTCGCACCAAGTCTTTCATTAAAACCGTCAACCTATTTCAGGACGGGACACTTTAGGCTGTCGGTAGAGCTTTATAATATGGTACATATTTACCAGCGCTAATAAGCCATTAGTAAACGCAACAGGCACTGCACCAATAGCCACACCGTAAATAGTAAATACAATACAACCAAACATATTATACCAACGCAGTTTTACTACATCGGTCATTGTTAACGATGCAACCAAGAAAGCTGATGCAATATAACCTAAATATTCCCAACTCAATTGTTCTCTCCTACCCTTTAGGTTAGCATTACGCTAATGCTAACGTGTGGCACTTGTCAGTGTTACAACGTTTAATACCAATGCGCAATAATACTCAATCATTTTGCGGGGCTAAACGTGTCGCTACCTGTGTTAAAAAATGCTCATTTACGACTGCATGGATGCAGAAGGTAGAGCAATGCAGGAGCAATTGCCGAGAACGACTAAATAGCGATTTTTTGCCTAGCTATCAACACGTTCTCCTAGCCTTAAAATTGATCACTAAATTAGGCGATTGGTATAAAATAAAAAAACTAACTTGCTTAAAAAACCTTAAAAAGTATATTGGTTGTAGCCAATAGCTTCCTAAATCATTACACGGGAAATGAAGGTATTACGTACTTAGCAAGGCTAGATACAGTAGCAAGTTAGCGTAAATTCTTAGAGCCTTAATAATATCGTCATTAAGGTGTAATAAATAGGACAATTGTCCGAAGAGCATATTGATGTTTCAATACCATTTTTCTAGTTACCTTGTTGAACAATTACTCACTTTTGCAGGGAGTAGCTATCAACAATCAAAAAAAGAAGTGCTGATCCACCAAGATCAACCACTTAGTAAACTTGTGCTGGTGCGCAGCGGAACTATTTCATTTAGTTATGATGTAGGTAACGGACGCCGCCTATTATTAGGCCAATTAGATTGCAATAATACGCTAATTGGTGAAATAGAAGCGCTTAACAATAATCCCTGTATTTATACAGTGACCTGTTTTAGTGATGTAACTTATAACTTGATAGAGCTTCGTCACTGGCGAGCTTTACTACTCGAAAAGCCAGAGCTTAGCTTGTATACAGCGCAGACTATTGCAGCAAAGTTCCAAGAAAACCAAAAAGTTAATTTAGATAAGCTACTACTACCTTTAAGCTACAACATTGCTAAAGACTGCTTATTACGAGCTGAGAACAATAATCCTACGCTATTGCGCGCATACCCAACCGTTAACGCTGAAGCAGAGCGTTTTGCAACCACTGAGCGAGCTTATCGCCGCGTAGTGACTGAACTGGTCGAAAAAGGCTTAGTACAACGCAGCTCTCACGGGTTAAAAGCGGTCGATACGCAAAGCTTGAGTGATTATGTAGACAGTTTTGCGCAGCTGTAAAACACGCAACCTTTTAAAAATCAATCAGAAAAAAAGGCCCTAAGGGCCTTTTTGTAATATTAATTAGTTAAGCGTTAACTCTGGCCGAAAATACTTACATCAGTGTAGTTTAATTCGCCACTTAGCCCTGTCGCGATTACTTATCTAATAAAATATCTTGGATGTTTACTAAATCAGATTTACCTTCAATGATTTCATCTGGCGTTAAACCCGATAACTCATGCGGGAACACTAACCACTCTTCTGATTCATGAATAAAGTAATCTGGCACCATGTCTACTTTTGAGTTTTTTGGCTTATAGTAAGGGCATGCTACGCGAATATCACGAGGTAGATTTAAACGCATAAGTTCAGAAAGCTTTTCTTTTAATGCAAAAATACTGCGCCCAGAATCAAACACATCATCAACAATAAGCAGTGAGTCACCTGCATTTGCGTTTTCTACAATGTAATGTAAACCGTGTACTTTTATTTCTTTAGATTGCTTGCCAATACCGTAATAAGACGACGTACGCACCGCAATGTGGTCCGTCTCAATGCCTTTATAATCGTAGTATTCTTGCACAGCAATACCAATAGGTGCACCACCTCGCCAAATACCAATAATAAAGTCTGGACGAAAGCCATCTTTATAAACTTGTGCCGCTACGCGGAATGAATCTTCAAGTAGCTGTTGAGCTGTGATGTAGCACTTATCTGACATAGTTTAGAACCCCAGTGGTGAGTATAACATTTGAGTGTAGGCGCTTTAGCCAATAATTAAACACCCAAACAGGTATTGGCGAAGGATTTTACCGTAAATAAAAATAAATTGCTTGCCTGCAAATAGCAAAATAGGCACCAATGGGTGCCTATTTTATGTATTAAACGCTTAGTTACGTACTATTAAGCTTTTTCTAACAATGTACGAGCTACTGTACGCATTCCTTGCGTTGTTGCACCGGCTGCCCATTGACTAGTGCTACCCATATTAAATGCAGCAGCTAAATCTATGTGTACCCAACCTTTACCATCGTTTGGTACAAAGCGAGATAAAAAGCCTGCAGCATTTGAAGCGCCGCCGTAACCACCGCCTTTTTGAGCGCGGCTATTTGCCGTATCAGCGTATGGTGATGGGCAGTTTTGCTGGTGCCATTTTTCAAGAGGTAGAGGCCATGCGGCTTCCATTTCTTGCGAGGCAAAGTCTTCTACTTCGCGAACCAGCTCTTTATCAAGGGCAAATAAAGCATTGTACTCCTGACCTACAGCCACTAATGCAGCACCGGTTAGTGTTGCCGCATCAATAATTAGCTCTGCGCCAGTTTCGCCCGCAGCCATGAGGCCATCGGCAAGTACTAAGCGCCCTTCAGCATCGGTGTTAACAATTTCTACCGTAGTACCATTTTTATAGGTTAAAATATCACCTAGTTTGTAAGCATGGCCCGAAATTAAGTTCTCAGCACAGCATAAAAACAGCTTAATACGTTTTTCTATGCCGCGGTTAATGGCAAGCGCTAAACCCGCTGTTACGGTTGCCGCGCCGCCCATGTCGCACTTCATGCCTAGCATACCTTCGCTCGATTTAATTGAGTAACCGCCAGAATCAAACGTGATACCTTTACCTACAAGCGCGGCACTTACCGGCGCGTTTTCATCGCCTGTTGGGTTGTAATCAAGCTCAAGTAAAACGGGTGGACGCTCAGAACCACGGCCTACTGCATGAATACCAATCCATTGCTGCTCTAATAACGCATCACCTTTAATAATTTGGTAACTTACGTGCTCAGGCGCTAACGATTGTATAAATTCTGCGGCTTTTTCGGCAAGGCTCTCAGGGTAAATGTCATCGGCAGTACCGTTAACCATTTCTCTTGCCCACGTAGCTGAGGCTTTTAAATGCGCAAGCTCTTTTAGATCTGATTGTGCGTTATCAACAAACTTAACCCCGTCTAGTGATTTAGGTGTTACAAAGCCTTGATAAAAAGCCCATTGGCTTTCAGTGCACCAAGTATCGCCCGCAAGCTCAACCTGTTTAACACCTTGATTTGCGATTGTTCGCGCTGCTTTTTGAACATTTTTTAATGTTTCTTGTTCAGATAAATGAACCGTGGCACCTTGCTCATTAAAAGATAATGTCGCGTTTTCGCCCCAATGGCTTGGTGCTGCTTGTTCGCTCAGTTGAACAACAAATTTTTCACTCATGTTAGAATACCCTTACACTTAAATGTGCCACCGAGTTTACTATAGTGAGTACAAGTTCCCAACAGCTTGAGATAAATAACATAAACCAGCGTGCTAGCCGCGTTTAGCATTGGAATTTAAATGAAATACACCCCCGTTTTACAGCCCGCCACGTTATTAAAACGCTATAAACGCTTTTTAGCCGACCTAGCACTTAACGATGGAACTGAATTTACCGCCCACTGCGCCAACACCGGTAAAATGACAGGTTGCGCAGAGCCTGGCTTTAATGCGTTTTATTCAACCAGCGATAACAGTAAACGAAAATACCCGCATTCATTAGAGCTTACTCAAAACACCCTCTCACAGTTAATATGTGTTAATACCGCCGTGGCAAATAAAGTGGTTGAAGAGGCTATCAACAATCAAGTTATTACAGAGCTTAACGGCTATGAGCAGCTACAAAGTGAAGTAAAATACGGCAGCGAAAATAGCCGTATCGACTTTTTACTTACCAGTGACAATAAACCCGCTTGCTATGTAGAGGTAAAGTCAGTCACTTTACTAAGCGAAACCGATCCCCACAGTGGACAAGGCTACTTCCCCGATGCACAAACCGTGCGTGGGCAAAAGCACATTCGCGAATTAATAGAAATGATCGAACAAGGCCACCGAGCAGTATTATTGTTCGCTGTTTTACACCAAGGTATCAATACCGTGAGTGCCGCAAGCCATATAGATAAAAAATACAGCGATTTACTAAACCAGGCGATTAAAAAAGGCGTGGAAGTATACGCTTACAAGGCATCTATTTCGCCAAGTGAAGTAACGCTCAGTGAGAAAGTGGCCTTTAAATAAAAAATTAACTTGCTTTTAAACTTTATGCCCATATAACTAGGCAAGTTTAAATACCGAAATAACGATTAATAAAGCATCAAAATTAAAATATGAGCCTTTTTAGTCAACACACTGGTTGAAGCTAATTCGATTAATTAAAAAATAAATTTGCCTAGGGTATAAGATTCTGCTATTTATACCGCCGGCTAATGCTGAGGCATTAAATTAAGGATTTAGGAGAGAGTTATGCCAGACCAACAAAGACATGGTTTATTGGCTCAAGCCGGTTTAGAACCATACCAAGAAAAGCCGGGCGAAGAGTATATGAATGAAGCACAACGTGCTCATTTTAAAGCGATTTTAGAAGCGTGGCGTAACGACTTACGTAATGAAGTTGACCGCACAAAATCGCATATGCAAGACGAAGCTGCCAACTTTCCTGATCCAGTTGACCGCGCTGCGCAAGAAGAAGAGTTCTCTTTAGAGCTTCGTACTCGCGACCGCGAACGTAAACTGATCAAAAAAATTGAAAAAACAATTATCTTAATTAAAGAAGATGATTTTGGCTTTTGTGAGTCATGCGGAATCGAGATTGGTATTCGTCGTTTAGAGGCGCGCCCAACTGCAGATTTATGCGTAGACTGTAAAACCCTTGCAGAAATAAAAGAAAAACAAGCTGGACGCGGTTAATTAAAATTAGTTAACTATGTCTCCTACAGCCGTTACCACGCCAAAGCGTGACTATCGCGGTCGATTTGCACCGTCTCCTTCTGGGCCACTTCATTTTGGCTCACTTGTGGCGGCTGTGGGCAGCTACCTTGATGCTAAAGTAAATCAGGGTAAATGGTTAGTCCGCATTGAAGATATAGACACCACTCGTGTGGTAAAAAATGCCGACGCCGATATTCTAAATACCTTACAAGCCTACGGCCTATATTGGGACGAAACCGTTGTTTATCAAACACAGCGACTATCCCTTTATCAAGAGATAACAAACTCACTGATACAACAACACTGTGTATATGGTTGTCGCTGCTCTCGCAAACAAATAAAAGCTATAGGTGGCATTTACCAAGGTCACTGCAAAGCGCTTAACTTATCAACAGAGCAAGGCGCTCTTCGCCTAAGACAACAGCATCCAACATGCCATTTTAATGATTTAATTCAAGGAAGCATTACTGTTAATAGTGCCTTAGCCCATGAAGATTACATAATAAAGCGCAGTGACGGTTTATTTGCTTATCAGCTAGTGGTGGTTATTGATGACATTGAGCAAGGTATTAACCGTGTAGTGCGTGGCGCCGATTTAATCGAGCCCACAGCACGGCAAATCAGTTTATTTAAACAGCTTAATGCACCCATTCCCCAATACGCGCATTTACCCCTTGCGGTAGCCGAGCCTGGCTTTAAACTCTCTAAACAAAATTACGCGCCCGCTATTAGCACAGACAACCCAAAGCCTGCGCTGATTGATGCATTTGAATTTTTAAATTTACCTGTGCATAGCCAATTGCACGATTTGTCTGTAGAGCAATTAATTGCATGGGCTATTAACGAATTTAGCTTAACTGCAGTGCCCAACATACCCGAAATTCAAATTTCGCAAGGTCAGCACCCAAACAGCACTAAATTTACGCATTTAAGCAAATAAAAATCTTAAAAACGGCTTAATTTCAGTCCATCAACTTAATTTTTATACCGCGCTGGTATATGATAGCCGCCTAAATAGAGGCTATTTACAATACATTTAAAGCACCGCACTATAATACCTAATTTAGGTGCTTTTTTATTGCGATGACCAGCCAATCATCATTTCTGTAGGAGACAGATTATTATTTCCAAGCTTTTTCAATTTTGCAGGCAAATAATCGGCCCAAATGCCGATGTGCAAAGCACTCAAACAAGTGATGAACCGGTTGTTATAACACGCGGTGAACATGGTATTTCACGTAAACAATTTAGCCCAAATGCAATCAAAGTACTTTACCGTTTAAAAGACGGTGGTTACGACGCTTACCTTGTAGGTGGTTGTATTCGCGATATATTGTTAGGTCAACAACCTAAAGACTTTGACGTAGTTACCAATGCCACCCCTGAGCAGGTTAAAAAACTATTTAGAAACTGTCGCCTTATTGGCCGCCGCTTTCGCTTAGCACATATTGTTTTTGGTCGCGAAATTATAGAAGTAGCTACCATGCGCGGGCACCACGAAGCGCAAGAAGCCAAAAACCAAATTAGCCAATCAAGCGAACATGGACAGTTATTGCGTGATAACGTATTTGGTAGCATTGAAGAAGACGCCGAGCGCCGTGATTTTTCTATTAACGCACTGTACTACTCGATTAACGATTTTTGTATATACGATTACGCCAATGGCTTAGCGGCCATTCAAGCAAAACAAATTGAGTTAATTGGCGATCCCGAAACACGCTACCGCGAAGACCCTGTTCGTATGCTGCGTGCGGTACGCTTTGCAACCAAGCTTGATATGAGCATAGCGCCAAAAAGCGAAAAGCCAATTACCGCGCTTGCCAGCCTACTTGATAATATTCCGCCAGCGCGTTTATTCGAAGAAGTTTTAAAGCTGTTTTTAAACGGTAAAGCCGAAGCTAACTATTTAATGCTACGCCAATACGGCTTGTTTAAGTCGTTATTTCCAGTGCTTGATAAAATTTTAGATAAAAACCCCGACGGTTTAGAAGCCGCGTTTATTCAACAAATGTTTCAAAACACTGATAAACGTATTAATGCTGATAAAAAAGTCACCCCTGCGTTTATATTTGCTGCTTTACTGTGGTTTCCGCTGCTTGAGCGCACAACTAAAATTAAACAACAAGAACAGCTGTCTTACTTTGACGCCTTTGCGCAAGCCATGAATAAAGTACTGAGCGAAAATGCCCAGCATATCGCAGTACCAAAACGCTTTACATTAGGCGCTCGCGACATTTGGCATATACAGCAACGTCTAGATAAACGTGCCGGCCAACGTGCTTACAGACTTACCCAGCAACCACGCTTTAAAGCCGCTTACGACTTTTTATTATTACGCGTTGATGCCGGTGAGCAACAACATAGTGAGCTTGCCCAGTGGTGGACCCAGTACTTAAGCCAAGATATAAACGGCCAAAAAGACATGGTCAAGAATCTAGGTCATCAAGGTGGGCCAAAACCACGTAAGCGCTCACGCCGCCGCACCACTAAAAAGCCGTCTGAGTAATTGTATGCAGTGTGTATATTTGGGTTTAGGTGCCAACCTAAACTCACCCAAAGAGCAGCTTGATAACGCCATTTGTGCGCTTAAAAAGCTGCCTCATTGTGAATTTGTAAGTGTATCGCATTACTACGCGAGCAAACCCATGGGGCCACAAGACCAACCCGATTATGTAAATGCCGTAGCGTGTATTAAAACCGCGCTTGAACCAGAGCAATTACTTGATTTAACACAAGCCATAGAGCTTGAACATGGGCGAGTAAGAAAAGCCGAACGTTGGGGGCCACGTACGCTTGATATAGATACCTTATTGTTTGGGCAGCAAATTATTAGTACCCCACGCTTAACGGTGCCTCATTATGGCCTGTGCGAACGTGAGTTTGTAGTTTACCCTTTACTAGAACTTGCCCCAGAACTGATTTTACCTAGCGGCATTGCATTAAAAACTATTGCACAAGATTTACCGCTCAACGACTTACAACAATTACCTCTGTAATTAACCAAGGCTTATGCCTGCGAGGATATTATGTCTAAAATAACCGTTTCTACTTTAAATAAAATGAAAGCAGAAAATAACAAAATCACCGCATTAACCGCATACGATGCTAGTTTTGCTAAGTTATTTCATGATAACGGTGTGGACGTTATTTTAGTTGGCGACTCTTTGGGCATGGTGCTGCAAGGTGGCGACGATACCCTTGGCGTAACCAATCAAGATATAGCCTATCATACCCGTTGCGTACGCGGTGGCAGCCGTGAGCTTTTTGTTATAGCCGATATGCCCTTTATGAGCTATTCAAGCGTTAGCGACACTTGTAAAAATGCAGCAGAGTTAATGCGTGCAGGCGCTAATATGGTAAAACTTGAAGGCGGTGAATGGCTTTACGACAGTATTAAAAGTTTAACGCAGCAAGGTATTCCTGTTTGTGGTCATTTAGGATTAACGCCGCAATCAGTGCACGTATTTGGTGGCTTTAAAATTCAAGGCCGTGAAGACGACAAAGCGCAAAAAATGATTGATGATGCAAAAGCCCTAGAAGCGGCAGGCGCCCAATTATTAGTGCTTGAGTGTATCCCAAGTGCGCTTGCTAAACGTATTACCGATGCCGTCACTATCCCTACTATCGGTATTGGCGCAGGTAATGTAACGGATGGCCAAATACTGGTAATGCACGACTTAGTCGGTATTTCGGCAGGATACATTCCTAAATTTTCTAAAAACTTTTTACTCGAAACCGGCAACATGCCAGATGCAGTTAAAAAATATTGTACAGACGTTAAAAGTGGCGCATTTCCAAGCGCCGAACATGAGTTTAAATAATGCAGTCAATTACTGAAATTAAATCATTACGTAGTCAAATTAAAGCGTGGCGCCAAGCAGGCTTAAGCGTGGCTTTAGTGCCAACCATGGGCAATTTACATCAGGGTCATTTTTCGTTAGTTGAAAAGGCAAAAACAATGGCCGACAAGGTGGTTGTGAGCATTTTTGTTAACCCAATGCAATTTGGTGCCAACGAAGATTTAGATAGCTACCCGCGTACGCTAAACGAAGACAAACAAGGCTTAGCCGACTTAAGCACAGATATAGTGTTTACCCCAAGCGTAGACACCATTTACCCAAATGGGCTTGGTGAGCAGAGCTTTGTAGATGTACCGGGCGTATCTATGGGGTATTGCGGCGGCACGCGCCCAGGACACTTTAGAGGCGTTGCCACGGTAGTGACTAAGTTATTTAATTTAGTACAACCTGATTATGCCTGCTTTGGCGAAAAAGACTTTCAGCAGCTGCAAGTAATTAAAACCATGGTACGCGATTTATCTATTCCAGTTGAAATTGTCGGTGTACCGACCATGCGCGAAGTGTCTGGCTTAGCTATGAGCTCGCGAAATGGCTATTTATCTGCAGAGCAAAAAGCCACGGCTACCGCATTATTTAAAACACTAAACAGCTGCGCTGAGCAGATCAAAGCAGGCAATACCGATTACAAAGCACTTGAGCAAAGCGCACAGCTTAGTTTAGAGCAAGCCGGCTTAAAGCCTGATTATTTTGAGATAGCTCAACGAGATACATTAAAAGCTGCTACACTTGATGATACACAATTAGTTATTTTAGCTGCCGCCTTTTTAGGCAATGTTAGATTAATCGACAACTTACAAGTTGAGATTTAACAAAAGCGCAGTTCAACGTTAAGGATAAGCATGCAAACATTTATTAAAACGAGTGCCCTCGCCCTGTCATTTTCATTGTTAGCAGCTTGCCAAAATCAAGTGAAAAACCCTGAGTTAAACCAATGCGCACAACAAAACTATCAGTGCGAAAATAGTTGCGATCAGCAATCAATTGACAAAGGTTTAAAACAGCAAGTGTGCTCTGCTAAATGTGTAGAAAGCTACAATCAGTGTAAAGAACAAGCGCAAAAGCTGACTGATTTATAATCGCTTTTTAATAAATTAGTCTTTTTACGCTTTAAAATTTTACACACAAAAAAACCGCTCATTGAGCGGTTTTTTTGTAGTTGGGTTTAAATTATAAACCTAACTTTTTAAGCTCTGCTTCTACTAACTTTGCAGAAAGCGGTACGTAACCATCTTTTTCAACGATTTTTTGACCGTCTTTAGAAAGTACCATTTTTAAGAACTCAGCTTCAATTGGTGAAAGCGGCTTATTAGGGTGTTTGTTCACGTAAACGTATAAGAAACGAGAAAGTGGGTATTTACCTTTAGCAACATTATCAAGCGTTGCATCTACGTAGTTAGTGCCTTTTTTAGATAAAGGAACCGTACGTACACCTGATGTTTTGTAACCAATGCCTGAGTAACCAATCGCGTTTAATGAAGATGAGATTGACTGTACAACAGAGGCAGAACCAGGTTGCTCATTTACGTTGTTACGGAAGTCACCTTTACACAGTGCTTTCTTTTTAAAGTAACCGTAAGTACCTGACACAGAGTTACGTCCGTATAATTGAATGTCTTTTGCAGCCCAGTCGCCCGTTAGGCCAACATCGCTCCAGCGGTTAACTTGCTCAGATGCACCACATTTACGTGTAGATGAAAAAATAGCATCTACTTGGTCAATGCGTAAGCCTTCGATTGGGTTATCTTTGTGTACAAAAACTGCTAAGGCATCAATTGCTACGCGTACTTCTGTAGGCTTATAACCGTAACGTTTTTCGAACGCTTCGATTTCTTTTGATTTCATTTTACGGCTCATTGGGCCCATGTTAGAGGTGCCTTCTGTAAGCGCTGGTGGCGCAGTAGACGAACCTGCCGCTTGAATTTGAATATTTACATTTGGGTAAATACGTTTGTACTCTTCAGCCCAAAAAGTCATCATGTTGGCTAAAGTATCAGAACCTACAGATGAAAAGTTACCTGAAACGCCGTTAATTTTTTGATATTCAGGCATTGCCTCGTCAAGAGCAACAGCCTGCGCAGATACTAATGTTGTAACAGCCACACCCATTGCGGCAACTAAGTTTTTAAATTTCATGCGGGGTTCTCCGATTTGTTCGTCCCATTTCCTAACTGTCATCTACTGTAAAGCGGGTAGATGACAGTTACATTACCCTTAAATGACACTTTTATGACTTTACTTTTTATTGTTTTTAGCTTGCCAACTTAACAAGCTTATCCTTTGAAAAAGCGAAAGAAAAACACGAACCTTTCCCAAGCTCACTGGTTATATTTAATTGACTATCATGACGTGTTAGCACATGTTTTGTAATTGCTAAGCCTAAACCTGAACCGCCAGTTGTGCGGCTCCTTGCTTTATCTACGCGGTAAAAGCGCTCGGTTAGACGATTTATATGCTCTGGTGCAATGCCATCACCATTATCATTCACACTAAAGTGCGCATACCCTTCTTTGCGCTGCCAGGTGACAATAATTTTTCCGCCCGCTTTAGTGTAATGTATAGCGTTAAACACTAAATTAGAAAACGCACTGCGTAGTTCATCTTCTGCGCCTTTAATATCAAGCTGATTATCTATATTAAAAATAAGCTCATGGCCTTTATCTTGGTTTATGGATTGCGCTTCGGTTTTAATATAATTGAGCATTTGCGGTACATTAATGGCTTTATCGTTATCTTGTCTACGCGATCCTTCAATACGCGAAAGAGATAAAAGCTGATTGACTAAGCTATCCATACGCTTACATTGCTCAAGCATGGTATTTTGGGCTTTATTCCACATTGCAGGCGGTGGCATCATATCGCCATCCATCATTTCAAGATAGCCAGTAACGACCGTTAGCGGCGTACGCAGCTCATGCGATACGTTAGCAACAAAGTCTTTACGCATTTGCTCTAGCTGTTTTAGGCGTGTTACATCACGTACGACCACCATAAGCTGTGTGTTGGCATACGGCATTACCCTAAACTCAAGCACTTGATCAACAATATGCCCGTTATCAAGCTCAAGTGGCTCTTCAAATTCACCGCGCAACATGTACTTGGCAAATTTAGGTTCGCGTATTAGGTTATCAAGTCGCTGGCCATGATCGGTTGGCCATTGCAGCCCCAATACCTTAAGTGCAAGTTGGTTACACCACACAATGCTTAAATCACTTTGCAGCACCACTACGGCATCGGGTACAGCTTCAGCGCCATCGCGAAAGCGACGAATTAAATCAGCCAGTTCATTGCGCTTTTTACGATTACGATGCTGTAAATGATAAATGCCTTCAAATACTTGTTCCCACGCACCTTCGCCCTCTGGCGGGTTAAAGCTACGTTGATTTAAAAGCCAATCACTTAAGCGATAAAGTTGATGATAATGCCAAACTAAAAGAGAAGATGTGCCTAAAAATAAAAGCAAAAATGGTGCACCTACAAGCACACCAATAAGTAATAGGGGTAAAAAATAGATAAACAGACGTTTTATTAACGCCTGTTTATTAATAACTCGATACATACACTCACTTTACCTTTGAGTAGTAATTTATGCGCACTCTCGCTCTAGCTGCGCTACCTTATAATTTACTAGAAAAACGATAACCAGCTCCGCGTACTGTTTGTACTAAGCGATCGTGCCCCAACGGTGCAATCGCCTTGCGTAAGCGGCGTATATGCACATCAACTGTGCGATCTTCTACGTACACATTTGTTCCCCACACATGATCTAGCAGCTGCTCGCGACTATAAACACGCTCTGGATGAGTCATAAAAAAGTGTAATAATCTAAATTCGGTCGGCCCCATATCAAGCTCGCTTCCCTCTGAGGTAACGCGATGCGATATTGGGTCTAAACGCAAGCCATGTACTTCAATGGCTTCTTCTAATGAGGTAGGTGATACGCGGCGAATAACCGCTTTAATACGTGCCATCAGCTCTTTAGGAGAAAAAGGTTTAGTGACATAGTCATCTGCACCCACTTCTAGTCCGCGTACTTTGTCTTCTTCTTCGCCGCGGGCTGTAAGCATAATAATTGGTATTTGGCGTGTATATTCACTTTGCTTAAATTGCTTTGCTATTTGAATACCGCTACCACCGGGTAACATCCAATCGAGTAAAACCATATCTGGGTAGGGTTCAACCATAGCTGCAATCGCAGAATCGTAATCTTCTGCTTCAATTGCTTGAAATCCATTTTGCTCTAAAACAAAAACTAACATCTCTCTGATAGGAGCTTCATCATCTACGACTAGTACTTTACGTGACATTCCAAATTATCTCTTACGCTATCGAATTAGTTTTCATTATTATGACTAAGTATGACATTTTTATGAAAGTGTAACGTGTAAATTAAAAACCTGGTAAAAAAAACACAAAATACTGACAGAAAAGTCGCATTAACATCATATTTTTAAAACTATTTTGTAAATTACGGTTAATCAAAACATATTTATAAAAAGTGACCGTTTTATTACTGGGTAGATAATAATGGCGGGATCATTACTTTACTAACACAGCAGCAAAACCACATACGAAACTGAGTTTACACGAGGGCCTGTTGACCTTTCAGGATTATAATTTGTTTAATCTAGGGGCTATTTAATCGTGGCGCGAGGTTTGTAACCTAGTGGGCTAAGTAAAAACCGAGTAACAAAGAGTAAATTTTCCCTAGGCAGAACCGTTCGGGCAGCGCCTGTTTGGCATTTATACGACGTTAGCGCCTATTTATGGGAAATAACCACACTACACAGGCTCTTCCTTGCCTAAATACCAAACAGACTGCTGCAAATTTAACCTCGAAAGATAAACAGGCCCTAGGACACATCATTGCGTGGTTAAAAATAGATCTGTTTTTTACTAAGTAGCCTAAAAAAGATCAGGTTTTTACTAAGCCGATCGGATTTGGGATCATGGTTATACTTAGTCAAATAACTAACTACCTGATCTATTGTATAAATAAAATACGATCTGATTAACTGAGCGCCAAAGTTAGCGTAAATCTATGCACTAGTTAGTAAATGAATGATCCAAAAACTGCGTGGTTAGTAAAACCGTGATCCCATTTTACTGTGTGGGTATAACAGTGATCCCGTGCTTTATGGTATAAAAAAACCAGCTAGATCACGCCAGCTGGTTTTTATTGCATTATGACTTAGTCAAAGATCGTTATCTAATTTTTGGGTCTAGCTCACCGCTTAAGTATTTAAGGTGCATGTCGTCCAGTGAAATTGGCTTAATTTTACTCGCTTGCCCAGCAGTACCAAATGAATTGTAACGTGCTACACAAATCTCCGTCATCGCCTTGGTTGCTTCAGCTAGGTACTTACGCGGATCGAAGTTAGAAGGATTAAGCGCTAAATGACGACGAATAGCACCGGTAGAGGCTAAACGTAAGTCAGTATCAATATTCACTTTACGTACACCGTATTTGATCCCTTCTACAATTTGCTCAACTGGCACACCGTAAGTTTCAGGAATTTCGCCACCGTATTGATTTATGATCTCTAACCACTCTTGTGGTACCGACGACGATCCGTGCATTACTAAGTGCGTGTTAGGGATACGTGCGTGAATTTCTTTAATACGATCAATTGCTAAAATGTCATCTGTTGGCGGGCGCGTAAATTTATAAGCGCCATGCGATGTACCACACGCAATAGCCAGCGCATCAACATGGGTTTTATTTACAAAGTCAGCAGCTTCTTCTGGATCGGTAAGCATTTGGTCAGTAGTTAGTTTACCTTCTGCGCCTACACCATCTTCTTCGCCCGCTTCTCCGGTTTCAAGTGAGCCAAGTACACCTAACTCGCCTTCAACCGATACACCACAGGCATGCGCCATAGCTACGGTTTCGCGTGTTACATCTACATTGTATTCATAGCTTGATGGGGTTTTTCCGTCTGTCATTAGTGAGCCATCCATCATAACTGATGAAAAGCCAAGTTGAATTGAGCGTTGGCAAACACCTGGCGAGGTGCCGTGATCTTGATGCATTACGACTGGAATATGCGGCCATTCTTCAACGGCTGCTAAAATCATGTGACGGATAAATGGAGCACCAGCGTAAGCACGTGCGCCTGCTGATCCTTGAACAATTACTGGGCTGTTTGTTTTGTCAGCCGCTTCCATTATTGCGCGCATTTGCTCTTGGTTATTCACGTTAAAGGCTGGAACGCCGTAACCGTGTTCAGCTGCATGATCTAAAAGTTGTCGCATACTGATTAAAGCCATTGGGTATTCTCCAATTTATCGACAGCAGTCTCCTGCCATCTAGTTTGAACGGATGTGTTAATTTGACGCAATCACTGCGTCACGAACCATCGCAACTAAAACTGCAAAGTTTCGTCTTAATTAACTATTAAATAAGGGTGAGAGGTATTTAATAATTAATCGTTGGTGAGGGTTTCCCCTCACCTACTGCGGCTAAATAATTAATTATTTATTTAGCGCGCGACTCTAGCATTTCTACTGCTGGAAGTTTTTTGCCTTCTAAAAACTCTAAGAACGCACCACCACCGGTAGAAATGTAAGATACTTTATCGGCAATGCCGTATTTATCAATTGCCGCTAAAGTGTCACCACCGCCTGCAATTGAAAACGCATTAGAATTAGCAATGGCTTGTGCAATAGCACGTGTGCCATTACCAAACTGATCAAACTCAAATACGCCAACTGGGCCATTCCAAACTACAGTGCCGGCGTTTGCTATAATTTTAGCTAGCTGGTTAGCTGTGTCTGGGCCAATATCAAAAATCATGTCTTCGCTGGTTACTTCGCTTACATCTTTAAGCGTAGCAACTGCAGAGTCTGAAAATTCATTACCTACTACAACATCAGTCGGTACCGGAATTTCGCCATCGTTTGCTTTAGCTGCTGCACACAAGCGGTTTGCTTCATCCATTAAATCAGCTTCATAAAGTGATTTACCAACCGGGTGACCCGCAGCTGCAATAAAGGTATTAGCAATGCCGCCACCAGTTACAAGCTGATCAACAATTGTAGAAAGCGATTCTAAAACGGTTAATTTAGTTGATACTTTAGAGCCACCAACAATAGCAACTAATGGGCGAGCTGGATTATCTAGTGCTTTGCCTAGTGCTTCAAGTTCTGCTGATAACAACGGACCAGCACAGGCTACATCGGCAAATAAGCCAACGCCATGCGTAGAGGCCTGCGCACGGTGAGCGGTACCAAATGCATCCATCACATACACATCACACAGTGAAGCAAGTTGTTTAGATAAGGCTTCGTCGTTTTTCTTCTCGCCTTTATTAAATCGTACGTTTTCAAATACAACCACTTCGTTATCGGCAACTTCAACACCGTTTAGGTAGTCTTTTTCAAGGCGTACATTTTGCTCAAGTGCATCGTTTAAGTAATCGGCTACAGGGGCAAGTGAAAATTCGTCATCGTACTCGCCTTCTGTTGGACGGCCAAGGTGCGACATAACCATTACTTTAGCGCCTTTTTCTAGGGCTAGCTTAATAGTAGGCAGTGCAGCACGAATACGCGCATCTGAGGTCACTTTACCTGCTTTAACTGGTACATTTAAATCTTCACGAATTAATACGCGCTTGCCGTTTAAATCTAAATCTGCCATTTTTATGACCGACATAACATCTCCTTAGTTAACGATACTTGAACCTGAAAAATAAATTTTTAAATTATTATAAAATGCTTACTTAGCCATCATCGCACGTGCTGTATCTAGCATGCGATTGGCAAAACCCCATTCATTATCACACCAGACAAGTAACTTTATCAGGCGTTTGTGACTAACACGTGTCTGCGTGCCATCAATAATACAAGAATGTGGGTCGTGATTAAAATCAACCGATACCAAAGGCTCTTCGGTGTAACTTAAAATACCTTCTAAGCGGTCTTTTGCTTGGGCTTTAAGAGCCGTATTTACCGCGTTTAAATCTACATCGGCATTTACTGTAACACTTAAATCCATTGCCGTTACGTTAATTGTCGGCACGCGAACCGCAATGGCTTCAAAGCGCCCTTCAAATTTGGGTAAAATGCGGTCTATTCCGCGTGCAAGCTTTGTATCTACCGGAATAATAGACTGACTTGCAGCGCGGGTACGGCGTAAATCATGATGGTACGCATCAATCACTTGCTGATCGTTCATCGACGCGTGAATAGTGGTAATAGCACCCGACTCAATGCCAAACGCATCATCTAGCACTTTAATAACAGGCACCACACAGTTTGTAGTACACGAGCCGTTAGATACAATAGTGTGCTCGCGCTTGAGCTCATCGTCGTTAATGCCATACACAATGGTGGCATCTACATCGTTATCAGCTGGGTGCGAAAATAACACCTTTTTAGCACCCGCAGTAATGTGTAATTGTGCATGCTCGCGCGAGTGATAAACACCGGTACATTCCAGCACAACATCTACATCTAGGGTTTGCCAAGGTAATTCTACTGGGTTTTCTTCACAAAATAGTGCAATGGTATCGCCTGCAACGCTAATGGTGTCTTCACCAAGTTTTACAGGAAAAGAAAAACGACCGTGGGATGTGTCGTATTTTAATAAATGAGCAATAGCTTCAGGGTCAGCAAGTTCGTTAATCGCAACAATTTTTATCTCGTCGCTCAAACCTGACTCGTACAACGCGCGGACAATATTTCGACCAATACGACCAAAACCATTTATTGCAAGTTTGATTGCCATGAAATATAAAATCCACTCTCTTTACGTGCAGACAAAGGCATCAATGCCTTTTAGATGGCTGTATTGTAATCGACCTTGAACATTTTTATAAGAGGGAGCGATTAGAAACTTTAAATTAACCCAAAAGTAGCTAATTAACTTGGCTACTTTTGGGTATAAAGCAAGCTTACTTTATTGCTTACTACAGTGCTTTTAACGCATTAATTATATCTTCTGGCTCTGAGCGTGTGCGGTAATCAACATCGACATAGCGCCACGTCACTTTACCTTCGCTATTTAAAACAAACGTGGCAGGGATCGGTAAAATGCTGCCATTGCCGTTATTAAGCGACTCCAAATCAAGACCGCGGTCTACACGCATATGCTCAAGTAAAAATTCAGGAACTTGCCACGCTACGCCATAGCTTGCTGCAACATCCGCATTTTGGTCACTCAGCACAACAAAATCCATATTACGTATGTCGTTTTCGCTCATTGCTCCATCAGGCGCTTGTGGGCTAATAGCCACCAGCTGTGCACCTAATGCGTGAATTTCAGGTAAGCGTGATTGAAGCGCCTTTAGCTGTAAATTACAATAAGGGCACCAACTACCACGATAAAAAGTGATAACCACAGGCCCTTTTGCAAGTAGCTCATCTAATAAAACTTGCTCACCGTGTTGGTTAGGCAGTTCAAAGCGTGGGGCTTTTTGGTCTAAATTAAGTGCATTTGCCCCCTCTTGAAACGCTTTTGCCTGCGCAATGGTTTCATCAACGCCTTTCATAAAGTCAGGATTACCCTTTCGCCCTGCTGCTACTTTAGCCTCTGTTTGTGCTTTTAGTGTGTTGCTTTCATCGCTCATAGTATGGCTACCTTCAAATTTATCAAAAACGTAAAGCTAGCTTACAGTACGAAAGTGTATTTGGAATAAAAATATTTGCTTAATCATCTACTTCTAAATCAAACACCACGTTTATAGATGATTTAAATGTAATAGCTTCTTGCAGGTATCTACCTTGCTCAAATGGATTCCTAGTAACTTTAGAGCCAGTCACAACTATTCGCTCAAAACTATCTGTGCCATAACCATAACTTGAACGGTTAGAATTTGAATTAATACTGTAAATTTTTCCAAGTTTTGCCCCAAACGCTTTAGCAAGCTCGCTTGCTTTAACTATAGCGTTTTCTATTGCGCCTTGTGTTGCTTCAGCTTCTAACTGCGCAGCTTTTGAAGACATAAGCTCAATATTCGTCACTTCATTAATTTTTACACTTAGTGCAAAATCGATAAAGTCATTTACTTTTTCAATATTTCTTAATGTTACTTTAAGTGTTCTTGTTGCTACATATCCTGTATCAATTGCTGCACCACTCTCAATATTAAACATATCGTCATCATTATGAGTTAACAGGCTTGAAGCGGAAACATCAGTTTCCTTAACACCATACTTGCTTAAACCTTTAAGTAACAAATTCACTCGGTTATCAACATCACGTTTAGCATCAAGTGATTTGTCTTTAAAGCTTATAACTTCACAAGATATTTGAGCCATATCAGGCACAGCCAATATCTCAGCAGTGCCCTGTACTGCTATGTGGCGATTGCCTGGTAAGCTTGAATTAGCAAAAGTGATGAGTGGTAAAAAGAGTAGAAAAATAGTGATGATGAGTTTCACGTCGTTCCTTAAAGTAATTAGTTAAATAATGATTACTATAAATTGCACAATGTACCTATATCATACAGATGATAAAAGTAAATACTCGGTCATAAAGCGCCGTGCTATATAATAAGGCATTAATCGTTGGGTTTCGCTGTCATCTGTCCAACCTACGTTAGCTCACCAATTTTTAGCTCTTTACCGAGGTTTATTTGGTGGCATTGCGCTAGCAATAATTCGGCGGTGGCTTGTGCATCTGTCTGTGCGTTATGACAATGATAGCGTGGTAACTCATAACGTGTGCGACACGCACTTAGGGTTAAATCATCTTGTTTTATTTCTGCTCCTTGACAAATAAGGCGTTTTTTTTCTATGTGTAGGGTGTCGAGTATTAGCTTTGGTTGTGCACTTATATTAGCGTTTTTAAGGGCTGCTTTTAAAAAGCCCCAATCGAGTATCGCGTTATGAAACACCAAAATATGGTCACTAAAATGACGGCTTAACTGCATTAATATACTTTCTAAGTTTTGCCCTTTAGCCACAGTGTCGTCAATAATGCCGTGAAAAATAGGGCTTTGATCTAGGCTTTTTACATCCTTGTTTATTAAATGCTGCGACTCGCTCATTTTTATACATTGGTTGTCTATTTTAACCCAAGCCACCGATACAATTTCATGCTGGTTTACATCAAGCCCAGTAAGCTCTAAATCAATCACTAAATAGCGTTGCGTTAACGCGTTTTGACTTAATAAATTTCGCCTTTTTATATACTTACTGAGCCATTTTTTTACCACAGCGCTTACCTCCTGTTACAAACTGCCACGGGCAAATTTAAATGCGGCGGCTTGCTGGGCTTGTTTTACTAAGTAAAAGGCTTCTTTTAATTGGTGGCGTTCAAGTGAGGTAAGTTTATCAGGGTTTATGCAGTTACTTGGTAAACCCTCTTCGTTTATTTGCGTGCTAAAGCGTAGCTGAGTTAAAAATCGCCAGCAATCTTTTAAGTTATATATGTCGTCTTTATTTAATAGTTTATGTTTAAGTAGAGCATCTAGGCGCTCTTGTGTGTTAGCCCGTTTTATACCGGCTTTTAACGCATATAAACGCACTATGTCGTTAATAATAACCACGCCACGTTTTTTTAAATCTATGTACTTATGGTTGTTGTCGCTTTTTTGCGTTTTAAGCTTATTAAATAAACCTATAGGCACTGAGCTGGCTCTTATATCGGTTGCCATAGCAGCATAAAATAACTCATCGCGCGATATTCTATTTAGCTGCTCGCAAAAACCACTATACAAAGCGTTTGAGCCTTCAATAAAGCGCAAATCAAAAAATATTTTACAGTTAAGCATGGCACTTGGGGTTGGGCTTTTTATCCATTTAAAAAAGCGCTCACACCACTGGCTTACACTCATTCTGCACTCATCACTGCTGGCCATTATATTACCTGGGCAACGTCTAATTCCGCACTCTACGAGCTGTTCACAAACAAACTCCCCCATGTGTTTAAAGTAAGCTTGATGCTCATCGCTTAAGTCATCGGGCAGTAGTAAGCCGTTGTCTTGATCTGAGTGTAGGGTTTGCTCCTCCCTTGCTTGTGAGCCAAAGCAAATAAAACAAAAACTGGTGGGGGCAGCACCGTTTTCTTCTTGAAATAAGTGAATAAGGCGCGAGGTTAACGCATCGGTTAAGCCGCTGAGTAATTTACCAATTAACGATATGTCTTCTATGTTGTATGAAAAGCTGCGCAGTAACTCAGGAATTTCGCCCGCATAACGTTTTAAGTCCGCAATGCTATGCGCTTTATAAATGCGGCCAATAAGCTGCACTGGGTCACTTTTTTGCTGGCGCAGTAAATCGGTACTAGTAAGCATGCCCAATGGTTTATGATTTTCGTCGAGCACGGGTAAATGATGAATATTATATTTAAGCATTAAATGCAACGCAGAAAACACGCGATTGTTTTCAAATATAAATTTAGGCTTAGCACTCATTATTGTGCTCACTGCATCTTGCGGGTCTACTTCGTCGGCCAGTACGCGGTTGCGTAAATCGCGGTCGGTAACAACACCCACTAATATTGCGTGTTCGGTGATCATAATTGACGATACACCGTGCTTTTTCATTTTTTTAGCGGTTTGCCTAATGCTTGCATCGGGCGCGAGGGTAATTGCAGTGCGGGTCATTAGCTCAGATATTCTTCGCTCAGACCAACTATCGTTTTTACTTTTATAATGCGATGAAAGCAAACGGTTAGCGTGTGCTCGCACAAAGTATTGCTCAAACGGTTTATATTGGCGGCGTAAAAAGTCAAAGTGCTCTTGGGAGAGCATATACACTATACCTTCTTTTTGTACCTGCAACCTGTTTTGAATCACTTCCCCTGTTAACAAAGAGGGGTAACCAAAATAATCACCTTGGGCTAAACGTTTTACTACATCGCCTTTTGCATCAACAAGGTCATATAAGCCTGAGCGAATTAAAAATAGCTTTGGACTTTGCGTTTGCAGCCATTGCGCTTGGTTTTCTCGGGTTAAATACACACTATCAATATGCCCTACAAAATACTCACACGCACTGTCGTGCAGCATGCTAAACGGCGCCTGCATACACACAAACTGGGCAACTTCCTGCTGCTCTACACTCATTGTTGTACTCATTAAAAAGTATACACGAAACCTAATGTACTCATTATTTAAACAAATAAAAAGCCCGACTAAAGTCGGGCTTTTGGTGCTTTATTTTTAAGTAGGCTTAACACATTAATGTGCGTGTGCTTCACCTGACCCTTTTGGATTACGAATACCCTCCACCATTTGCTGTATTTCAAGCGGAGTCGATTTTGTTAATTTAAGCACTATTGCGGCAACCACAAAGTTGATGACCATCCCCACTAAACCGATTCCTTCGGGTGAAATACCTAAGAACCAATTTTCTGGGCTATTGAGCTCAGGACTTACAAATTTAAAGAAGATAATATACGCAGCGGTAAAGCCTATACCGGTTATCATGCCGGCAATGGCGCCTTCTTTGTTCATTGTTTTAGAGAATATCCCCATAATAATTGCAGGGAAGAAACTCGCTGCCGCTAAACCAAAGGCAAATGCCACTACCGATGCCACAAACCCAGGCGGGTTAATTCCAAAGTAAGCTGATATTACAATAGCAATCATCGCGGCTAGTCGAGCAGCCAATAGCTCTTGTTTATCACTTATGTTGGGTTTAAAAGTCCGCTTAAGTAAGTCGTGCGACACCGAGGTCGAAATAACCAGTAATAAACCTGCTGTGGTTGAAAGCGCAGCAGCAATACCACCGGCCGCAACGAGTGCAATTACCCATGCTGGTAAATCAGCAATTTCAGGGTTAGCCAGTACCATAATATCGCGGTCTACTTTTACTTCGTTTGCGCTAGTCGGATCTTCTACTTTACCGGCGGTGTAAAACATTTTTCCATCGCCGTTTTTATCATTAAAGGTAATTAAGCCTGTGCGTTCCCAGTTTTTGATCCACGCAGGCGCTTGAGCGTACTCTGTACCGCTACCATCTTTACCGTTAATGGTGTCAATCATATTTACGCGTGCAAACGAAGCAACTGCAGGTGCCGTAGTATAAACAATGGCAATAAATACCAGTGTCCAAGCTGCAGAAATACGGGTATCTTTAACGCGAGGTACAGTGAAAAAACGTACAATTACATGCGGTAAACCGGCAGTACCAACCATTAAAGCACCAGTAATAGCGAATACGTCAATCATGCTTTTAGAGCCTTCGGTGTATTGTGCAAAGCCCAGCTCTGCGCTTAAACCGTCTAGCTTATCAAGTACATACATGCCTGAGCCATCACTTAATGTGGCACCAAAACCGGTTTGTGGGAAGATGTGGCCTGTCATCATCATTGAAATAAAGATAGCGGGTACAAGGTAGGCAAATACAAGCACACAGTACTGCGCCACTTGCGTGTAGGTAATGCCTTTCATGCCGCCAAGTACCGCATAAAAGAATACAATCACCATTCCAATATAAACACCAGTTTCAATTTCTACTTCTAAAAAGCGCGAAAATACCACGCCTACACCACGCATTTGCCCAGCAATGTAAGTAAAACAAATAAAGATCGCACACAAAATAGCAACAACACGTGCTGTTTGTGAGTAGTAACGGTCGCCTATAAAGTCAGGTACAGTGAATTTGCCAAATTTACGTAAGTAAGGCGCTAAACACATAGCGAGTAATACATAGCCGCCAGTCCACCCCATTAAGTAAACACCGCCATCGTAACCTGCAAACGAAATAATACCCGCCATTGAAATAAACGACGCTGCGCTCATCCAATCGGCTGCGGTTGCCATACCATTAGCCAGCGGAGGTACGCCGCCCCCTGCCACGTAAAACTCATTTGTAGAGCCTGCACGCGCCCAAATTGCAATGCCGATATAAAGCGCAAAACTTAAACCAACAATTATAAATGTGAGTGTTTGAACATCCATTACCTAGCTCCTATTCGTCTACGCCGTATTTTTTATCTAACGTGTTCATTTTGAAAACGTAAACAAAAATCAAAGCTACAAAGGTGTAAATAGCGCCCTGTTGTGAAAACCAGAAGCCAAGTTTAAACCCAAAAAAACGTACTTCATTGAGTACATCTACCAGTAATATGCCAAAGCCAAATGAGACCACAAACCACACTGCTAGTAACTTAAACAGTAGTGAAATGTTTTCTGCCCAATAAGCTTTTGCCTGTTCTTCATCTTTAAAAGCCATTTTTATTTTCCCCTTTAA
Organism: Pseudoalteromonas sp. P1-13-1a; assembly: GCF_001401875.1. Lineage (NCBI taxonomy): Bacteria > Pseudomonadati > Pseudomonadota > Gammaproteobacteria > Alteromonadales > Pseudoalteromonadaceae > Pseudoalteromonas > Pseudoalteromonas sp. P1-13-1a. The sequence goes on along the minus strand of NZ_LKDV01000011.1, from coordinate 34,692 downwards.
GCATTGCATAATTGCAATGAGTGGTTTTTTTATAGTCGGTTATTAATTTAGCAACGCGGCGTAAAGAGTGAAGTGAGACCATAGTCGTAACAGCTTATTAACGTTTACGTAAACTGCAGGTCAAACTGTATTTAAAAACCAAATAATAACTATTTTTCAATAACTTAATTTAAAAAAAGGATGTTAATCACAAAACTTAAGTGCATTTTTGTAAAAATGCGACATTAGTCTAATAAATCAACAAAACTATAAATAGCCATTTAAAATCAATTAGATAAAATCAGCATTGAAATTTTGAATAAAATTGTGCACGCACACTTAAAGTTATCTCTGGTATTGTGTATGGGTATAAATAATAAGGTTTAATAACAACATGACTGCTGTACTAATTTTTGTAGCACTGGGCTATATTGGCGTGCTGTTTTGGCTTGCTAATTGGGGCGATAAAACAACACCACTGGCTAAACGGATTAGCCATCATCCTTTTGTGTATTCGTTATCGTTAGGGATTTATTGTACCTCGTGGACGTACTATGGGTCGGTTGGTACAGCTGCCACCAGCAGTTGGAGCTATTTGCCTATTTTACTGGGGCCCTCATTGTTGTTCGTTTTTGGCCAAGGTTTTTTACGCAAACTGGTATTAGTAAGCAAAAAACAAAACATTACCACTATTGCCGACTTTATTTCTGCGCGTTACGGTAAGCGCCAAACCAGTGCAATACTGGTCACTGTTATTGCTCTACTTGCTACCATTCCCTATATTGCACTGCAGTTAAAAGCACTCAGTACCAGCTTTTTGCTTTTGCAAAACAGCAATCAAATCTCTGGCGAAATGCTTACTCTCACCGCCACGTTAATTATGGCGCTGTTTGCAATATTTTTTGGTACCCGTAAGGTAGATGTTACCGAATACCGCTCTGGGCTTATGCTAGCAGTTGCCTTTGAGTCCATGATCAAACTCATCGCGCTTGTTGCTGTTGCTGGATTAGCTCTGTACACCTTATTTAATTTACCTAGCCTTACGGGCGATAAAGTCACAGAGTCGATGTGGCATCATTGGGGCGACTTTAACTTTTTTAGTTTTAACTTTATTGGCCAGTCACTTATGGCTGCCGCGGCCATAATATGTTTACCACGGCAATTTCATGTCACCGTGGTAGATAACCAAGACAAACGCCATTTATTTACCGCTCGCTGGGCTTTTCCGCTGTATTTATTACTCACCGCCGCAATGATAATTCCTATTGCTACTGCCGCAATTCACCCCAGCATTGGTAGTAGCTTTTCACCCGACAGCTTTGTATTAGCGCTTCCACTTATTCACGACCAAGCTTTTTTAAGCACCTTTGTGTTTATTGGCGGGCTAAGCGCAGCCACCGCTATGATAGTCGTAGCTACACTTACCCTTAGCACCATGATCTCTAACGATGTAGTGCTGCCGCTTATGCTACGCCGTAAATTTAAGCGCAACTTAATTACCAGCAGTTATAAATCGCAAATTTTATTAGTCAGGCGCTTTACCATAGCCGGCATTTTAATATTGGCTTATTTTTATCAGCAATGGTTTGGCCACGGCAGCGCGCTTGCAAGTATGGGGCTGGTGGCGTTTTCGTTAGTAACGCAGCTGCTCCCAGCTATTGTAGGCGGTCTTTATTGGCGTAAAGGGCATGCTTATGGTGTATATGCGGGTTTGCTTGCAGGGTTTATTTGTTGGGTACTGTTTTTGATGATACCAATTTTAGACGCCGGCAGTGCCCTTAATAGCGAGCTTCAGCAAACACTTATTACACGCGGCACCCTCATTGCCTTATTTGCTAACATTGGTTGTTATATTAGCTTTTCGTTAGGGGCAGAGGAGCGCTTGATAGACAAAATTCAAGCAGCTGCGTTTGTTAACCCTAAAGATCAGGCTATTTTATCGCGCCGTTTAAACAAAAATGTTAAAGCCACGGTTTACGACTTTAAAATACTGCTGCAAACCTTTTTAGGTATTCAACGCAGCCAACAAGTACTGGCGCACTTTTCACTTTCGCACCAGCTAAGTGACAATAATGCCCACCCCGAACCCGAATTTATAGCCTACTGCGAACGTGCGTTAACTGGGGTGTTAGGGGCATCTTCAGCGCAGGCGCTAATACGTACGGTTTCATCGGGTAAGCGTATGGCCTTTGAAGAGGTGGTTAACTTTTTTGACGAAACCACACAAGCACTGCAGTTTAACCAAAACCTGTTGTATACCTCGCTCGAAAATTTAAGCCATGGTATTTCGGTGGTAGATAAAGACTTAAAACTGGTGGCATGGAATAAACGCTACAGCCAAATGTTTTGCTACCCAGATGGCTTTTTAGAAGTGGGGCAACCCATTGAAGATATAATTAGATACAACGCAGTACGCGGTGAATGTGGCCCTGGCGAAATAGAGCGCCAAGTAGAAAAACGCGTTCAGCATTTAAAAAATGGCAGCTCGCATCACTTTATTCGCCACCGCCGTAACGGCCAAGTGTACGAAATGATAGGTAACCCCCTACCCGATGGCGGTTTTGTAACAAGCTTTTCTGATATTACAAACCATATAAGTACGCAAAATGCGCTTGAAGAAATTAATATGGATCTTGAAAACCGCATTGAAGCGCGAACTCAAGAAGTACAAACCATCAATAAAGACTTACAAGCCCAAATAGATAGCCGAGTAAAAACAGAGCAAGCACTTACTTTAGCTAAGCGCGAAGCAGAGCAGGCTAACGATAGTAAAACGCGATTTTTAGCATTAGCAAGCCATGATATTTTACAGCCCCTTAACGCGGCGCGTTTGTACCTTGCAGCCATTGATGAAACACAACTTGATACCACTAATCAAAATAGTTTTAATAAGCTTGGCCACAGTTTAGACTCGACCGTGCATTTAATGTCGGCTTTACTAGAAATAGCTAAATTAGAGCAAGGCGCAATGACCCCTACCCCACGCCACTTTTGTATAAACGATATACTTATGCCACTGCAAAGCGAGTACGCTATTTTATCAAGCGATAAAGGCTTAAAGCTTACGGTGCGTTCAAATGCACAAATTGTGCATAGCGACATTACCTACTTGCGCCGAATTATACAAAATTTGGTGTCTAATGCGGTTAAATACACCGAAACAGGGCGAGTTTTAATAGCGTGCAGAAACCGTAAACATAATTTACGTATAGAAGTATGGGACACGGGCCCTGGCATTAGCGAAGTAGAACAAGCTAAAATATTTAACGACTTTTACCGTATAGAAGCAGGTGATAACAAAGGCGTAGGTTTAGGGCTAGGCGTTGTAAAACGTATGGCCGATTTACTGAGCTTAGAGCTAGATGTGCACTCTGAGCCTGGTAAAGGCAGCCGCTTTAGTATTGAAGTACCTTACGGTGATACGCAGTTTGTACAACAAAAAGTTAAGGCCAACAGCTTGGTAGAGAACCGCGCTGCAATTAATATTATGGCCGTTGACGATGACCCCGAAAACCTAGCTGCAATGGCCAGTTTACTTAAAAAGTGGCAAGCCAATTACACCTTGTTTGATGATGTTGATAACGTACTATCGCATGCTAAACAACACGCAGCGCCCGATGTAATTTTAATGGATTATCAATTAGGTAATGAGTACGATGGTATTTCGCTTATAAAAACACTGCGAGGTATATGGCAAAGCGAAGTGCCGGCCATACTTATAACAGCCGTACGCGATACGGAACTTAAACAAGAAACGAAAGCCGCTAATATTCATTATTTAAGTAAGCCTATTAAGCCAGGTAAGCTAAAAGCACTGCTTAATCACAGTACTTAGGCTGAGCTCAAAAGTGTAAAACAAAAGCCCAACAAATTGCTGGGCTTTTGTTTATAGCTTATAGCTACAATTATGCTTGTTTTACGCGGCTTCTAAGCTTTTGAAACAACCAGCTTAGCCCCACTAGTGATAAACCCAAGCCAATAAACGACAGCGCTTTTAAAAGCCCCGTTAAATTAGCCATATCCACCAAGAACACTTTTAAAATAACGGCAGCTAATACTCCTAAACCTATTTTTTGGATTAATAGCTGATTTTTTAAATGCCCTAGCACCACAGTAATAGCCCCTAATACGAGCCAAATAACCGAGTAGCTATAAAGTTCTGCGTTGCTTGCTCCTGTTGATATGTAAATATAAGGGCCTTGCCAGTATTGGCGTATAAAGCCATTAATTGCTAACACACTCAATACACCCGCTACTGTGAGTATAAATGGCGCAGCTTTTGTATACAGCGGCTTAATTAACGTATAAAGCCAAAGCACGAGACCCGCGGGCACTAACCAAAGCAAAAATAGCCAATTAAATACAAAATATTCGCCAATATAAATAGAGCTTAAAAATGGGTTGGCGTTTAGTAAGGTGCTCAGTGCCGTAATACCCGCAGCGCCAGCTAATGCCATACCTGCCACTTGGTATAATTTAGCTAAGCTACCAGCAATACGAGCACGGTGTAAATATACACAACCCAGTGCAAGCCAATTACAGGTGAGTAAAGCTTGTTCGTAAAAGCTTAAAGAGCCAAACTGCGGGTAATGCCCCACCAGTTGATAGCTGGTTTCGGTGGTAATAAATAACGCTAAGCAATGCAGCGCTGCGCCTTCTAGCCAAACTTTTAACTGGGATGCGCTAAAGCATTTGGCTGCCACGTAAAATAACACTACGCACAAAGGATAAACGACTAAACTCCAGTGCATACCCAATACACTAAGCGCCTCGTAACTTGGGGTCCACGGTGACAGTGTAAGGCGAAGTAATAATGCAGCCACCAGCGCTTTAATTGGCCAATGTGGCATAGGCACGCGATAGCGGTTTATTAACACGCTAATAAGTAAAACCTGAATCGCCAATGCAATGGTTAACCCGCTGTCATTTAATAACATAGTGATAGCAAGCGTGATGTTGGCATTTGCTCCCACCCAATATGAAAAGCGCTGAAAAAGCGTTACGCCACTCATTGCGCACTTAATTAAAATGGCGCTACTTATAAGTAGTATCACTGCCCACAACGGATAGGCTGCGGCCAAGGCATGGTTTGGGATGATAGCGTATAAGGTGGCAATCATTATAAATACGCTAAACGAGGCAGTAATATGAAAAGCCAAACGTTTAGGCGCCCACTTTATACCAAAATAAAGTCCATATGCGCTCAGTGCTAAACCTAAAAATAAAGCGCTCCCATATGGGTGTTTAAAAATAAATAAAGAGTCTGAAAAATCAATATAATATGACGGCGTGCTTAGTAGTATTAGTGCAGCAATAATTAACGCTGCCCCCAGCCATAAATCCCAGCGGCTATTTTTAATTACTAAAAACAATAAGATTAATATGCCCAATGCATTTATTATTTGCCATTGAAGGTAGTTATCACTATCAAAAAGCATAGCTATTAGCAAAGGGACAATACAGGCAAGCATTAAAGGGTGACTAGGGAGTGCGTTGATCAGGCGTTTTAAACTATGCGGGCGCGTTTCAACCACCGCTAGCTTTAACCCTAAGCGCGGTACGGCAATTAAACCAATAACACTTAATAGCCCATACGTGCCCATAAGCCAAATGGTACTGCTGTTAGCTATGGTAAAGCCAACAATATACCAGCCTAAATGCCCCGCCCACAGCAGATACCACAACCATGCTCGCTGTACTTTATGTGCCACCAACGCCGCTGATAAGCTAATAAAACCAATATACATATACAGCGCAAATAAATTATTGCTGCCAGTATTGACCAGTACAGGGACACAATAAGCACCAATAATGCCTAGTACGGCTAATACCGGGCCAAGCATTATTGCCATAGCGCTCGCACTTATGGCAATAACCCCTAGTACAACAAAGGCTGATAAGGGGCTGATGAGACTATAGCTACTATACGCTAATAAGGTCAGTGCAAAGCACGTAATAAATCCTCCAGTGGCAAGTGCTGCAGGTATATAGTTATTAAACCCTTCGAATACACTATTTTTGTAATGCATATAAGCCGCGGCTGCAATTAAGCCACCACCAAATAGACCGCCCAAGGTTAAACGCATCGTAGGAGAGAGCAACCCAGCTTCTAAACTGTACTTTGCTAAAAATATACCGCCTAACGCCAGTGCAATTGCGCCTATCCAGGTCATCCAGTTTTGTTCAAAGCCGCTACGCAATTTTTCAAAAAGAGAAGTAAAAAATGAGGGAGTGTGATTTTTACCACCTAGCTTATGTTTACGTTTAGAAACATTAGCGGGAGGCTTTATTGATGTAGCTGGTGTTTTTACCTGCTCACGAGGCTGATTTGACTGCTTAGGTTGATTAGGACTAACTTGATTAAAAGTCGGCTCATTGCTATTTGCTGGGGCTGTGGAGTAATCGACGCTTTTATCTTCGCCTTCATTGTGGCTTAGCTTGTTATTAGCTAGTTCTAAACTGAGTACTTTTGCTTTTAATTGAGCAATTTCTTGCTTTAAGTTACTTAGTTGTGCAATTGCTATAATACCGCAAACTGCACCGGCCATTATTGCAAATGCAAATAAACCTACTATTCCTAAAAACTCATCCATGGCACGCTCTTTTTATTTATTTTGTAATGAGTGTACCTAAAACTCTTTAAGTTTACGTAAGTTTTTGTTCAAAAAAAGCCCTAAACAATAATGCTTAGGGCTTTTACTTTCTAGAACGTGTTACATGTTACTTAGTCTACACTGTCTGTAATTGTGCGCGTTACACTCATTTTAAAGCCAGAGCTTGTTGTCTCATCGTGCTCTAAAATTAAGATGTAGTTACCTTCTTCGGTAAAATCTATATCACTTTGTTGAATTAACACTATTTGTTGGCCGTTATCTTCATATACGGCATACACAGTGTAAGCTTCATCATCTACGTCAATTTCTTCTTGGTCGTATCTATCTAAGCCATCAATTACATTGGTGGCATCATCAACGGTTTCGCCATTTAAGGTAAAGTACACGTCAACTTCACTTACGGTTTGCCCAGCGTAGCTTTCAATTAGGTTAATAACCGAAATTGTATGGCTGTAGCTACTCGGTGTTAGGTTTTCCTCAACGCTCATCATACGTAAACCATTATCGATGTCGTTGTAAAAAACGCCTACCGCACTTTGCTCGCGCTCTAAGGTCATTAAAAAGTTATCGGCAAGCTTGGTGCCTTCCTGATCATACATTGCAACGCTGTAACTATTCGGCGAAAGCTCAACGTAATCGGTGTAGGTATCGCTTGCTACTGTATTTGTATTGTTAACTGTGGTGCCACGGGTTGTGCTAAAGCTAACTGGCGAGTAATCGTCAACGGTATTTATAAAGCGCAGCTGTCCAAGCGCTGATTGATGTTTTAGTGCTGTAACGTAGTTATTGTCAGTCACAATATCAAGCGTGATACCGTTTTCTTCTGTTGCATAGCTTGGGCGGATCATGGCTACGTAGCTTTCTTCATCATAAAAATAAACCGACTCTGACTCGTACACTACATCTGTACTACCTGCCTCAGTGATATAAATTGTGTAGTAGCCCTCATCAAGGGTTTGTAAATCTAGCTCACTTAAGTACTGTGTTGATGTAAATAGCTCAGCACTTTCAAATACACCATCATCGGTTGCTAGGTAAACATCGTAGCTGGTCTCTTCGCTGGTAATATTATAAAAACCTAAGTTAAACTCATCTGTATCGCTTGAAATGGGTACACTTAGCTCTGTGAACGTCGGCTCATCAAAGTTTCCACTCATAACAATAAGTTCGGTTTTATCACCTTTGATTGATACTTCTTGTTCGCTAATTGTAATATAGCTATCGTTTGCATCTAAGTATTCAAAACTTAAATCGTAAGTACCGGTGCTGTAATTATGACGCGTGGTTACATCTGCAAAGTCGGTGCCCGAGCGCTCTGTTTCATCTACAAATAAACGCGTATATGGGCTGTTATATGAGCCGTTATATAATTGTACGTAGCCTGTATCACTTGAGCCGTCGCTGCCGCCACAACCAACTAAAATAGACATTAAACTTAGAGGTAAAGCAGCTTTCAACAGAGAGTTGGTCATTAAAGTTTCCTTATTATTAAAATCACTATTATGACGTCTTTGCTGCATTTTAATTTCATAGTTTACAAAGTATTACCCTCGCTGACAGTTCTTTACGAAAACGTTTAAAAGTGTAATAAATGTGCAAATAATAAGGATATTTGCGTAGAAAGCTTAAGGGGCTATTTTATATTGATCTCGGCCATTATTTTTAGCAACGTATAAAGCCATGTCTGCCCGCTTCATTACCTTGTCGAGGGGCTCGTTAGCGCTTTGCAGCGCCATACCAATACTTACGGTAAGCTGTTTGACCTGTTTAACTTTAATATTGTGTGCAATGTCTATTAGTTGCCCACAAAATTCAGACGCTTGGCTTATATTACCGGTAGGCAAATAGCCGCCAAACTCCTCACCGCCTAAACGAGCAAATACTGCATTATTAACAAATGCACTATTATACTTAGTAGCTAACTGCTGTAGCACTAAGTCACCCTCATCATGACCAAACTCATCATTAATAGCCTTAAAATGATCAATATCGATAATTAAAATAACGTAAGGCGTACTAGGGGCGGTTTTAACATGCCGATAAAAATAGCGTCTATTATGTACTTGTGTAAGATCGTCCGTTATCAACTCGTGCGCTAAACGGTTATGAATACTTTGTACAAAACGCATGGTCTTAAATAACCCATAGGCGGTAAAAAGCATTCCCATGGTTCTGCATAAGTCTTCAAAATAAACACTCATCCAATAAGGCTGCACAACTAATTCATCTATTACATCAGCCGTTGTACCCATACTCCATAGCAATAAACCTAAAGTAGAAAACACGTACGCTTGTTTTGAAAGCTCAGAGCATTGCACTATCCAAAATAAAAATACGAGCACGATGAGATTGCAAAAATCGGTAGTAAAACCATACACATTGTTTTGCACGTTTAAAGGGGGGAAAGTATTTAAAGCATAAAGCGAGAAGGTAATGATATAAAGCAATAATGCTATACTTACCGCCTTATTTACCCAACTCATTTTATAAAAGTTTGACAATCTAACAGTAAGTTTTACAGTTTCAATCATATGCTGTAGTTATTTGGTACGTTATTAACAAACTATAGCATATAAGAAAAAACCGTTATGAAAGTGTACCTTAAAGTATTTGTTGCTTTGGTCCTTTAGCATAAAAATGACCTGAGACTAAAGCTAAGCAATGCAAAAAAATACACAGCTCAACTATAGAACTGCAGCTTTGGTATCAAGCTGCAGTTATGGCGTAGTGTAGTTAACTTTAGAGTTTAAAAGCTATATTAGGGTGCTTATACCCCACAATGCCAATACTAAAATAGTAATAGCAACCATCGCTTTAGTTTTATGTTTACTGATTATTTGCTCAGCTTTATTACCTGCGTAATACACCACTATTGCTAATCCAAAATAGCGAATTGAACGAGCAATACCAGAAGCTAATAAAAACAAAGCTATAGAGTACTTTGTAGCGCCTGCAGCGAGCATCGCAATTTGAAACGGAATAGGCACAATTCCCAACGTCATTACAAACCAAAACCCTTGATTTTGCATTTGCTGCTTCACATTTTCAAACTGCTCTTGGCTCGAAAACATTTCAATAACCCAGTCACCTATCGCGTCAAATAAATAATAACCCAGTGCATAACCAAATAAAGCACCAATAATACAGCCTAATGTCGCCATAAGGGCGATTAACCACAGCTTCTCACGACGCGCTTGCATAAGCGGAACAAGCACAGCCTCAAGCGGGATAGGCACTATCGTGGACTCTAAAAACGACGCCACCGTAATGCCTGTAAGCATGTGCTTTGAGTCAATAAAGTGTCGTGTTTTTTCTTTTAGCTTTTTTTGAATAGCCATGTAAATCCTTTTTTGCTTGTGATGATAAGCCGTTGCTCAATGAGTTAATTCTTACATATTTATGTTAATACACGCTGAAAACAGTTAATGATTTAATAGCCACTTAGCCGTTAACAAATTAGCAATATTTATAAGGATATTTTATTATGTGGCAATGCAGTTAAATACCTACCAAAGCAGTAAAAACTTATGCAAAATGCACGTTTTATTCCCTTTCGAAAACAAGATATTGTTGATATGTGTAGTGATGAGTTGGCCAACGGCTCAGAGCAAACATCGTTTAAACAATTTTGTGATTTATTAGCAAGCCTTATCCATTACGATTATCACGCAACACTTGAGTCGCTTAAAAATAACTACGCCCCTTTTGATCCTAATAGTGACACGCGATCTTTAGCGCCGGTTTCACATGTTCAAAAAGCGCAGTGCCAACGTGATTTTGCAAAAGATTTTGCAAAGGTTTTAAACGCCGCTAACTTTGAAGTGATCACTAATCAAGATTTACAAGATGCATTAAACGAAGAGTCACTATTTAAAGTGCGCCTTGAGGTAGAGTTTGACGACTTTGAAGAAGTGGTTTTTTATCGCCGTGGCGAGTCGCAACTCACTGAAACCATAACCAGCTTTTGGGGCCTTCGTAAAAAAAAGCTGCATTTTACTAATTACGACCGCGTGGCGGTGTTCATTCGTTTTAAAGATAAAGCCCACTTTGAAGCTAATAATAAAATACCTTTAGGGTTTGAACCAAGTTCGACCATAGTAAAGCTGTTTCAAAATGTACCAAAAGCCGACCTTGAAATGCTATTCCCTAATAGCGAAGTACGTATGCGCCCTATTGATAAAGTGATTATTGGCTCATCGGCTTTAATTGGCGGTGCCGTGGTTTTAATTACTAAGCTAGGCGCATCCATTTTATTGTTATTTGCGTTGATTGCTTATTGGGGTGGTTTTAGAAATGAGGCCGTAGAAATGACCCAGCAGCACTTTATTACCTTTGCTATTGGTATGGGGGTATTTGGCAGCTTTATTTTTAAAGAGTGGAGTAAATTTAAAAATCGTAAAATTAAATTTATGAAAGCGCTTAGCGATAACCTTTACTTTAAAAACCTCGATAATAACGCCGGTGTTTTTCATACCCTTATAGACGCCGCTGAAGAAGAAGACATAAAAGAAGCCCTGCTTGCTTATACGTTTTTACTTAAATCTACAAATGGCCTAAGCGCACAAATGCTTGATGAGCAAATAGAGGCGTGGTTTAAAACAAAGTATAAATGCGAACTCGACTTTGAAATTAGCGATGCACTTGCAAAATTGGAGCGTATGCATTTAGTCACGTGCAGTAATGAGGTGTATAACGCAATCAGTTTAGAGCAAGCAAAAACCGTTTTGGATAAGCGCTGGGATAATCTTTTTCAATATAATTAACCTGCATGGTTTACTTAACAACAAAAAAGCAGCTGAAGTTTCAGCTGCTTTTTACGTTATGAACTAAACAGCTTGATGCCTAGTAAACTTTGCATGCACTAACTTATAAAGTGCAGGCAATATTAATAGCGTAAGTAAAGTTGATGAAATAATACCGCCCACCACTACCGTTGCCAATGGCCTTTGTAGCTCAGCGCCAGTGCCAGTATTTAGCGCCATAGGAATAAACCCTAAACTTGCCACTAAAGCGGTCATAAGTACTGGGCGCAGGCGCGAAAGTGCACCTGTTTGTATCGCATCTATTAAACTAAGGCCGTCGGCTCTTAACTGTTTAATAAACGACAGCATAACCACACCATTTAATACTGCTACACCGCTTAGCGCAATAAAGCCAACGCCTGCCGATATTGACAGCGGCATGTCGCGTAACAATAACGCAAGCACGCCACCTGTCAGAGCAAGTGGTACGCCGCTAAATATTATTAACGAATCACGCAGTGAATTAAACGCGCTATAAAGCAAGCCAAATATAAGCAATAGAGTAACCGGCACCACTAGCGATAAACGCTTACTTGCCGATTCTAACTGCTCAAACGTGCCGCCATATTCAATCCAATAACCACTTGGTAAATTAAGTTCTGAATTTAAAGCTGTTTGTGCATCGCTTACAAAGCTTGCTAAATCACGCCCTTCTACGTTTGCAGTGACTACAACGTTACGCTTACCGCTTTCACGATTTACTTGATTAGGCCCTTTATCAATACTAATTGTTGCTACTTCGCCAAGCGGAACAAACGCAAGGTCGGGATTAGCACTTTTTGGCACAGCCACAGGCAAACGAGCCAGCTGTGTTACATCGCTAGACCAACGCTCATCTAAACGCACTAATAACGAAAAACGTTTATCACCTTCGTAAATAAGCCCAGTTTGTACACCGCCTACTGCAGCACTTACACTTTGCTGTATATGGGTTACGGTTAAGCCTAACAGCGCCATATGGTCGCGAAGCGGCGTAACCGAAAGCGTAGGCAAGCCTTCCATTTGCTCAAGGCGTACATCAGTTGCACCCGTAATGCTTCGCACAAGCGTTGTAGCTTTTTCCCCGTACTGTTTTAATGTTGATAAGTCATCACCATAAATACGTACTGCTACATCGGCCCGCACGCCTGCTATTAGCTCGTTAAAGCGCATTTCTATTGGTTGCGTAAACTCATAGTTATTACCAGGCACTTCATTTACTAAATGGCGAATTTGCTTAACCAGTTCTTCTTTAGGTAAAGCAGGATTAGGCCATTGTTCGCGTGGCTTTAACATTAAGAATGTATCGGCAACGTTAGGTGGCATAGGATCGTTTGCGACATCGGGCGTACCAATTTTTGAAAATACCTTTTCAACTTCAGGTATGTCTAAAATGGCTTGCCCTAACTCTTTTTGCATTTTTACCGATTGCTCAATGCCGGTGCCGGTAATGCGCAGTGCATGCATAGCAATATCGCCCTCATCAAGCTGTGGTAAAAATTCAGCACCCATATTTTTCACTTTAAAGCCAAGTGTAATTACAAGCACAGCAGCAATGCTTAGCATTACCCACGGTAACTTAAGCGATAAGCCAAGTAACGGTTTATAGCCTTTTTTAATACCGCGCATAACCGTATTTTCGCTCTCACTCACTTTACCGCGTACAAATACCGCAATAGCGGCAGGTACAAAGGTTACTGCAAAAATAAGTGCGCCAACTAATGCTGCAACCACTGTAAACGCCATTGGCTGAAACATTTTGCCCTCAACACCACTTAATGCAAATAGCGGTAAATACACCAGCATAATAATTAAAATGCCAAATACTGCTGGACTGAACACTTCTTTAGTGGCGGCGGTTACCACACTTAAACGCTCATTTAATGTAAGTAGCCTGCCATGTTTGTGCTGCGCAAGGCCAAGTTGCCTTAAACAGTTTTCAACCACAATTACAGCACCATCAACAATTAAACCAAAGTCGATTGCGCCTAAACTCATTAAATTACCCGACACGCGATTGCCAACCATACCGGTAATGGCAAATAACATACTAAGCGGAATAACCATTGCCGTAATAAGCGCACCGGTTACGTTACCCAGTAATAGCAGTAAAATAACAATGACTAACACTGCGCCTTCAAACAAATTGGTTTTTACGGTTTCGATGGTTTTATCTACAAGGCTTGTACGGTCATATACAGGCTCAACCACTACACCTGCTGGTAAGCTAAATTGTACATCTTTGAGTTTATTGGCCATGGCTTTTGCCACTACACGACTGTTTTCGCCAATAAGCATCATAGCGGTGCCAAGTACAGTTTCTTGGCCATTATAAGTGGCAGCCCCTGTTCTAAGCTCTTTGCCTAAACGGACGCTAGCAACATCCTTTATGCGTACAGGCGCATCATCACGCTTTGCAACCACGGTGTTGGCTATGTCATCAATGGTTTTTAACTGTCCTGGCGAGCGTACTAAGTATTGCCCATCAAAACGCTCAATAAACCCTGCGCCTTGGTTACTATTATTTAATTTAAGTGCTGTAATTACATCGCTAAGCGTAAGCTTATAAGCCAGTAGCTTTTCAGGTATTGGCGCTACTTGGTATTGGCGTTCAAAGCCGCCTTGGCTGTTTATTTCGGTAACACCTTTTACTTTTAAAAGCTGCGGGCGAATAACCCAATCTTGCAAAGTACGTAAATCTTCTGCGTTAAATGGCGTGCCATCGTCTTTGAGCGCACCTTTATTTGCATGCACAGAATAAGTAAAAATTTCCCCAAGGCCGCTCGCAATTGGCCCTAAGTTTGGCTCAATATTGGCAGGCAAGTCTGAGCGAATACTTTGAATGCGCTCTGATATTTGCTGGCGCGCCCAGTAAATATCGGTACCTTCGTTAAAAATAACAGTTACTTGCGAAAGCCCATAACGCGAAATCGAGCGGGTGTAATCAAGCTTGGGTATACCTGCCATTGCGGTTTCAATTAAATAGGTTATACGCTGCTCTGCTTCAAGCGGGGTAAACCCGGGTGCTTTAGTGTTAATTTGCACTTGCACATTAGTTATATCAGGTACGGCATCCACCGCTAAATTTTGGGTGTTATATACGCCAAAGCCTGCAAATAAAAGCGTGAGCGCAAGCACCATCATGCGGCGTTTAACCGCAAACGAAACTATCCAGTTAATCATGCTGCCTCCTAATGTGAATGGCTTGCGCCGCTTTTTAATATATCAGCTTTAATTACATAACTGTTTTGCGTTACATACTCACTGTTTGACGACAGCCCCTCAAGTACCTCTACCCACTCGCTGTTTTTAGCACCAAGTTTTACAGGGCGTACTTCAAACACATTGCCGCTTTTAATAAACACACTCGGTTTACCGTTAAACTCTTGCACAGCAGTAGCCTTTACTCGCACTGCAGCATTTACATTTGCGATACTAACGTCGCTATTTACGTGCATGCCTGGGCGCCAATGGCCGTCAGGATTTTTAAGCGCAATACGCGCACGTGCAATATGTCCGCCCGTCATCATAGGCGCGATAAAAAACACCTCACCTTGTGCGTGTAAATGATGATGTAGGTCGTATACTTTGGCGCTTTGTCCTATGGCAAGTTTTTCAATATTTTCAGGAAACGCCGACAGCTCAACCCATACCGTTTCAAGATTGACTATTTGCATTAACGCGCTACTAGCAAGCTCACCACGCTTTAAATATTGCTCGGTAACAACGCCTGTCATTGGGCTTTTTATGATGTAATTTTGCAGTGTTTCACGGTTGGTAATGCTTGCGAGTTTATCGCCTTTTTTAACGTGTTGACCAATGCTTACAAATATATCGTTAACTAAACCTATGTAAGGCGCCATTACTTCAACGCTGCCTTGCGCAGTGGGTGCTATAACACCAAATAAAGTATCGGTTAGTTCAACGCTACCCGCTTTTGCAATCTCGGTTTTAATACCAGCACGTTCAATTGCTGCCTCGCTTAGGGTTGTACGCCCCTCTTCTTGCTCATAGTGGTAGTTAATTTTTTGCCCTTTATAACTTGCCATTACATCAAGCTTAAACGAGTGCGGCTCATTCACGCTTACGGTACTGACCAAATAGTCATCTTCGGCTTTAAAGCGAATAAGCTGTGGTTTTTCACTTAAACGCTGTACGTTTATGGTTACGTCCAACTGATTTATATCCACAGCATCTTCGTTATCATACCCGTATACTCGTAGCTCGGTATTACCAGCAAACTGAGTTAATTTAAGCTCTAAATCAAGCGCGTTATTGGTGAGTAAAAACCCGCCATGAGGGCCTTTTACTTGGTGTTCATCTTCATGGCCTTCTTCATGACCTTCTGCGTGATGATTAGCCGACGCCATAGCCGTGCTACTTAATAATGGGAATGCAAAAAATTGCGTAACTAATAATGCGATAAGTGTTTTGTTCATGATTGATGAGTCTCAATTAAAGATTGGCCAGTTAAGCGCTCAAGAGTAAGTAGTACTTGATATAGTTCGCTATGGGTGTTGATAAGAGCGCGTTTAGAATCAAATAAAGCTTGCTGCGCGTCTAGCAATTGCAATACCGATATTTGCCCTTGTTGATAGCTCTTTAAGCTTTGTTCTATAAGCTTTTGCGCTTGAGGAATAACGTGCTGCGCTAAAAGTTGTGCCTGCTCAGTTTTACCTTGGTAGTACGCATACAGCGTGCGTATTTGTTGGCGCAACTGTATACGCAATTGCCCTTGTTGCTCATTAAGTAAGGTAAGTTGATGCTGCGCCGCCTCAATATTACCGCTATTAGAATTGCTTAATTGCAGCGGTATTGAAAACGAAAACACAAACGAGCTGGCGTCAGCTTGCTGGTTATAACGCACACCGCCGCCTAGCGTTAAATCACTTTGACCCGTAGATTTTTGCAGTGCCAAGTTGGCAGTTTGTTGCACATATTGTTGTTGTAACAATGCAAACTCAGGGGCACTATTAACCGCATCAAGCAGTGCTTGCTCGCTTTTAAGAGGGGCAATGAAACTTAAATCACCTGCATAATAATCGCTATATACCTGTTTTTGCCAAAGCTCATTAAGCGCTAAACGGGCACGCTCAAATTCACTTTTTAACATGAGCATATTTAGATCTACTTGGCTTAATGCATAGCGCATACGAGTTACATCAGCACTTGAGGCAGCACCTGCTTTAGCACGCTTTTCAATTGCGTTAAGCGCCTGCTCAACAGTGTGTTTACGCTCACTGTTTAACGTAATTAACGCCTGAAATTTTAGTACTTGGTAATAACGCTCAGCGGTGGTGGCTAAAAGTGCTAACCGAGTGTTTTTATACTCAATTGTTTGCGCTTTAATATTTGCAGTAGCGTAATTAATACGGTTTTGGCGTTTGTCGCCCAGCTCTATTAATTGGCTTAAAGCCAGTGTGTACTGCGCCCCCGAAAAGGCATTAAAGCTGTGAGTTCCTAAAAAATTTTCAGCTTCAAAACTCAGCTCAGGGTTTGGCGAAAGCGCAGCTTGGTTTTTAAGCGCTGTTAATATTTTTTGATGGTACGGGTAACGTTTAAGCAGGGCATTTTGCTGCTCGGTATTTTTAAGCGCTTGTTGTAGCGTTAATACGTTTTGAGGCGCTTTTTTTGCCAAAACGTTATGAACTGGTAGTGCGCACAGTAGCGCCACCAGCATTAGTGTTTTTTTATTCATATAGCAGGTCCGTTTTTAACAAACAGAGTTGGCTTAATCACAGTGCTTGCTTTAATAACAAGCGCAATCAAGCAACCTAAATATGCACACAACTAGCCTAACAACGCTTATGCGCAGACTGTAATGTACAAAAGTATTTAAAGTTAGAATCTAGCTATAAAAATTGGGTGGCGGAACATCTGGTGGGTAATTTAAACCATTGTAACAGGCAGTATTTGTGGCTTGGCTTTGCTCAGGACTTATAGAATGATTTATTGTACTGTAGTAGCCACAGTGGCAGTGCTGATGGGCATGAATTTCAGTAGGTGATTGCGCATCATCGTCATTGGTATCGCTATGAGCGTGAATATGCGTGGCATGATCTACTTCTTCTTGTAAATGATACGCAGCAGCGTCACAGCTAATAAAGCTATGCACAAGCACTAAAAGTATCACAACTAAAAAGTAGTTTGAGCGCATTACCTACCTAAAACTATAAAATGCAATTTAAGAAAGCGCACAATACATTAAATTTATTCAAATGTAGAGAGCCGCTCACGTTATTTTCTAAATTCGCTTGGTGATACACCCACTGATTTTTTAAACCGTTTAGAAAAATTAAATATATTAGGATACCCTACATAAGCGGCAATATGAGCAACTGGCCAGCGGGTATTTAGTAGTAAGCTTTTAGCTCGTTTAATACGTAAATAAATTAGCTGCTGCATTGGGCTTTTGCCATATTGTGCTTGGCATAACCTATGTAAATGCGGCGCTGAGTAATGCACGTGTTCGCACATAGCCTCTATTGTCCAATCAAACTGTAAGCGTTCTTCTATCTCTAAAAACAAGCTGGTTAACCTGTTTTGCCCGCCTATTTGCGCTTCGCTTTGCAACGTAGTGTTTAAATAATGGCTTAAAATAGGCATAACGCCTTCACGTAAAGTAGCGCTTTTCTCACTGTATAAAAGCTCCATAGCTAAATGCAATGACTCTAATTTTTGTTCATAAAGTACAAGCGCCTCAGTCAAATTTAAGTGCTTCCAACGATGAGTATTTGCAAGGTTTAACCAAATAACATCCCAATGCGGAGCATCAATTTTCACTTCAAAGCCTTGCTTAGCAGGTAACACAATCAGCGTATTTTCTGTCAACGTATATTTGTTATGTTCTGTTGTAAGCTTTCCTTGGCCTGACAATGTATAAAACAGGGTGTGCTCTAAAGGCGATGAGCGCGCAACACAATATCGCCCCGATAAATTAGAACACCCTGCTAGTGTTATGTGCAGATCTGGGGCTTGAGCGAGCGCCGCTACATCAATAAACCGCTCTGTACACTCGGGGCCAATATCAAGTACATCTACAATGGTGTTGCGCATAATTTAAATGATAGTTTTGGATAAATACAAGAGAGCTTTAAGCATAACCTCAATGCATTATTTTAGCTATATTTAAGCCACTACAATTGCCACACATGCAATAGGACACAAATGAACTCACTTCAGCACATAATTAACCGTCGCGATTGGGAAAATCCAATTTCGGTGCAAGTTAATCAAGTAAAAGCGCACAGCCCACTTAATGGTTTTAAAACGGTTGAGCATGCCCTTACAAACACGCAATCACAAAAGCAAAATTTAAACGGTCAGTGGGATTTTAAATTATTTGATAAACCCGAAGCGGTTGATGAGTCATTGCTAAGTGAAACACTCGCCAACGGCTGGCAACGTATTCCAGTGCCTTCTAACTGGCAATTACATGGCTTTGATAAACCTATTTATTGTAATGTTAAATACCCCTTTGCCGTAAACCCGCCATTTGTACCAAGCGATAACCCAACAGGTTGCTACCGCACTGAGTTTACTATTACGGAAGATCAATTAGCGCAGCGTAATCATATTATTTTTGAAGGCGTAAACTCGGCGTTTCACCTATGGTGTAATGGCCAATGGGTGGGCTACTCGCAAGATAGCCGCTTACCCAGTGAATTTGATTTAAGCGATTTACTAGTTGCAGGCACTAACCGCATTGCGGTTATGGTAATTCGTTGGAGCGATGGCAGTTACCTAGAAGATCAAGACATGTGGTGGCTAAGCGGTATATTCCGCGATGTTAATTTACTTACTAAACCCCAGCACCAAATACGCGATGTATTTATAACCCCCGATTTAGACGCCTGTTATCGCGATGCAACACTACATATAAAAACGGCAATAGATGCGCCAAATAACTACCAAGTAGCCGTACAGGTTTTTGATGGTGAACAAGCACTGTGTGAGCCGCAAATCCAAAGCACTAACAATAAACGTGTTGATGAAAAAGGCGGCTGGAGCGATGTTGTATTTCAAACAATTGATATACAAAACCCTAAAAAATGGACCGCTGAAACCCCTTATTTATACCGCTGTGTTGTAAGCCTGTTAGATGAACAAGGCAACACCGTAGAGGCTGAAGCCTACAACATTGGCTTTAGAAAAGTAGAAATGCTGAACGGGCAGCTTTGCTTAAACGGCAAACCGCTGCTTATTCGCGGTGTTAATCGCCATGAACACCACCCTGAAAACGGCCACACAGTTAGCACCGCCAACATGATTGAAGATATTAAGCTGATGAAGCAAAATAACTTTAATGCTGTACGTACTGCTCACTACCCTAACCACCCGCGTTTTTACGAGCTGTGTGACGAACTAGGTTTATACGTAGTAGACGAAGCAAACATAGAAACCCATGGCATGTTTCCTATGGGTAGGCTTGCCAGCGATCCGCAATGGGCTGGTGCATTTATGTCGCGCTATACACAAATGGTTGAGCGCGATAAAAACCACGCCTCTATTATTATTTGGTCATTGGGTAACGAATGCGGGCACGGCGCAAATCACGATGCTATGTATGGCTGGTCAAAAAGCTTTGACCCGTCGCGCCCAGTGCAATACGAAGGTGGCGGCGCAAATACCACCGCAACCGATATTATCTGCCCCATGTATGCCCGTGTAGATACGCATGTTGCCGATGACGCCGTACCTAAATACTCTATTAAAAAGTGGTTAAGCCTTCCAGGTGAAACGCGCCCACTCATTTTATGTGAGTACGCCCATGCAATGGGTAACAGCCTAGGTAGCTTTGACGATTACTGGCAAGCATTTAGAGAGTACCCGCGTTTGCAAGGTGGCTTTATTTGGGATTGGGTAGACCAAGGTTTATCTAAAACCGATGAAAACGGAGAGCATTACTGGGCCTACGGCGGCGATTTTGGTGATGAACAAAACGACCGCCAATTTTGTATTAACGGCTTATTATTTCCAGATCGCACGCCGCATCCAAGCTTGTTTGAAGCTAAATACAGCCAGCAGCATTTACAATTTACGCTGCGTGAGCAAGCTAAAAACCAATACAGCATTGATGTATTTAGCGATTATGTATTTAGACACACAGATAACGAAAAGCTGGTTTGGCAGTTAATAGAAAATGGGCGATGTATAGAGCAAGGCGAGCAAGTTATTAATATTGCTCCACAAAGCACGCAAACAATCACTGTTAATACAAAAACGGTGTTTAAAGCCGGTGCGCAATATCACCTTAATTTAGATGTAGCATTGATTAACGACTCAAGCTTTGCAAGTGCCGAGCATGTATTAAACACCGAGCAATTTAAGCTTATAAATAGCCAAAGTTTAAACGCTGATACATTTAAGCCCACTTTTGTAGCCTCAGCACATGGTGCTCTAAATATTAGCGAAACTAACACACAGCTTAGTATTGAAGGCGATAGCTTTAAACTAGTGTTTAATAGTCAAACAGGCCTTATTGAGCAATGGCTACACAATAAAACCCCAGTTATTAAAAGCCCATTAGTTGATAATTTTTACCGCGCAGCGCTTGATAACGACATAGGCGTAAGCGAAGTAGACAACTTAGACCCTAACGCATGGGAAGCGCGCTGGCTAAGAGCGGGTCTTGGCCAGTGGCAGCGTACATGTCACTTGTTTGAAGTTGTGCAATCAAAAGTAGATATACGTATTACCTGTGTATTTAGTTATGGATTTAATGGCGCAGTACAAGCAAAAACTACATGGCTTTATACGCTTAATAATACAGGTGCAATTAACTTAAATGTTGATGTGCAACTAAACGATGCTTTGCCGCCCATGCCGCGTATAGGGTTAAGCACAACGCTTAATAAACAAAGCGATACTCTAGTAGATTGGCTTGGTTTAGGCCCATTTGAAAACTACCCAGATCGCAAAGCAGCTGCGCGTTTAGGTTATTACAGCTTATGCTTAAATGAGCTACATACACCGTATATATTCCCAACCGATAACGGCGTACGTAGTGATTGCCAATTACTAAGCGTTAATAATTTAACCGTAACTGGTGCGTTTTTATTTGCGGCCAGTGAGTACTCACAAAATATGTTATCGCAAGCAAAGCACACTAATGAGCTAGTAGCTGATGATTGCTTACATATCCATATTGATCATCAACATATGGGTGTTGGCGGCGATGATTCGTGGAGCCCTAGTACCCATAAAGAATATTTACTTGAGCAAAAGCAGTACAACTACTCTTTAACTTTTTTGACTAAATAATATAACCCTCAACTCAAACAAAAATAGCGGCTAAATTAGCCGCTATTTTTTAACTATAAATTCCTGGAGCTATTTATCAGCTAGCTTTTTAGCAATAACACTATCAACCGAAAAGCTACCAGCCCCTTGTACAGCAAGCGCAGCAGTTACAACTAATAAAGTAAGTGCGTATTCGTAACCATTGTTAGCCATAAATAAACCATTGTTAATGTGTACACTAAATATAGCAATCAACATTGTAAACGCCGTAACTATGGCTGCTGGGCGTGTTAATAAACCAAGTGCTAATGCAATACCGCCAAAAAATTCAGCGCTGCCTGCCATTAAAGCCAACCAGTATCCAGGCTCTAAGCCAATACTTGCCATCCACTGCCCTGTGCCTTCAAGGCCGTAACCGCCAAACCAAGCAAATAATTTTTGCGCGCCGTGCGCTGCTAAAATTAAACCCACTGGTACACGTAAAATAAGTGCTGCTGCGCCTGCTTTAGAGTTTAATATTTTTTGTAGTAGTGTCATGCGTTTTATCCTGTGTAAATTTATAAGGTGTTAGTTTTGCTAACCGATGAACACAGTTTACTATCATCATTTAAAAACATTAATATCGATATTATTGGTTAATTATAAACACTACGTTTAAAGTTGAGTTGTTGAGCGTGTTATTTTGTACATAGAGCACTTACACATGTAAGAGTGATTTTAATCGCGCAGTTTTAAACCTTATTAAACAGTAAACTAATAGCTAAATAGTGCGGCTCTGCTAGTATAAAAAAGTAGTAAAAAATTGGATCCGCTTATGAGCTATGAAAGTAATAGATTGACTTTTTTCCCACCTAAAAATAAAGAAGCGTTCTTTTTTATTTTTATTCTTTTGCTCGCATTATTTATTACTTTTGATTCTCATGCTGCCGATGTATGCAAAATAAAGCACTTAAATTCATCCACGCCGGCCTCTGTGCTAAAGGTAAATACTCCTTCTGAACTGACAGCTCAGCGCGGTGTTAATCAATACCAAATTAATTGCTCACTTGAAAACGCTGGCGTACTCAGTTTTTTGCGCCCAGGACTTGATAGCTTTACTTGGCGGCAAAAAAATACGATAAAAGCGCCATTAAAATCAGGCCAAGTCGCCTATTTAATGGACTCAGGTACCTTTACAGCCACAATAACATTAGAGTCAAAGCTTAATTACACACCGCGATTTAAATGGCAACACACCCATACTTATTTTGAAAAAACGCAGCAACATTCGCTGATTATGGGATCATTTTATGGGCTATGCATAACGCTTATTTTTTATGTATTAATAATGGGGCACAGGCTTAACGAAAGTGTATTTAAGCTCTACAGCATTTATATTTTTTGTATTGGCAGCTTTATTTTATTACAAGAAGGGCAACTGTATTTATTTGTAACACAGCATGTATCTGGCGTTATTTTTAATTTATATCTGCTCAGTATTGGTTTAACTGTGCTAAGTGCCACATGGTTTATGCTCGCTTTGCTAGAAACAAACAAACGCTGGCCTAAATTAACTAAGTTACTCAAAGCATTAGCCTGTGCTGTCATGCTAAGTGCAGTACTTAAAATGCTATTTACGAACCTGTTTTTTTGGACAATAGCAGGGTATGTAATGTCTTATTGTTCACTCTTTATTGTGGCTGTTATTTTTACACTGGCAGCTATGCAAGCTCTCAAGGGGGTACGTGAAGCAACACTCGTTTTTGTAGCGCTTAGCCTTGTGTTAGTCAGTATGATCTTTAGGGTGCTGCTTATTAACCAAAGCCCGTTTATGCAGCGTTATGGGTTTGTGTTAGCATTTGCGGTTGAATCATTTTTGTTAGCCGTTGCGGTATCAAGGCGTATTAGCCGAATGCGAATCGCACAAAAGCGCGCCGAGACCGAAGCCGACTACGACCCTCTTTGTAGTATTTTAAACCGCAGAGGCTGGGCTAAAAAATCATCTTCGCTTATAGATTTACACACTAAAAAAGGCGGTGTATTGTGCTTAATGTATATAGATTTAGATGACTTTAAACAAATAAATGACACCTACGGCCACGCCGTAGGTGACGATGCTTTATGCAAAGTCGCCACTTGCTTAAAAAGTAGTGTTCGCAGCAACGATGCTGTAGGGCGTTTAGGCGGTGATGAATTTGTAGTGCTAGCGCACTTTTATAAAAATGCGCAGGTAAGCCCTAAAACTCATCATTTAAAAACCACCTTAAATAGGCTCACAATAAATCACAACAACGACCCTATTGCCATTAAAGCCAGCGTGGGAACCGCCGTATTTAGTGAACCGCCCCACTCTATTGATGAAATTTTAAAAGCGGGCGACACTGCCATGTACCATGAAAAGTTACAACGAAAAGTTAAGCCACTCACATTAGTAGATGGCTAATTTTAAGCGATATAGCTTATTACTATTAAACCGTAACCGGCTTTGCAAATTGTTTACGGTTTACATAGTGACTCATAATAATGGTAAACAAAGTTGAGCACACTGCAGCCGCAGCGTATACCTGCCAAATCACAAATTCAAACTTAAGCGCCAGTGCAATTACAGCAAAAAAAACGCAACCACCTAACGAGCCAATAATGCCACCGTTAAGCACCTTATACGCTGAGTATTTTTTATTACTAGCATGCGCAATACTGCCCATTACCGCTAATATCACCGGGAAGGTAGATAGCAAGCCACTCCACATAGCGCCTATGTTTGCTGATAAAAACGTAACTAAAACAATAAAGCAACTGACCAATAGCATTTTTACAGGCAGCTCCCAGGCCGCGATAAAAGGTTTAGCATCGGGCGCAAACTTTAACTTACTTGAGGCCAGCGCAAGCACCCATAATGTTCCTAGCGAAAGCAGCGATGCAAAGGCAATACTCACCGGGAATAACAAGGTAAATGCACTAAAAGTACACCACAGTATTAATGCAGCAAACAGCGCTTTAACGACCCCATATTTTGCAAGCATGGCGGCATAACAAAAACAAAATAAGCCAATACCGCTCATGCCATACAGCGACGCAACAGCTGAATTACTCGCAAATAGCTTACCTTGCTCAAGCGCAATGAAATAACTAATAGGGCCTGATGTGATAGGTAACCCAGGAATAATACCACTTACAAAGCTGCCAAAGCGTTTTTGGGCATAGTGAATAAAAAATAAAAGTATCGGCGCAAAGGTGAGTTTTAACAGCAACATAAACAACCATAAAGTATGAGAGTTGCGTGTTAGTCTACGTTTTAAAGTCCGTACTGTAGAGTGAATAAATATCACTCATACGGTGTAATTATTTTCACCTATAGGTACAAAAAAGGCCACTACAAAAGTGGCCTTTTTTTAAATAAATATTGCTTATGCTTTTTTAAATAAAACCTCAGGGTTTACCATGGTTTTCATTTCAAGCACGTTGCCGTTTGGATCTTCGATAAAAAAGGTTTCTTGTTCAAACTCATCACCAACAAAACGACGATAAGGTTTGTCTAGGTATTCAAGCCCCGCATCTTCTATACGTTTTTTTAAACCGTTAAATTCGTCTTCTGATAAGTGAATACCAAAATGCGGTACCGCCACAGCCCCCATATCTACATCATGGCGCACAGTGGGTAGGCGCTCTTCGCTTTGGTGTAATGTGAGCTCATTACCCCAAAAGTCTATGTCTACCCAGCGCCCTTCTTCGCTGTTCCCTGTTTTACAGCCAAGCACATCACAGTAAAACGTTTTAGCCACTTTTAGATCGCCCGCGGGTATAGCCAAGTGCAAACAGTTAGACATAAATTACCTTTAATCTTTTAAATTTGTATATTAATAACCTCTATTATACATAAAATATAATTTATGAAACATTAACAGCCAAAAATAAGCATAGTTAATACCACCAAAGCTTAAAAAATAGTCTTAATAACAATTAACGCTAGCTCCCACATTTTATTTATTAGAGATAGTTAGAAAGCGTAAAAGGATTAGTTTAAAATGCGCCACTATGATTAAATTCTTATTTTTAAAGTTTATAACTTTCTTTTTAGGCTTTGTTGCCTGCTTTGCCATGCACACTACTTTTGCTCTGCCTTTAGTTATTTCGGCGGCGCTAACGGGGCTTATTGGCTCGTTTATTCCTTTTCCTGCGCGTTATAAAAACCACCCTTATGCGGCTATTTACGCAGGTAGCTTTGCCGGCATGTGCTCTACGCACTTGATTACAAGTTATTGGGAGATAGCCATAATTTCAGTTATTGGCGCCAGTTTATATGTGCTTACCATAAATATGTTTACCGGATTTGGCGGTAAGCTTGGCAGTGTTGCCTTTGCAAGCGTGGCTTTATTTATGTTGGCTAAAGGAGTGGTTTTATGAATTTAGAATACCCATTTATAGCCTTATTAGGTGCATTTTTAACGTTTTACTTAGCCAAACATAATCGTTTTGACGGCATACGAGCCTCGGCGTCGCTTTCTATTATTGCTTATTTACTATTAACTGCTTTAAACCTAAACCCTGACTTATACTCAGTCGTATTTTTTGGCGGCACATTTATAGGCATGAGTGCCCCACATAGGTTTGGTATTTATACCGTTACCAGCTCATCTATTTTATTTTCGTTTTTATTTGAATACCTAGTCCCAAAGCTTGATGGTTATGGCGGTGCGCTAGGGGTAAGTGCGTTTTTATCTATTTGTATTTGCCATATGTTTATTTTACTCGGCGCGCCAAGAAGTAAAAAGCCACTTGGCTAAATCACTCGTTTTTAACTTTAACACTACTAGTTGGGTAGCCAAATAGCACTTTGCATTTAGCTTTTAACCCTTTCGCCGTATAGGTACTTCTTAATAAATGAGCCCACTGATGAAACGTTATTATTAGTGGGTTATTGCTATTTAGCTGCCCTACGATGCCGTATTTACAGGGCTGATTTTTGGCTTCTTCTACAAATGTGCCAAATAATTTATCCCAAATAATAAGCACACCGGCAAAGTTTTTATCAAGGTAATGCTTATTAATTGCATGATGAACCCTGTGGTGCGATGGCGTATTAAATACGCTTTCAAACCAGCCTAACTTGCCTACGATTTGCGTATGCACAAAAAATTGATACGCCAAATTAAGGGCCACTACGCTAAATACGGTTAAAGGGTCAAAGCCAAGCAGTATCATAGGCAGCCAAAATACCCACATGCCGGCTACTGGGTACATTATGCTTTGCCTAAATGCAGTGGTAAAATTCATTTTAGTGGAGCTGTGGTGCACCACATGGGCCGCCCACAACCAATGAATATGGTGCGATGCACGATGAAACCAATAGTACAAAAAATCTTGCAGCAAAAATGCAAAAGCAACACTTAATACACTTAGCTTTATATCAAATAAGCGGTATTCGTAAAGCATATAAAAAAATGGCATAAGTAGCAGCAATGCTATTGCATCCGCGCCTTGGTGCAGCAAGGCTAAAACAGTGTTTGCTAGGCTATCTTTTATATTGTAATAGCGCTTAAATTTTCCAAATTCAAAGCACACAAATACTAAAAACACAGGACTTAGGGCAAGTAAAATAATTTCTGAGTTCATACTTTGCCCGCCATAAAGTAATACTGCAGTTTAATTAATGCCTGGGTTATATCTTTACTAATTAGGTGTTTTAGCAAAGCATTTGGCAGCCACCACGGCGCTTTACAGCGTATACAATAAGTAAGCTCGGTAGTGCTACTTTTAGCGCCTGTATTAGCAACTAAATAAATATCACCTTGATGGTGTGCCACAGGCTTATCACCGATTATTTGATAGCAAATATGGCTGGGGTTAGCCATTATTATACGCTCATTAAACGTGGCATTTGCCATTTTTACTTGCCTAATGGCGCCTTTACCACCTTTTAGCTCACCACTATTTTGTGTTTGTATTAGCTCAAACTTGGCATTAAAAAAACGATCTAACTGCTGATGATCCAACAAGGTGGTTATTATTTGCAAAGGTTCTGCATTAAGCGTTTGTTTTATTGATATAAAGATCATTGGTTACAGCGAAGATAATTACTCATGTAACTAGCATATAAAAATTGAACATGGCAAGCTTGCTCATACACGACCATTTTTTAGCTTTAGACGACAAATGCATACACTGGCTGATCATTACTTTTCAAGCATTTTAGATTACTTGCAAACCCAAGGCATTGATTCTAATACAGCTCTTAATGCCATCGGGTTTACTGAATTTAGTCGCCAGCGTAGTCAGCAACTAGCACCGCGTATTAGCTTACAAAGTTACAATGCGTTGCTTGTGTACGGCCAAAAAGTGCTAAACGATCCGCTGTTTGGTTTTACTTTAGGTATGCACATTCGCCCCGCAGATTACGGTATATTGGGCTATTTAATAGAATCGAGCAATACCCTAAGTAGCGCTATAAAGGCACTGTTAAATTACGACAGCTTAGTGGCAGATATTGGTAAAGCGCAGTTTTTGCAAACTGCAGACACCGCCACGGTTCGCTGGCATGCCCATCCTCATTGTAATGAACAAGTTGTACTACGAAACATGAGTGCTTGGGTAAGCGTTATTCGCCAGTTAATAAACGCATCGCTTTGTCCAAGCAGTATCAGCTTTATACATAATTGGCCTAAAAGGCACACACAACAGTTAGAAGAATGGTTTAAATGCCCCGTTATAAGCGGTGAAGCGCACAATCAAATAAATTTTCCGAGCAATTATTTAAAGCTTGCCTTTAAAACCGACAACGCCATTGTAAATGCTACATTTAAGCAGCTTTCACAGCAGCAGTTATCGCACTTTAAAAGCCATCAAAGCCTTGTAGAAAAAGTTAAACAAATACTTTCTACTAAAACAACGCTACAAAATTGCCAGCTTATGAGTGTTGCAAGCACATTAAACGTAACACCGCGCACGCTACAACGTCATTTAAAAAAACAACATGTAACCTTTGCGCAATTGCTCGAACAAGAAAGAAAAAACCGCTCCCACACGTTAATTGGCACGCTCCCACTTAGCGAACTCGCTAACCTGTTAGGCTTTAAAGATCAAAGCTCGTTTAATCGCGCCTTTTTACGTTGGCACTATTGCACACCCACACAGTTTATAAAAAGTAAATAATCGGCATAGCCACTCACAATAAATAAACATTAATGGTATACCTTTTAATCAACACTCTTTAAACTAGAGCACATAATAATAAAAATGTGGGTTATATTTGTGCGTGTTGTTATAAGTATTTGTATGTTTATGCTTTATAGCGTTATGTGCAACGCACAGACCATTACCTTTATCGCAGAAGACCTGCCGCCTTATCATTTTATAAATGAAAATAACCAACCTGACGGCGCATTAATCGATTTAGCCAAAGCCACCATTAAACACACAAAGCTATCCGCCAAGTTTGAAATAATCCCGATGGCGCGTATTTTTACAATGCTTAAAAACAACCCAAATGCAATAGCGTTGTCTCTTTTGAAAACCCCCATTAGGGCAAGCCAATACACCTGGTTAGGTGAATCATACTTCGCTGATGCGTATTTAGTTAGTTTAAAAAACCGTACCGACGAAGTTACCCACCTCAACCACGCAAAATTTTACCAAGTAGCCACCATACGTGGCTATTCTAGTGCAAACTATTTAAAGAATGCCGGTTTTGTTGAAGGTGAAAACCTAGTTCTTGTAAGCTACTATCAACAACTATGGCAAATGCTTTATAAAAAACGCATCGATTTTGTATTAACCAACACACTTACGTTAAAAAACGAGCTAAAGCACTCAGGCCTAAATCCCAATTTAATAACTAAGCGAATTCATTTAACTGACTACCCTTCAAAATTATATTTTAGTGCCAACAAAACCTTAGATAAACAGACCGCAAGCGCTATTAGCCATGCACTTAACACGCTAAAAGAAAACGGTGAATACCAAGCTATTTTAACCAAGTGGCAGCTACCGCTTCCGGCTACTGCCAACAAGTTGTAATAAACAGGGTCTATAATTTTAGCAACGTAAACATTGCTAGTTGGCTATGCGATTAATTAAAACACCTCAGGGTATAAAACTCAGTTACCAAGACGAAGGCGATAAAAAAGCCCCCGCAATCATACTTATTATGGGTTTAGGCGCACAAATGACCGTGTGGCCAGACTCGCTTTACTACACCTTAGTAAAAAAAGGCTTTAGGGTTATACGCTTTGATAACCGCGATACTGGCCTATCTACCCATTTAGAGCATCACCCTAGCCCGAGTTTATTTAAATCGTGGTTAAGTAAACGCCTGCCCATACGCACGCAAACGCCCTATTTACTTGATGATATGGCAAACGATGTATTGGCGCTTATGGCGGCGCTTAAAATAAAAAAAGCGCATTTTGTAGGTGCTTCTATGGGCGGTATGATTGCTCAGCTAATTGCAGCTCAACATAAAAAAAAGGTGCTAAGTTTAACCACGATTATGTCAAGCTCTAGCCTGCCAAGGCTGAGTGCCAAAAGCATTGGCCTATTTATAAAGCTTGCCAAATTAAAGCCCAAAACATCCAGCCGTGATGAGGCAATAAACTACAACATTAAACTTAACAAACTTATTGGCAGCCCCGCTTACCCTCAATCAGAAGACGCACTTCGCCATCATGCAACGCAAATTGTAGAACGCGCGCATAATCCAAATGGCTACAAACGCCAACTGATTGCTATGGCCGCGAGTAAAGATAGACAACATTTAATTCGTAAAATTAAAACGCCCACTTTAGTAATTCATGGCAGCGACGATGTGGTAATACCCGTAAGTGCAGGCAAAAAAACGGCAAGCCTTATAAAAAAAGCCAAGTTAAGAGTAGTTCCGGGGATGGGTCATAACTTTGCGCCAGAACTTATGCCCCTTATGACAAAGTGCATAGTTAAACATGTAAAAAAAGCGCAGCGCAAACACCTAAATAAAAAACGTAAAAAACAAAATCAACAAAAAACCACATTGGTATAACCAAAATAGCACCATAAAAATTACACAAATACAAAATTGGTAATGTTGATATTTTAAATTGGTATGTTAGATTAAAGTTAAGCGACGTTAATATCGTTCATTTTAAAATCATCACACAGAGACAACAATGAAAAATCTAACATCTACTTTTAAACTCACAGCACTGGCTGCTGTTACCCCTTTGTTATTTATGGGCTGTGCCAGTACTACTACACCTGTTGATAGTAATGTCGCAGTACCTGCGTCAAAATTTGATTTATCACAATGGAAAATTAACGTTCCTGTCGATCTTAATAACGATGGAAAAATAGATACAATCGATGTTGAAGAGATTCAAACCTACGCACACCCTGATTTTTTCTACCTTGATGATCAAGGCTATATGGTATTTACCTCGCCAAATAAAGCGCTTACTAGCGCCAACTCAACCAATACCCGCAGTGAGTTAAGACAAATGATCCGCGGCACAAATACCAAAATAAAAACTAAAAATTCAAAAAATAACTTTGCCTTAGCTGTACACCCGCTATCGGAGCGTTTTGGCTCGGTAGGCGGGAAAATGGAAGCCACCCTAAAGGTTGATCATGTTGCACTTCGCGCTAACGATCCTAATAAAAAAGCCGCTTATTCTGTGGTAGTAGGGCAAATTCACGCAGGTAAGGATCAAGCCCTAATAGATACAAAACTGGGTTTTGGCTGGGGTAACGAACCGCTTAAAATTTATTATAAAAAATGGCCTGGCCATAAAACCGGATCTGTTTTTTGGAACTACGAACGTAACTTACCAAAAAAAGATCCTAACCGTACCGACATTACATACCCTGTTTGGGGTAACACGTGGGAAAACCCAAACGATCCCGGTGTGGCGGGCATCGCGCTTGGCGAAGACTTTAGCTACACAGTAAACGTACATAAAAACGTGATGTACTTAACCTTTAGCGCACAAGGCAAAAAAGACGTTAACTACGCAATTAACTTGGGCAATAACATAGATGCCTATGGCAAAGTAGATGAAAAAGATCACCCCAATGGCTATGCTGCCGATTGGCATTACTTTAAAGCGGGTGCTTATAACCAATGTAGCACCAAAAGTGCTAAAGGTATTTGGTACCCAGGTTGTTTAGGCACTGGCGATTGGGCCACCGACAAACAAAATGGTGATTATGCCCAAGTGAGCTTTAAAAAATTAGTATTAAGCCCGTCAACTAAGCCGTAAGGGTTGTTGTCGTTAAGTAGTTTTTAAGTGATGTAAACAGTGGCGATGGTAAATTATTAATATCGCACCAACGCCACTGCATACATTTATTTGGCTCGTTTAGCACAGGTTCGCCGCCTTCGTAATCGGCTTTTACGTATAAAGTAATGTAGTGTTTATTGTCAGCACTAAAAATATCGTTAGTAAAATCAAGCTTAGTAATTTTACTCACATTTAGCCCTGTTTCTTCAAATACCTCGCGTATTGCGCATTGCTCAACACTTTCGCCAAACTCTAAATGCCCGCCAGGCGTTGCCCATGTATTTGCACCATGTGCACCTATTCGCTCACCTAATAAAATAGTGTTTTGGCGCATAATAATAACCGCCACGCCTACTCGTACTGTGTTACTCATAAATTATTTTCACTTATTTTAATTGCTCGCCATGCTGAGCTACACGCTTTGTATTGTCAATTTTGTATTTTTAACCCCAAATTGTTGATTAACTTTTAGCCGACCATAGTCGAATACCTATCGGTTAAAAAAAAGCCTACATTTTGTAAGGTCTCTCACACACATTTAGTATTAGGAGCCCATGATGTTAGGCCCATATAAACAACAATACGAAAGCTTTAAACAAAACCCAGCACAATTTTGGCTTGAACAAGCAAAGCGCCTACCTTGGTATAAAAAGCCTGAACACGCCTACACACAAGACACTGACGGCCTTTACCATTGGTTTGATGATGGCCAACTAAACACCTGTTTTTTAGCGCTCGACCAACACGTTATTGCCGGCTTTGGCGAGCAAACCGCGCTTATTTACGACTCCCCCGTTACCAACACGCAGCAAAAGTATAGCTACTACCAGCTACAGCAAGAGGTAGCTAAATTTGCCGGTGTAATGCAATCGTTAGGCGTTAGTAAAGGCGACCGTGTTGTTATTTATATGCCCATGATCCCCCAAGCTGTAATTGGCATGCTGGCCTGCGCCCG
Organism: Pseudoalteromonas sp. P1-13-1a; assembly: GCF_001401875.1. Taxonomy (NCBI): domain Bacteria; kingdom Pseudomonadati; phylum Pseudomonadota; class Gammaproteobacteria; order Alteromonadales; family Pseudoalteromonadaceae; genus Pseudoalteromonas; species Pseudoalteromonas sp. P1-13-1a. Next base: position 1,895 of record NZ_LKDV01000011.1, on the reverse strand, counting down.
ATTAGGTGCTATACATTCTGTGGTATTTGGCGGCTTTGCAGCACATGAACTTGCCATACGCATTGACGATGCAAAGCCTAAACTCATACTAAGCGCTTCGTGCGGTGTAGAGATAGATAGCGTAATAGAATATAAACCGCTGATTGATCACGCCATAGCTCTTGCCAATCATAAAATAGATCACTGCGTTATTTACCAACGCGAACAAGTAGCTGCCACGCTTATTCCCTTAAGGGATATTAACTGGGATGAAGCAATGCAAACAGCCACTGCAGTGGAGCCAGTGCCTGTAAGTGGCAGTGATCCACTTTATATTTTATATACATCAGGCACCACAGGTACGCCCAAAGGCGTAGTACGCGAAAACGGCGGCCATGGCGTTGCTATGCACTACAGCATGGAAACCGTTTACGGTATGCAGCCCGGCGACGTGTTTTGGGCTGCCTCAGACATAGGCTGGGTAGTTGGGCATTCATACATAGTGTATGCCCCGCTAATTTATCGCTGTACAACAATATTATACGAAGGCAAACCAGTTCGCACACCTGATGCCAGTGCATTTTGGCGTGTAGTAGAGCAGTACCAAGTAAATGCATTATTTACAGCGCCCACCGCCTTTAGAGCCATTAAAAAAGAAGACCCAAATGCAGAGGGCTTTAAACAATACAACACCCGTAGTTTAAAGCGCATATTTTTAGCAGGCGAGCGGCTCGACCCGCCAACGTATAGCTGGCTTAAAGAAAAAACAAAGCTGCCCATACTCGATCATTGGTGGCAAACAGAAACTGGCTGGGCTATAGCATGTAACCCCGTAGGCATAGAAGAATTAGTAACAAAACCAGGTAGCTCAACCGTGCCAACCCCAGGATTTGATGTGCAAATATTGAATATGCAAGGCAAGCAATGCGCACCAAACGAGCAAGGCGTGGTGGCTATAAAATTGCCGCTGCCGCCAGGTTGCTTACCCACCATTTGGCAAAACACAGCGCGCTTTAAAACCGGTTATTTGACTCAGTACCCGGGGTATTATCTTTCCGGCGATGGTGGTTACATAGATGATGATGGTTACCTATTTATAATGGGCCGCACAGACGATGTTATAAACGTAGCAGGCCATAGGCTTTCAACTGGCGAAATGGAAGAAATAGTCGCATCCCACCCTGCCGTTGCAGAGTGCGCGGTGTTTGGGGTTACCGATACACTAAAAGGCCAATTACCGATGGCCATGATCGTACTTAAAAACGACTTTACCGGCTCCCCTACCGATGTAGAGCAAGCGCTTGTGCAAACAGTACGCAACCAAATAGGCGCTATAGCGTGCCTTAAAACGATAGTAAGCGTAGAGCGATTACCAAAAACTCGTTCAGGTAAAATACTACGCAAAAATTTACGTCAACTGGTCGATGGCGACGAACTACAAATTCCTTCAACCATAGACGATGCCGGCATTTTTGAAGAAATAAACCAGCAGCTCACCCTGCGTTAAATCCAACCTAACAAAGCCATTTTATATTTATATAAAGTGGCTTTTACTGAAATTTATTCCTTACTTGTACTTTCTTACTTAATACTAGGGTCTGTTGATCTTTTAAGGTTAAATTTGCAGCTGTCTGTTTGGTATTTAGGCAAGGCAGAGCCTATATAGTGTGGTTGTTCCCCACAAATAGGCGATAACGTAGCATTAATGCCAAACAGGCGCTGCCCAAAGGGTTCTTCCTAGGGGCTATTTACTCTTTGTTGCCTACATGGATGTAGGTAAAGGGCGTGAGCAGGACGCGGAAGCTTTGCTCGGCTTTTACTTATTCCTACATGGATGTAAGTCATTAGAATAACGCAGGAGCAGTTATCGAGCCCACTAGGTTACAAACCTCGCGCCGCGATTAAATAGCCCCTAG
>NZ_LKDV01000010.1:0-116184 GCF_001401875.1 Pseudoalteromonas sp. P1-13-1a | reverse complement strand
GCTTTAACAGGCTCTGGCGTTTCTGGTTGCTCAGCTGCTACAGGCTCTGCTTTAACAGGCTCTGGCGTTTCTGGTTGCTCAGCTGCTACTGGCTCTGCTTTAACAGGCTCTGGTGTTGCTGGTTGTTCAGCTACTTCAGGCTCTGCTTTAACAGGCTCTGGGGTTGCTGGTTGCTCAGCTACTTCAGGCTCTGATTTCACAGGTTCAGGTGCTGAAATAGGTTGCTCAGTAACAACAATGGGCTCTTCAGCTGTTTCAGGGTCAACCGTTTTCACTGCATCGTCATTGGCTGTTGGTTGCTCTGCTTTAGGGGCAGCCTCAACTTTAGCTAGGTCTTCTACAGCTATCGCTTGCTCAACATTTTCTGACGCATCGTTTGAGCTTGGCTGTTCAGCTTTTGCTTTAAGCTCTGCCTCGTACTCTGCTGCTGCTTGATCAGCGACAGGAACAAATGCAGGCGCTTCAGTGGTTCTTTCTTCATTTGCTTCATTTTGCTCAGGGCGGCGGCGACGCTGACCCGAAGCACGAAGGTGACGAGGAGAACGGCGTGAGCGCGTACGTGTTTGCCCTTGCTCATCTTCAGAGTGTGCTTCCTCAGATGGCACTGCAGCTACTGGCTTTGCTTCTTGCTCAGGTTGTGTTTTAGCCGTTTGCTCTTTTACAGGTGCAGGCTTTGTTTGCTCTGATTTTTGCTCATTAGTAGCTTGCTTTTCTGCTGGTGCTTTCTCTTGCGCTTTAGGTTGCTCTACTTTTGGCGTTTCAGTGCTTTGCTGCGCTTGCTCAGGCGTATCAGATGCGTTTACTTGCTCAGTATTTTCATCTTGGATACGTACTTTTTTACGCACATTACGACGTTGACGACGAACTTTTGGCTTTTGCTCTTTAGGCTCAGCGTTTTGTTTAGTCTCAGCTTCATTCGCTTTAGCGTCTGTTTTAACTTGCTCTTTATCTGCATTACGATTGTCGTTATTACGGTTATCGTTACGCTTACGCGAGTTAGCGTTACGACGACGCTTGTTACGGTTCTCGTTTTTCTCTTGGCTTTCGTTCGCTGTAGAATCAGTTTTCACTTCTTCTTCACTAGGGCGTTCACCACGAGGTTTAGAGCGTGAGTTGTTACGACGACGCTGGTTGTTATTACGACGACGATTGTCACTGTTACCACGGCGATTGTTATTACGCGTTTGCTGTTGCTTTTCTTGCTCAGCTTTTTCTTTTGCTTGTTTTTCTTCTTCGCTTTCACTAGAGAATAACGACTTGAACCAATTACCAATAGCCGCGAGTAAACCACCTTCAACTTTAGGTACTGCAACAGGGGCTGCTGGCTTATCTACTTTAGCTTGTGGTGCAGGTGTTGAAGGCATAACAACACCTTTAAGCATAGGTTCTTCACGTACCGGCGCAGCTGCTGGTTTAGCCATTTCGAACGATTCAGGCTCTGGGGCAACAACTTGGTCGTAACTTACTGTTTCCAGTGTTTCGTCTTTACGTAAACGCATTACTTCGTAGTGTGGTGTTTCCATGTGTTGATTAGGAATAATCACCACATCACATTTGTGATGTTTTTCAATACGGTGAACGCTTCTGCGCTGCTCGTTTAATAAATAAGCGGCAACAGCTACAGGCACTTGGGCGTTTACTTGTGCAGTGTTGTCTTTAATTGCTTCTTCTTCAATTAAACGCAAAATAGAAAGGGCGATTGACTCATTAGAGCGAATCGTGCCTTGTCCGCTACAACGCGGGCACGGGCCTTGGCTTGCTTCACCAAGCGAAGGGCGTAAACGCTGGCGCGACATTTCTAGTAGACCAAAGCGCGAGATTTTGCCAATTTGTACACGCGCACGATCCGGGCGAGCCGCGTCTTTTAAACGGTTTTCTACTTCGCGTTGATGGCGTGGCGGTGTCATATCGATAAAGTCGATAACAATTAAACCACCTAAGTCGCGAAGACGTAATTGGCGGGCAATTTCATCAGCCGCTTCTAAATTAGTATTGAGTGCTGTTTCTTCAATATCACCGCCTTTAGTTGCCTTAGACGAGTTAATATCAATAGAGGTAAGCGCTTCTGTTGGGTCAATTACTATAGAACCACCTGAAGGCAAACGTACTTCACGTTGGAACGCAGATTCGATTTGGCTTTCAATTTGGTAATGTGTGAATAATGGCGTGTCGCCTTGATATAGCTTTACACGGCTCATAAAATCAGGGCGAAAACGCTCAATGTGCGCTTTAGCTTCTTCAAATACACGTGGTTTATCAATTAAGATTTCGCCAATATCGCGGCGTAAATAATCGCGAATAGCGCGAAAAATTACATTGCTTTCTTGGTGTATCAAAAACGGAGCTTTAGCACTATCGGCTGCTTGTTGAATAGCATCCCAATGGACTAAAAGCGCTTTTAAATCATAGTTTAATTCTTCAAACGATTTGCCAACACCTGCGGTACGTACAATTAAGCCCATGCCTTTTGGTAGTTCTAAACGGCTAAGTGCTTCTTTAAGGTCTGTACGCTCATCACCTTCGATACGACGAGAAATACCGCCTGCACGAGGATTATTAGGCATAAGCACTAAGTAACTACCCGCTACGCTGATAAAAGTAGTAAGGGCTGCGCCTTTTTGGCCGCGCTCTTCTTTATCTACTTGTACTATTACCTCTTGGCCTTCTTTAATCACGTCGCGAATATTAGGACGACCATGAAAAGTGTAACCTTGCGGGAAGTATGTGCGGGCAATTTCTTTTAAAGGAAGGAAACCATGACGATCGGCGCCGTAATCTACAAAAGCCGCTTCTAAAGAAGGTTCAATGCGTGTAATTTTGCCTTTATAAATATTGGCTTTTTTCTGTTCGTGACCTGGGCTTTCTATATCTAAATCATATAGGCGCTGGCCATCAACCAGTGCTACGCGCATTTCTTCTTGCTGCGTTGCATTGATTAGCATACGTTTCATATTGTTACTCTACTTATTTTGTGTCGCTGACATGACGAAACGTGTTCGCCTGTTCAGTTGTTCCCTTTTTTAGAATGTGCAGCCTCACGACTGGGTCTGTTACGGAACGCTCTGTAATGTGTATGCAGTATTTTTTAAATGCTGGCTAACAATAACGTACGCTTACGTTATTAAATTCTTTATGGTGCTAAAACTGTTGGCTCTTACGCTCTTTACAAGTTTTACCCAGAAGTTGGCCTGTCATATCAATCTTTTTAGTACGTTTATGTTAGGCGCGTAGGGCTCGTTAAGTTGCGTAAATACGATGAGTATTTTCTAAGTACTTACGAGCAAAGTTCGCTGCCGAATGTTAATAAACGCTTATTTGCTAGATTTTTAGTTCTAAATAAGCTGCTATACGGTACTACATGTGAGCAAATGCTGAACAACGTATTTACGTCGTCACTATCAAACAAATTATTTGTTCATTGCTTTTATTTTTACATTAAATGTCAATTCATGTTCAAACTTAATCAGTAATATATTACGCGCATTACTGTTAGTTGAGCGCACGTGTTAACTGAGTAGGCATAAAAGCTTTGGAAAACTTAACTCGGATCTGTATGATCGGCTACCCAGAATGTGCATCACGAAAGTTTTAATGTGTTAAAAAGCACCGTTGTTATTTTGCAAATACTAAATATTTGCGCTGCTGATTATCCCACTATTATAACCGTGTTAGCAACTAAATTATTTTACTTAAATCAGTGATTAGGCAATGTCAGAAAAAACCGGCTTACAAGTAACTTTTGTCACAATCAACGAAGACCATTTAGGTCAGCGTATTGATAACTTTCTTATTACCCATTTAAAAGGGGTGCCTAAAAGCGCTGTTTATAAAATTTTACGCAAAGGCGAGGTACGCGTTAATAAAAAACGCATTAAGCCTGTTTATAAATTACAACTTAATGATGTCGTGCGTATTCCGCCAATTAAAGTAGCAGAACGCGAAGAGTTTGTGCCTAAAAAGCTAGATAAAGTAAAACAATTAGAAAGCGCCATTTTATTTGAAGACAAGTACCTTATTGTTATTAATAAACCTTCTGGCATGGCTGTACATGGTGGTAGTGGCTTAAGCTACGGTTTAATAGAAGCGCTGCGCGTATTACGCCCAGATGAGCGTAATTTAGAGCTCGTGCACAGACTTGATAGAGACACATCGGGCTGTTTATTAATTTCGAAGCGTCGCTCAGTGCTCACTGCGCTGCATGAGCAGCTGCGTGAAAAAACCATGGAAAAAAACTACTGGGCATTGGTAACAGGGCAGTGGGACTCATCGGTTAAAAATGTGACCGAAGGCCTGCGTAAAAACACGCTCAAGTCGGGCGAGCGCGTGGTGCGCGTAGATAATGTTGAGGGGAAACCTTCACATACTCGCTTTAGAGTAATTGAGCGTTTTAACGAGTGCTCACTAGTACAAGCTTCTCCTGTAACAGGGCGTACTCACCAAATACGTGTTCATACCCAGTGTAAAGGCCATCCTATTGCGTGCGATGATAAATACGGCGACCAAGGTTTTGATGAATCAATGCGTAAAATTGGTTTAAACCGCTTATTTTTACACGCTCACGATTTAAGCTTTTATCACCCTAAAAACGAAACCACTCTGCGTGTAGAAGCACCGCTTGATAACGCACTTAAAAATTGTATTTTAAAATTAAGAGATGCTAAAGCGTAATGACTGCCGCTGTTTTTAAAAAGTATAAACTGGTTATTTTTGATTGGGATGGCACTGTCATGGACTCAATTAGCAAAATTGTTAATTGTATTCGTCACAGTGCACTTGCGCTTAATATTGAACCGCCAAGCGACACTGCAATTAAAAATATAATTGGTATGTCGCTTGAACTTGCCATTGAGGTACTTTTTCCTGATGACGTAGCGCAGCATCCTGCATTAATTAACGGCTATAAACAACAATACCGTGTTGATACTACCCCAACACCTGTATTTGATAATGTGGAAAATGTACTAAGTACATTAAAAGCGCAAGGTGTTATTTTAGCGATTGCCACCGGTAAAGGGCGCGCGGGGCTTGAGCGCTTGCTTGATGAAAGCCAGCTGCGCGTATTTTTTAGTGCAAGCCGTACCAGCTGCGAAGCGCAGTCTAAGCCATCTCCCGACATGCTTTACCAACTTTTAGATGAGTTGGAGGTTAATGTAGATGATGCCCTTATGATTGGCGATACAAAAATAGACATGGCAATGGCAAAAGCAGCGGGCATGGATAGGATAGGTGTGACCATGGGGGTCCATAACGCAGAGCAATTAAACGAATTTACCCCTGTTGCAACCGTTGATAGTTACCAACAGTTGCAACGTATTTTAGTTGGTTAATTTTTTGTCTGCTCGGCAAGTATATCAAGATTAAACTCAGCTAATAGCTGGCTGAGTTTAATTAGTGGCAAGCCTATTAAACTATTTGGATCGTCCCCGTTTAACTTTTCAAATAAACAAATGCCTAATCCTTCACTTTTAAAGCTCCCAGCGCAGTTATAAGGTTGCTCTGCATCGCAGTAGGCGTCTATTTGCGCTTTGGTGAGTGTTCTAAATACCACTTCAAAAGGCTCTATTAACGTTTTTGCTTTATCGCTCGCAATATCGTAAACACACAGGCCGGTTAAAAACGTAACGGTTTGACCGCTAAATAGCTCAAGCTGTTTTAAGGCGTTTTCTTTATTATGAGGTTTACCAAGAATTTGCCCGTTAAACACAGCTACTTGGTCAGAGCCGATAGCTAAACCTTGGTCAAAGTGATTGCAGGCTGCTCGTGCTTTGCCTTCGCTTAAGCGCATTACGAGTTGCTCAGGGGTTTCGTTTGGTAAGGCGGTTTCGTCAATATTTGGCGAAAAAGTACTAAAGGGCAGATTAAATTTTTGCAATAAAGACTGCCTAAATGGCGAGCTTGAGGCTAATATAAGCGGGTGCTTCATAAATTATTATCCTAATTAAAATTAGTTTGAGTTAGGATAAATCAGATCCGTAATGAAAACACGTGAAAAACCATGTAAAAATGCTTTTTTGCTTTGACTAACCTATTAACTATCTATATGATGCAGCCCCTATGCAAAAGGTAAAAATTCCCATCACTCTTCATCCTGGGAAAGCAGCGCAACACCGTTTATCTTACGATGGTATTGTACCGCTTGAAAAACTTGCTCGTTTACGAGGTGTTGTACAGGAAGAAGTAGGTGAAATAGCGGTAAAAATTCAGTGCAAAACTGATGAGCAAGGTTTAGTTGTGATTAGCGGCAATTTGTCCACGCACGTAACTGTAACTTGTCAACGTTGTAATGATGATTTAGGGTTGGATTTGGATCAAGACTTTATGTATTCGCCAGTTGGTTTGGATGCTGAGTCAGATGATCTTCCTGAAGTCTACGATGAAGTAGAGCTTGATGAAAACGGCGAAATTAACGTATTTGAGTTAATCGAAGACGAACTAATTTTAGCAGTGCCATTAGTGCCTACACACAACGAAGCTTCGTGCAATTACTCGTCAAAGCCTGCTAGCTTTGGTGTGTTAAAAGCGGAAGATGATAAACCAAATCCATTTGATATTTTGAAACAACTTAAGAAAGATTCTTAGGAGAAGACTAATGGCTGTACAAAAAAGCAAAAAGTCTCGTGCAAGACGCGGCATGCGCCGTTCACACGATGCGATCAACGGTCCAACTTTAACAGTTGACCAAACTTCAGGTGAGACTCATCGTCGTCACCACGTAACTGCTGACGGTTACTACAAAGGCGTTCAAGTAATTTCTAACTAAGAGATTGCTTTATGCTGACTAATCTAACCATAGCGTTAGATATGATGGGGGGCGATTATGGCCCCCGTTCATCTATCCCCGCTGCCGTTTGCGCAGTAAATGCTCATGCCAATTTAACGCTTATTTTGTGCGGCAACGAGCAAGTTATTACAAATCAATTAGAATCCCTCGATTCGCTTTCACACCCACGTTTAATTATTCGCCATTGCAGTGAAGTTGTTACTAATGCTTGCGAACCCGCTTTAGCTGTACGTTCTAAAAAAGATTCTTCAATGCGTGTTGCCCTTGATTTAGTTAAATCGGGTGAGGCGCAAGCTTGTGTAAGCTCAGGTAACACAGGTGCTTTATTTTTTATGGCTCACTATGTATTAAAAATGTTACCAGGCGTTAAACGCCCCGCATTAATATCTGCTGTGCCTACAGAGCGAAAAACCCCAGTGTATTTGCTCGATTTAGGCGCAAATGTGCATTGTGATGCAGAAATACTTTATCAATTTGGCATTATGGGGTCGGTGGTCGCTGGTCAAGCACTTGGCTGTGATAGCCCAAAAGTGAGTTTGCTTAATATTGGCTCAGAAGACATAAAAGGCCACGAAGACATAAAACAAGCCGCACAGCTTATGCAACAAAGCCCTTATATTAATTACACCGGTTACAGCGAGGGCAGTGATATATTTTCGGGGAAGGCCGATGTTATTGTGTGTGAGGGGTTTGTAGGTAACGTTGCGTTAAAAACCTGCGAAGGCATTGCTAAGCTAATTATGAAAAAGTTTACAAGCGCCCTCGAAAAGCACTTAATTTACAAATGCATGGCGTTTATTTTAAGTCCTATCATAAAAAAACTCTATAATCGGGTGAACCCCGACCAGTATAACGGTGCTTCTCTGGTAGGATTGCGCGGTATTGTCGTTAAAAGCCATGGAAATGCATCAGCAAAAGCATTTCAAGCAGCAATCGATGAAGCGGTAAAAGAAGTTGAACGCCAACTTCCAGATAAAATAGCCGCTATTTTCGAAAAAACACATTCTAAAAACTCGGCGGCCGAATAAACGTTAGGTGCCGTAGTTACATTAAATTTTTGTTTAATTAAAAAGAGCAAAGTATGGCACAAAAAATTGCACTTCTATTTCCAGGTCAGGGCTCACAAAGCGTTGGCATGTTAAGCGAGCTACTAGAGAGCTCTGACATTGTAAAATCAACCTTTAGTGAAGCGTCAAGCGCACTTGGCTACGATTTAGCAGCGCTGGTACTAAATGGCCCAGAAGAAGAACTCAATCAAACTCATCGCACTCAACCTGCATTATTAACAGCCAGTGTGGCAATTTACCGCCATTGGTTAGCTCAAAACCCTGATGCCGAAGTTGTTATGGCTGGTCACAGTTTAGGTGAATACTCTGCACTTGTGTGTAGTGATGTTATTAGCTTAAGTGAAGCGGTAAAACTGGTTGAAAACCGTGGCTTATACATGCAAGAAGCTGTGCCAGCAGGCGTAGGGTCTATGGCCGCTATTATTGGTTTAGGTGATGACGAAATAAAAGCTGCGTGTGAAGAGTCTGCACAAGGTGAGGTCGTTTCACCTGTAAACTATAACTCACCAGGCCAAGTGGTTATTGCAGGGCACAAAGCTGCGGTAGATAGAGCTTCGCAAGCGTGTAAAGACGCAGGCGCAAAACGTGCCTTACCACTGAGTGTAAGCGTGCCTTCACATTGTGAATTAATGAAGCCAGCGGCTGAAAAACTAGCTAACGATTTAGCGGCTTTAACATTTAATACACCTAAGTGTGATGTAATTAATAATGTTGATGTAAAAGCTGAAAATTCAGCCGATGCCATTAAAGATGCATTGGTGCGCCAACTATACAGCCCAGTACGTTGGACAGAAACAGTGCAAGCTTTAGTTGCCCAAGGCATAACACAAAGCTACGAATTTGGCCCAGGTAAAGTTTTAACTGGCCTTGCAAAACGAATTGATAAAGCAATGGTATGTGGTGCAGTAAACGATGCTGCCTCTATCGACGCTGCAAAATAAGAGTATATAAAATGACTAATTTATTTTCATTAGAGGGCAAAGTTGTCCTAATTACTGGCGCAAGCCGTGGCATTGGTAAAGCAATTGCAAACACCTTAGTAGCACAAGGCGCAAAAGTAGCAGGTACTGCAACAAGTGACTCAGGCGCAGCTAAAATTAGCGAATATTTAGGTGATAATGGTAAGGGTTATGCTTTAAACGTAACCGATCCTGCATCGATTGAGGCAACTTTGGCTGCAATAAAAGCGGATTTGGGTGATGTTGATGTGCTTGTAAATAACGCGGGTATCACCCGTGATAATTTATTAATGCGTATGAAAGACGGCGAGTGGGACGATATTATCGACACTAACCTAAGCTCTATTTTCCGTTTATCTAAAGCGGTATTACGCCCAATGATGAAGAAAAAGAACGGTCGTATTATTAATATTGGCTCAGTTGTGGGCACTATGGGTAATGCAGGTCAAGCTAACTATGCGGCGGCAAAAGCAGGTGTGATTGGTTTTTCTAAATCGCTTGCTCGTGAAGTTGCATCACGCGGTATTACTGTAAATGTAGTAGCCCCTGGTTTTATTCAAACCGATATGACCGATGAGCTAACAGAAGATCAAAAAGCGGCCACCCTTGCAAATGTACCAGCAGGTCGATTAGGCCAGCCTGATGAAATAGCAGCGGCAGTGTGTTATTTAGCATCTGACGCGGCTGCGTATGTATCGGGCGAAACTTTGCATGTAAATGGTGCGATGTACATGGTTTAAAAACCATTGCCTGTACTTTGAAAGCAAAATAACTTAAGTAAGTGGCCTCAAAAACATTGAATTTTTTGTGATCTTGCTTTAAACATACTTGAAATCGCTGTGAAAATAAGCGATAAAAGACCTAACAAACACTCAGAGGTTTGACCAGACAATTATTTATGGTCAAATCATTGAATCAGAGAATTATGCGGCGTAAACTACGCCGCAATCTGAAAATAACGCATTGGCGTTTTTAATAAAGGAAAGAAGAATGAGCGATATCCAAGAACGCGTAAAAAAAATTATCATTGAACAACTAGGTGTTAAAGAAGAAGAAGTTAAAAACGAAGCTTCTTTCGTAGATGACCTAGGTGCAGATTCTCTTGATACTGTTGAACTAGTTATGGCTCTAGAAGAAGAGTTTGATACTGAGATCCCAGATGAAGAAGCTGAAAAGATCACTACAGTACAATCTGCAATCGATTACGTATCAGCTCACGCTGAGTAATTAATCGCATATTAAAGGCAGCATTCGCTGCCTTTAATCTATATATCCAAACCACCTCAAAGTTCATGATTCAAATTCACCCGCTTTTACTCTCTACTACATTTATGTGTAATAGCATATCCTTACTTGAATTTGAGACTCGCACTTTGAGGTCGCTTGGGTATGAATTCCCTTTGTAATGCCAATAGATTTAAACTTAGTAAGACAAACTGCTTACTAAATAACAATACATTAATCGATTGGTTTAAATATCCCTTATTGGAGGCAAACCGTGGCTAAACGTCGAGTCGTCGTAACTGGCTTAGGAATGTTGACGCCGCTAGGTAATGATGTGCAATCAACCTGGCAAGGCTTATTAGATGGTAAAAGTGGTATACAAAACATAACCCACTTTGACACATCAAAATTTGGTACTAAATTCGCTGGACTCATCAATGACTTTGATGCAACTGCATACATGTCGGCGAAAGATACTAAAAAAATGGACTTATTTATTCAGTATGGCATTGCAGCGGGTGTTCAAGCCTTACAAGATTCAGGTCTTGAAGTAACTGAGCAAAACGCAACACGTATTGGTGTAGCAGTAGGTTCGGGTATTGGTGGACTCACCCTCATTGAAGAAAACCACATAAAACTGCTTAACAGTGGCCCACGTAAGCTTTCGCCATTTTATGTGCCATCAACCATTATTAATATGATCTCAGGCCATTTATCAATGATGCATGGTTTACGCGGTCCTAATATTTCTATTGTAACGGCATGTACTACAGGCTTGCATAATATTGGCCATGCAGCGCGTATGATTGCCTACGGCGATGCAGATGCCATGGTTGCCGGCGGTGCAGAAAAAGCCTGTACGCCAATTGGTATGGGTGGCTTTAATGCTGCACGCGCGCTTTCTACACGCAATGATGACCCACAAGCGGCATCTCGCCCGTGGGATAAAGACCGCGATGGTTTTGTATTATCTGATGGTGCAGGCGTGGTAGTAGTTGAAGAATACGAACACGCTAAAGCCCGTGGCGCTAAAATATACGCTGAACTTGTTGGTTTTGGTATGAGTGGTGATGCATACCACATGACCTCGCCACCGGAAGACGGTGCAGGCGCTGCACTTGCAATGCAAAATGCACTAAACGATGCACAAGTAAATGCAGAGCAAGTAGGCTACATTAACGCACACGGTACATCGACTAACGCAGGCGACAAAGCCGAAACGCAAGCTGTTAAAACTATTTTTGGCAGTGCAGCTAAAGATGTAATGGTTGGCTCGTCTAAGTCGATGATGGGTCACCTATTAGGTGCAGCGGGTTCAGTAGAGTCTATTATTTCTATTTTATCGCTGGCCGATCAAAAAGTATCGCCAACCATTAACCTTGATAACCCAGATGAAGGCTGTGACCTAGATTACATAGCCCACACTGCACGTGATGCAAAACTCGACTTTGCATTGTGTAACTCATTTGGTTTTGGTGGGACTAATGGCTCGTTGCTATTTAAAAAGGTATAATCTTTTTTAACAACGAACCACATTATAAGAGCTCAGTTGTTTAACTGGGCTTTTTTTATGCAAGCCATTTAATATGCAAACAATAATAACAACCGATGATACAAGTGCGATAAATACGCGCGATAGAGGCCTTAACTACGGGGATGGCTTTTTTACCACTGCCAAAGTAAGTGCAGGGCAAGTAGAGCATTGGCAATACCATAAAGCACGTTTGATAGAATGCGCCGAGCGTTTAGCGTTTCCTGCCATTAATTTTATTGAGCTTGAGCAGCATATTAAAACAGCCATTACTGGCTGCAAATTAAATGTCCTTAAAGTAGTTGTTACCCGCGGAGAAGGTGGGCGAGGTTATGGATTACCACAACACACCCATTTAACCATTTTAATTACAGTATCAGCGTTTCCACAAAACTACTCAGCATTAGTTAAAAGCGGGGTAAATTTAGCTTTAAGCCCAATTAAATTAGCATCTCAGCCATTACTTGCAGGCTTAAAAACGCTTAACCGTTTAGAGCAAGTGCTTATTAAAAATGCCATGGCATCTCAACAGTGCGACGATGTTTTAGTGCTCGATCATCAAAACAATGTCATTGAAGCGTCAGCCGCTAATGTGTTTGCAATTGGCAATAATACACTCTACACACCTAGCCTTGAGCAATGCGGTATAAAGGGGGTTTATCTGCAATCGTTATGTGATAAATTAGCGGTTGAATTTAAGCACGTTAGCCTAAATGAGCTAACCCAAGCACGCGCTGTATTTATATGTAATAGTTTAATGGGTGCAGTGCCCGTTAACCGTATTGAGCAACACCCCTTTAATGTTGAGCAAAGCATGCGTTTATTAAATGAATTACTAGCCAAGGAGGCTAAGTGTTAAAAGTTATTTTATCGGTATTATTGTTAGCTTTAGTGACAACGCTAGTAGGGTATCAACAATTACAAGCAACAATAACAAGCCCGCTAAATATAGCTACCCCTGTGCAATTTGAAGTAAAAAAAGGTATGGGCTTTAACCAACTTTGTAAGCAATGGGAGGCTAATAATTGGTTAAAAAGTTGCTGGCGTTACCAAGTGATTGCAAAGCTTGACCCAACGCTAACTGATTTAAAAGCGGGTTTATACCAACTAACCAATACAAGTGTTATAAATAACATAAAAAAAATAAACAACGGTGAACAAATTAGCTTTAGCTTTACCATTATTGAAGGGCAAAACTTACGGGAAGTATTAGCTGCCATTAATAGCGCGCCGCATTTAACTAATAACTTAAATACAAAGCAACTTTCGCAGCAAATAGTAGGCGAAAAAGGCCATTTAGAAGGGTGGTTATTTCCAGATACGTACCATTACCACAGCGGTGATACGGCCAGTAGTTTACTAAAGCGCGCAGCCGTTAAAATGCAGCAAACACTTGAGCAAGCATGGCCAAAGCGCGCCAAAAATCTACCCTATAAAAACGCATATGATGCGCTAATTATGGCCTCTATTATTGAAAAAGAAACCGGCCTAGCCAGTGAGCGCCCGCTAATAGCCGCTGTATTTATAAATAGATTAAACGCCAATATGCGCCTTCAAACAGACCCAACCGTAATATACGGCCTAGGAGCGGATTTTGACGGCGACATTAAGCGAAAAGATTTACGCGATTACACACCCTATAACACATATCGCATTAACGGGCTGCCGCCTACACCCATTGCCATGCCCTCAAAAGCCGCTATTTTAGCAGCGCTTAACCCACCGCAATCAGAGTATGTTTACTTTGTGGCTAAGGGCGATGGCAGTCATCAATTTTCAACCACGTTAAAGCAACACAACGCGGCAGTTAAAACGTATATATTAAATAAAACGAATTAAACCTTATATGAAACCAAAATTTATTGTTATTGAAGGCCTTGAAGGTGCGGGCAAATCAACGGCTATTTCGTTATGCCAAGACTTTTTAAACAAAAAACAAATAGACTTTATTAACGTGCGCGAGCCTGGGGGCACGCCGCTTGCGGAGTCTTTACGAACGCTTGTAAAAGCAGAGCACAAAGAAGACATAGCCTTTGAAACCGAGTTACTTATTATGTACGCAGCGCGCTCGCAACTTATGCATAATGTAATTAACCCAGCACTTAATAACGGGCAGTGGGTATTAGCCGATCGCCACGATTTGTCATCTCAGGCCTACCAAGGAGGCGGGCGCGGCATTAGTGCTAATACCTTATCGTCTTTGTCGTCTATGGTGTTAAAAGGATTAAAACCTGATTTAACCATTTACCTAGATATAGACCCAGTAATCGGTCTTGAGCGTGCTAAAGGCCGTGGTGAGCTTGATAGGATAGAGCAAGAAGCCATAGAGTTTTTTCAGCGTACCCGTATGCGTTATGTTGAGCTGGCAAATGACGATAGCTCAATAAAAACGGTTGATGCCAATCAAAGTATTGATAAAGTACATCGCGATATAACCAATGTACTACGCACCTTTTTTGAAGGGTTAAAATAGTAATGGCATTGCCGTGGCTTAATAGCGTAGAGCAACAGCTCGCGCAAAGTTACAAAGCACAGCGTTTTCACCATGCGCAGCTATTATGCGGGCCTATTGGTGTGGGAAAGTTTGAGCTAAGCGAACAATTAGCAAATAGTTTATTATGCCAAAATATTAATACCCACATGCAGCGCGAAAACAGCACGCTTAGCCCTTGCGGCCAATGTAAAAGTTGCGCATTAACGCATGCGGGTAACCACCCCGACAAACGTGTAACGCAAGTTGAGGGGCAAAGCATTGGTGTAGACGATATTCGCGCGATAAGCGATTTTATGAACCACTCTGCTGCACAAAATGGCAATAAAGTAGCCATTATAGAAAACTGCGAAAAAATGACCACGGCTGCGGCAAACGCATTACTAAAAACGCTAGAAGAGCCCAGCAATAGTCGCTTTTTAATTTTAACAACAAGCAATACCGCGCAGTTACCCGCCACTATTTTAAGCCGCTGTGCCAAAACAGACATTAAAGTAACTAACCCCAATGAAGCTAAAAGCTGGTTAGCCAACTTAAATATAAATGATCATGTGTGGTTACCTTTATTTTATACGCAACCACTATTAATTAAACAGTGGCAAGCGCAAGAACAACTGCAACACATTGATACTTTATATAAATTTGCAACTGAGTTTAAACAAAGCCATAATTTTAGTCCGCTTGTTAATATAATTAATAAACAACCTGAGCTAATACGCATTTTTACATTATTTTTAAGCGAGCAATTAAAACAGCAGCTTATAAAAGGTTTAAGTTTTGACGCGTACCAAAGCGCGCAGCAAGCGGTGAATGAATTTTTACAAAATAGCACAGAGGTACTCGGGCTTAATTTACCTCTAGCAGTGTCGCGTTTAGCGCATGCCCTGCGTCACATTTAATAGGAATACTTATGCAAGAGCTTTTAGTTGATGTAGACAACCTTGACGAACTTTACCGCTGCTACATGCCATATTTAAAACAAGGGGGCCTTTTTGTGCGTACCAACATGCGCTACGAAATTGGCTACTCGTTAGCACTAAGAGTGACATTACCAGATGCGCTAGAAGATGACGTTGTAACGGGTAAAGTTGCATGGGTAACGCCTCAAGGCGCACAAAGCTCTAACCCACCTGGTATAGGGATTAGTTTTTTAGATGACAAAACAAATCTAAACGCTAAAATCGAAAAGCTATTAGGCACTATGTTAAACTCTGGTAACCCAACATATACCATGTAGCTTAATGGGCTATTTTGCCCGTTAAATCGTAATACCAATGTGCTTAATTAAGTAATTTTTTTTGGTAATAAAATCGGTGCAATAACAAACTAAACATTTCGGTATTTAGTCGTTCTAAATCAGAAATTTTTAATCTATTAGCGCCAGTTTTAGCCTCTAAAATTGATTAACTCTTATTGTGGATTGGTAAAACTTAACATTCAAAACAATACAGGCCGTATAGTGATTGTAGATTCTCATTGCCATTTAGATCGTCTTGATTTTGACAAACTAGATTTAAACTTAGATCAAGTACTCGACAACGCCCGCGCAAAGCAAGTAGAGCATTTTTTATGTGTAAGTGTAACGCTTGATCAATTCCCAAGCATGCTCGACAAAATTAAACACTACGATGATGTATCGGCCTCGTGTGGCGTGCATCCGCTTGATCAAAAAGATGCCCTAAATAAACAGCAGCTTATTGATTTAGCATCGCATGAAAAAGTGGTCGCAATAGGCGAAACAGGCCTAGATTACTATTATTCGAAAGACACGCACGCAGTGCAACAGGCAAGCTTTGTTGGCCATATTGAAGTAGCAAACGAGTTACAAAAGCCGCTTATTATTCATACCCGCGACGCCCGAGCCGATACGATTAACTTAATGCGTGAGCACAAAGCAGAAAATTGCGGTGGTGTACTGCATTGTTTTACCGAAGATTGGGATATGGCTAAAAAAGCCATCGACATGGGCTTTTATATTTCTATTTCGGGCATAGTTACTTTTAAAAATGCCGTAGAGCTTAAAGAAGTAGTAAAGCAAATCCCACTCGATCGATTACTTATTGAAACTGATTCGCCGTATTTAGCACCTGTACCGTACCGTGGTAAAACAAACCAGCCAGCGTATGTAGAAGATGTTGCCTACTACATTAGCGAGCTAAAAGGCATAAGCTTTAACGAGCTTGCAAAAGCCACCACAGATAACTTTTATTCACTTTTTAAATTAGCAGCAAAAGGCTAACACATGACTACTCAATCGGCGCAACTCCCGCTTTTATTAATGGGGCCCATGGTGCGCCGAGCTGAGCAACGTAGTATATGTATTCAATTTGCGACGTCACGCCCTGGCAATTGCCAAATTACACTCGTACACCATCAAAGCTACAGCGAGCAGCAAAGCATTGCACTAGGTAAACACCTTTACCTGCATTTTATTATTATAAAACCCGTTGATAACCCGTTTCCGCTCGATACTTTATTAGCCTATACATTGCATATTAACGAGCAGCAAATTGATTTAGCACCGTGGTGTTTTAAAGGGCAAGCAGCGCCTTCGTTTGTTATTGCTAATAAGCTAACCCATATTTTACATGGCTCGTGCCGTAACGCGCATCATCCTGCAAAAGACAGTTTAGTATCTGCAAGCGAGTGGCAAAATACACAACGTAGTAATAATCAGCAGGGCGCACAGCTTTTATTACTTAGTGGCGATCAAGTGTACGCCGATGATGTAGCCGGCCCTATGCTATTGGCAATTCATCAGCTAATAGATGTATTAGGACTTTATAAAGAGCAGCCGCTTGCGCTTAACTTACCAGCAGATATAAACGATCAGCTTTTTAACCGACACCATTACTTACCCAAAACGCCATGGCAAAAACGTTCAAAATTGGGTGTAGGGTATTGGCTAAAAAAAGACGAGCCTCATTTTTCTAGCGTAAAAGCGCATAATCACTTAATTCACTTTGAAGAATTTGTTGCGCTGTACTTGCTTAACTTTAGCGCTGCTGCATGGCAATGCGTTAATATTAATAATATGCATTACACGCAAGGTAATGAAAAAAACACCGCCATTTTTAACGCAGAAAAAAAGGCCTTAATAGACTACGCAAAAGGCTTAAATAGCGTAGAGCGATTATTTGCTAATGTATCTACCTTAATGATGTTTGACGATCACGATGTAACCGATGATTGGAACCTAACGGCAGGGTGGGAGCAAGCAATAAATCAAAACCCAAATAGTAAACGCATCATTAATAACGGGCTGATAAGTTATTGGTTATTCCAAGGGCTCGGTAACGACGCGCTACATAAAACCGGAGCATTAATAAACGATTTTAAACAAAGTCGTAGCGCCAACAATATTTGGCAGTTTAAAGCCTTTGATAAACCGCTAAATGAGTTTAATTATTGGCATTATGAGCTTAACACTACACCAAAAGTGGTTGTGCTCGATACCCGCACACACCGCTGGCGTAACGAAAGTAACTTTAACGAACCCTCAGGATTACTTGATTGGGAGCGCTTAACAGAGCTTGAAGAAAGCCTACTGAGCCACAGCAAAGTAATTATTGTATCACCAGCACCGGTATTTGGTGTTAAATCAATAGAGGCAATTCAAGCGGCATTTAATATGTGCGGCCAGCCGCTTATGGTAGACGTAGAAAACTGGATGGCACACGAAGGCTCCGCCAAAAAACTGCTTGATACATTTAGACGCACAGACACACCCAACGAAACGCTTATTTTATCGGGCGATGTGCATTATTCTTTTTGTTTTTCGGTGCAAAAGCGTTTTGGCGATCACCCCAATAGAATATGGCAACTCACCGCCAGCGGTATCAAAAACGAATTTCCGCGTAAGCTCATTAATGTACTCGATAAGCTCGACTCAATATTATACGGCCCCAAAAGCCCACTTAACTTTTTTACCAAACGCTGGCACATGGAAGTAGATAAACACCAAACCGTAGGCGAAGGCCAAAAGTATTTAGTAAGCGACTCAGCCATTAGTTTAATAACATTAGAGCAGGGCGACTTAGCCCGCTATCAACTAATCCACGGCGACGGCCATTTAACTGAGTTTGATTTAGAGCATAAATAAAACGCCCAGAGCCATTGTAAATAGCTCTGGGCTATAAATGGCTCTTAGTTGAGCCTTGCGCTAACTAAATACACTTTCGAAATTCTTAGGGAGAAGAAGAAAGTACCTTCTAGTGTAGTTAACTAACCCGTAAAACTCTAAATTTTGTTTGTTTATTAACCTAAAATAATAACAAAGGCTTAATGGAGTTGTGCACAGGTTAACTAATGTATTGCTTGTTTTATACCCAGCTTATTAACTGCGTATTTTGCACAAGATCGCGTGGCAAAGAGTTTTTGATCTTATTTTTTTGCCATTTACCCAGCCCAATAGGGCAGCCACACAAAGTTAATATTACTTCGCCGGTGGCTTTTGTAACGTCTTCTAGGCGCACATCTTTACCATTAAAGTAGTCGTTTGCTTGCTCGTTTGTTAAAGCATAGGTATTGCTTTTGCATTCATTACCAAACACGGTTGCAAATTCGTGAGTAAGCCTTACACCATTTTTATGAATAATCCCCAGCTGAATACCTAAACGTGCGTATTTAATTTTATTTTGCACGGCTTCAAACCCATCAGGAAACAACCACAGCTCTTTATCGCGTTGCATTAATTTACCTGGCAGCGCTTTTAAACCAAACTGCTTTTTAAGCTGGCTCATAAATAACGTGGTTTGCTTTTTATCAAACTCGTTAAACGGAAACGCACCTTTTTTAACTGTTTGGGCTGGGTTATTACAGCTTGCTCGTTTTTTAAATTTAGCAATAAAAAAGCCTTCACTGTCGTACGTTTGTGGCCACACATGTAAGTAGCCCTCGGCGGTGGTGGCTTTTTCTGCGCCTTCAAATAAATCATTAAGCGACTGCGGCTCAATGTAGTCGCCAAATTCACTGAGTAAATAATCACATACTTGGTGGTTTTCGAGCGGGGTGAGCGTACAGGTTGAATACACCAGCGTACCGCCTGGTTTTAATGCGTAAAAGGCGCTTTTAATTAAGTCTTTTTGTACTTGAGCAATCTCAATATTTGATTCTATTGACCAATTTTTAAGTGCGTCGGCGTCTTTTCGTACTGTTCCTTCGCCTGAGCAAGGCGCGTCGAGCAAAATGCTATCAAAGCATTCAAACATGTAGTTACCAAATATAACACCATCAAAATGCGAAAGCGCACAGTTACCTACACCCATACGTTTAAGCGTTGCGCTCAGTACTTTTAAGCGAGACGACGAAAGCTCGTTGGCAACCAGTACGCCTTGGTTATTCATTAGTGCGGCAAGTTGTGAGGTTTTAGAGCCTGGGGCTGATGCCATATCTAGCACATAGTTATTATTTTCGTCTGCGTTTTCAATACTTTTCTTAAGTGCCATAGGCGGTAGCATTGAGCTTGCCTCTTGCACGTACATGGCACCGCTTAGGTGTAGGTCGGTATTGCCCAGTGCTAAATTTTGCTCTTCATCGCTTGGGCGCTCTAGCCAAAAACCCTCGCTACACCAAGGTATAGGGGTAACTTGCCAGTTTTTTTGTTCTGCGCGCTTTAAAAATTCTTCAATCGAAATTTTTAATGTATTTACACGAATAGACTTTCTGAGCGGGCGACGACACGCGTTTATAAAGTCGTCTAAATTGAGGTGAGCAGGTAAATAGGTTTTTACGTCGTCAATAAAGTGCTCAGGAATATAAGTGTTGGCGTTCACGCAGTGGCTCGTACATTAAAAAATAAAGCGTGATATTAGCACTTTTAAAGTGTTTTTTCAGCGCTAAATAGCGGTTTTATAATTTGCTAGCATGTCGACATATTGTGTTTTTAGTTTAATTTTAAAGCAGTTTTATACGACTTTAGATTAACTGTGTCGACAATAGATGTGTTTTTTACTCATTTTCAACTTGTTTGGGGTTGACATGTTTTTTTATTAAGCACATAGTTAGCTCATTAATTGTCGACAATTTATTTATAAAGCCATGACGCAACCTTTTTTAATCGATACACCAATTACTACAGCTTCTGATCAAGTGTTTGTAGATATGCGCCGTGAAATAGTAGAGGGCAGCATAGAGCAAGGTAGCAAAATTTCAGAGCCAGAACTTGCTAAGCGTTACGGTGTAAGCCGCGCCACGCTTAGAGAAGCGCTTAATCGCTTAGAAAGCTGTTACTTAGTAGAGCGTAAAGCAAACGTGGGCTGCCGTGTAGTGGCACTCACTGCAGAGCGTTTAATTGAGGTTTATCAAGTACGCAGTTCTCTTGAAGGTTTAGCATGTAGGCTTGCTGCCGACAATATGGAACCCGATGAGGTTAAAGGTTTAAAGCAATTACTTAATCAACATTTGCAAACTCAACGCGTTAAAGAGGGCGAGTCGTACTATCAAGAAGCGGGCGATTTAGACTTTCATTATCGCATTATTAAAGGCAGTAAAAACGCGCACCTTATCCATTTGTTGTGTAATGGGCTTTACCAGTTAATACGTATGTACCGTGTGCAAATGGGTATGGTGGGGCCGCGTGTATCTAAAGCGTTTGACGAGCATTTAGCCATTATAAACGCAATAGAAAACCACGATGGTGAACTTGCTGAAATGCTGATGAAGCGACACATAAGTGCATCGCAAGCTAATATTCAAACCAAATTTGATGTATACCAATCAATATGAGTATTCGAACAATTTAACTGATTAAATCGCTCTATAACGTCGTTAAGAATTTTTTATTTAGAACCACTAAACATAAAAATTATTGCCTAGTTACAGAACGATTTTCTTAGCGTTAAATAGACCTCATACACATACAGATTGGTATTTGTCATAAACAAAAACTTTATAAAAGCTAAAGGTTAAAGGTTAAAGGTTAAAGGTTAAAAGCTAACAGCTAAAAACTAAAAAACAGTCACAATTTAAAATTAAAACACTAAGTTACTCCATGTAGCAACCGTTCAAAGTCAGGAGAAAGTAATGTCAGCAGGATTAAAATTTAAACAGGCTATTGCTAATAATCGCCCATTACAAGTTGTAGGTACTATTAATGCTTACACAGCCATGATGGCTGAAAAAATGGGTCACCAAGCTATTTACCTCTCAGGTGCCGGTGTGGCAAATGCCTCTTACGGTATGCCAGATTTAGGCATGACCAGCCTTGATAACGTACTTGAAGATATTCGCCGTATAACCGGTGCCAGCGATTTACCACTACTTGTTGATGCCGATACCGGTTGGGGCGGCGCGTTTAATATTGCGCGTACCGTTAAAGAAATGACTAAAGCCGGTGCGGCGGGTTTTCATATTGAAGACCAAGTAGCGCAAAAGCGTTGTGGACACCGCCCTAATAAAGAAATTGTAAGCCAAGGTGAAATGGTCGACCGTATTAAAGCGGCCGTTGATGCTAAAACCGATAGCGATTTTTACATTATGGCTCGCACCGATGCATTTCAAAAAGAAGGCTTAAATGCCGCAATTGACCGTGCCGCTGCCTGTGTAGAAGCGGGCGCAGACGCTATTTTTGCTGAAGCCGTGCATGACCTTGCCGATTACCAAGCGTTTTCGGATGCGTTAAACGTGCCTATTTTGGCTAACATTACAGAGTTTGGCCAAACGCCTATTTACACCAAAGAGCAGTTAAGTGAGGTAGGTGTTGAAATGGTGCTTTACCCACTTAGTGCGTTTAGAGCCATGAACAAAGCCGCGCTTAATGTGTACTCTGCCATTTTAAATGAAGGTTCGCAGCAAAGCCAAATTGAAAACATGCAAACACGCGCAGAGCTTTACGAATTTTTAGATTACCACACATACGAAAACACACTTGATAACCTTTTTTCATCAAAATCTGACAAATAATAATTATTAAAATCACACACAAATTTAAGATAGGAGAAGATCATGGTAGATAAAGCATTAGGCGGTGCAGGCTTACGCGGCCAAGTAGCAGGGCAAACAGCATTATGTACAGTAGGGCAATCAGGCTCGGGTTTAACGTATTGTGGTTACGATATTAGTGAACTTGCCGAAAAAGCGCAGTTTGAAGAGGTGTCTTTTTTACTTTCGCGCGGCGAGCTACCTACAGCCAATGAACTAGCTGACTATAAAGCTAAATTAAAAAGCCTACGTGGCCTGCCAGATGCACTAAAAACCGTGCTTGAAAATATTCCTAAAGACGCGCACCCAATGGATGTTATGCGTACCGGTTGCTCTATGCTCGGTAACCTAGAAATGGAACTTGATTTTAGCCAAGCAAACGATGCGATTGACCGTATGGTTGCAGTATTCCCAAGTATTATTTGTTATTGGTACCGCTTTACTCACGATGGTGTACGCATTGATACACAAACCGATGACGACTCAGTCGGTGCGCACTTTTTAACTTTATTGCACGACAAAGCACCGAGTGAGTTGTTTGCACAAGTAATGAATGTGTCGCTAATTTTATACGCAGAGCATGAGTTTAACGCCTCTACGTTTACGGGGCGCGTATGTGCATCTACTTTGTCTGATATTCATTCTTGTGTAACCGGTGCAATAGGCACACTGCGCGGGCCACTGCATGGTGGTGCAAACGAAGCGGCTATGGATATGATTCAAGGTTTTACAAGTGCTGATCATGCCGAGCAAGAAATTATGGGTATGCTAGAGCGTAAAGACAAAATTATGGGCTTTGGCCACGCTATTTACCGCGAGTCTGACCCACGTAACGTTATTATTAAAAAGTTCTCTGAAAAGCTGGCTAAAGAGGTGGGCGATGATGTGCTTTACCCTGTGTCGGTTAGGTGTGAAGAGGTTATGTGGCGCGAGAAAAAACTGTTTTGTAATGCTGATTTTTTCCATGCATCGGCGTATCACTTTATGGGTATTCCCACTAAGTTATTTACGCCAATATTTGTGATGAGCCGTGTTACAGGCTGGACGGCACATGTTAAAGAGCAGCGCGCTAATAACCGTATTATTCGCCCAAGTGCAGATTACACAGGGCCAGAGGCACGCAGTTACACGCCAATTGAATCAAGAGGCTGATTAGTCAGTATGTAAGGTGAGCAATACGCTCACCTTTTGCCTTTTATTTCCCGTCACTTATTAGCGAACCTGTATTATGACCATAATTAATAACACCCAATACCGAAAACCCTTACCCGGCTCAAATGTAGATTACTACGATACGCAAGAAGCCGTTGATGCAATAAAGCCTGGTGCGTATGCCACTTTGCCTTACACCTCACGCGTACTGGCCGAAAACCTAGTGCGCCGCTGTGAGCCAGATATGCTAACCGATGCGCTTAATCAGCTTATTGAGCGTAAACAAGATTTAGACTTTCCGTGGTATCCGGCGCGTGTAGTATGCCACGATATTTTAGGCCAAACCGCCTTGGTTGATTTAGCTGGCCTGCGCGACGCCATTGCTGCAAAAGGTGGGGATCCGGCAAAAGTGAATCCGGTGGTACCTACACAGCTTATTGTTGACCACTCTTTAGCGGTAGAGCACGCAGGTTTTGACCCAGACGCATTTGAAAAAAACCGTGCCATAGAAGATCGCCGTAACGATGACCGTTTTCATTTTATAAACTGGACTAAAACCGCCTTTAAAAATATTGATGTTATTCCGCCTGGTAACGGCATTATGCATCAAATTAACCTTGAAAAAATGTCGCCGGTTATTCAAAACCGCGATGGCATTGCATTTCCTGATACCTTAGTGGGTACCGACAGCCACACCCCTCATGTTGATGCACTTGGCGTAATTGCTGTAGGTGTAGGCGGGCTTGAAGCCGAAAGCGTTATGCTTGGCCGCGCCTCTTACATGCGCTTGCCTGACATTATTGGTGTTGAGCTAACAGGCACTCGCCAACCTGGTATTACTGCTACAGATATAGTATTGGCTATTACCGAGTTTTTACGCGAGCAGCGCGTGGTATCGACCTATTTAGAGTTTTACGGCGAAGGTGCAGATGCACTAAGCTTAGGCGACAGAGCAACTATTTCAAACATGACGCCAGAATTTGGCGCCACTGCGGCCATGTTTTACATAGACGATAAAACAATAGACTATTTACGTTTAACAGGGCGAGATGAAGAGCAAATAGCGCTGGTAGAAAACTACGCTAAAACAGCTGGTCTTTGGAGCGAGAGCTTAAAAACAGCTAAATATGAGCGCGTGCTTAAATTTGATTTATCAAGTGTAGGGCGCAACATTGCTGGGCCTTCAAACCCACACCGCCGAGTATCTACTAGCGATTTAGCCAAAGAAGGTATATCTGGCACGGTTGAAAACGAGGAAGGCTTCATGCCTGATGGCGCATGTATTATCGCGGCTATTACAAGTTGTACTAACACCAGTAACCCGCGCAATGTAATTGCTGCCGGCTTACTTGCGCGTAACGCAAATGCTAAAGGGTTAATGCGCAAACCCTGGGTTAAAACGTCATTAGCGCCAGGTTCTAAAGCGGTACAATCATACCTTGAAGAGGCAAATTTACTCCCTGAACTTGAAAAGCTCGGCTTTGGTATTGTGGGCTTTGCTTGTACTACCTGTAACGGTATGAGCGGCGCACTTGACCCTGTAATTCAACAAGAAGTAATTGATCGCGATTTATATGCAACAGCGGTACTTTCGGGCAATCGTAACTTTGACGGGCGTATACATCCGTATGCTAAGCAAGCGTTTTTAGCCTCACCGCCATTAGTGGTGGCTTACGCTATTGCCGGTACTATTCGTTTTGATATTGAAAAAGATAGTTTAGGGCAAGATCAAAACGGCAACGAAATAACCCTTAAAGATTTATGGCCAAGCGATGAAGAAATAGACGAGGTAATAAAGCAAAGCGTTAAGCCAGAGCAATTTAAAAAAGTGTACGAACCTATGTTTGATTTAACCGTAGATTACGGTGAAGAGAACGATCCCCTTTATAACTGGCGCGAGCAAAGTACGTATATTCGCCGCCCGCCATATTGGGAAGGTGCCCTTGCTGGTGAGCGCACTATGACGGGCATGCGCGCCCTTGCTGTACTTGGCGATAACATTACAACGGATCATTTATCGCCTTCAAACGCCATAATGGCAAGCAGTGCGGCGGGTGAATACTTAGCTAAAATGAACGTCCCTGAAGAGGATTTTAACTCGTACGCAACGCACCGAGGCGATCATTTAACAGCACAGCGTGCCACGTTTGCTAACCCTAAATTACTTAACGAAATGGTACGTGATGAAAACGGCGAGGTTAAACAAGGTTCATACGCACGTATAGAGCCTCAAGGTACTCATACCCGTATGTGGGAAGCAATCGAAACTTACATGCAACGTAAGCAGCCGCTTATAATTGTAGCGGGCGCAGATTACGGCCAAGGCTCGTCTCGCGACTGGGCTGCAAAGGGGGTAAGGCTTGCAGGCGTTGAAGTGATAGCCGCAGAGGGCTTTGAGCGTATTCACCGCACAAACTTAATAGGTATGGGTGTATTGCCGCTTGAATTTAAACCCGGCACTACCCGCAAAACGCTTAACATTGATGGCAGCGAAAGCTTTGATGTAAAAGGCGAACCTACACCTGGCGCTACCATTGATTTGGTGATTACGCGTAAAAATGGTGAGGTACTAACGGTACCTATGAAATGTAGATTGGATACCCAAGAAGAGCTTTCTATTTATGCTGCTGGTGGTGTATTACAGCGTTTTGCACAAGACTTTTTAGAAGCAACCCAATCAGCATAAGGAGTGTGCATTATGTTTAAACCACAAATAAAAGTACCGGCAACTTATATGCGCGGCGGCACGAGTAAAGGTGTATTTTTTAAATTAACCGACCTACCCAAACCTGCCCAAGTGGCAGGTGAGGCACGCGACAATTTATTGTTGCGCATAATTGGTAGTCCCGACCCATATGGCAAACAAACTGATGGTATGGGTGGTGCTACATCAAGTACCAGTAAAACGGTTATTTTAAGTAAAAGCGAGCAAAGCTATCACGATGTGGATTATTTATTTGGCCAAGTGGCCATTGATAAAGCCTTTATAGATTGGAGTGGTAATTGTGGTAATTTAACCAGCGCAGTGGGTGCGTTTGCAATAACGAATGGCCTAGTTGATAAAAGCAGAGTACCCGATAACGGTGTAGCCGTGGTGCGAGTGTGGCAAGCTAATATTAAAAAAAGCATTCTGGTTCACGTACCTATTACTAATGGCGAAGTGCAAGAAACAGGGGATTTTGAACTTGATGGCGTAACCTTCGCCGCTGCCGAGGTAAAGCTTGAGTTTTTAAACCCTGCCGACGGTGAAGGGGCGTTATTCCCTACAGGTAATGTAGTGGATGACTTAGAAGTACCAAGAATTGGTACCTTAAAAGCCACGATGATCAACGCGGGTATTCCTACTGTGTTTATTAACGCAAGCGATATTGGCTACAGCGGCACTGAGCTGCAAGATGACATAAATAATGATATCGACGCACTTAAAAAGCTTGAAACAATACGTGCCCATGGTGCGGTAAAAATGGGCCTGATCAGCAATATTAGCGAAGCACAAACACGCCAGCATACACCCAAAGTCGCTTTTGTGGCAGCGCCATTAGACTATAACGCGTCCAGTGGTAAATTTATTGAAGCTAAAACAATTGATTTATTAGTACGTGCTATGTCTATGGGCAAGCTGCATCACGCTATGATGGGCACAGCTGCAGTGGCTATTGGCGCTGCCGCTGCTATTGAAGGTACACTTGTTAATGTGGCCGCAGGTGGCGGCTCATTGAACGAAATTAATTTTGGACACCCCTCTGGTACATTAAAAGTAGGAGCCGAAGCTCAACAGATAGAAGGCGATTGGCAAGTAACAAAAGCGAGCATGAGCCGCAGTGCGCGCGTGCTGATGGAGGGCGTAGTGAGAGCACCTCAATAGTATTTAACAAAATTAACCTGAATTCTGGATAATAAACCTATCTCTATCAGCTATATTAAACGCTAACTGCGTTGGATTTACTTAAAATTTCTGGTTAGAGAAAATAAATCTAAATATCACCATGATTCGATATGTTAGTAAATATCTTAGCCAGAGTTCAGATTAATTAACAAAGCTAAAACATAATGTTTTTAATCTATTTGTTATTTTTGTAAAATATAAATAAGTCCTTATTTTAATTTAAGGACTTATTTTCAAAAATAAAGGGATTTAAAATGAATAAGATGGTTATTGGAGTAGCTTTTACAGTTTCATCGTTTGGCGCACTTGGCGAAAGCGCTGATAGTTGGCCAGAAGGTGGTGCAATGCATACAGGCAATATTTATAATTTAGAGGGTAATAGATACAAAACTAAAATCAGTAAAATGATGGATGAAATCTACCCACAACTAACTGATGATTACCAAGTAGATGCAGTTAAAGCGCAAATAAAAGCATGGGAGCACTATATAGATGCAACATGTAATGTTGTTGGCATAGCAACAGGTGCTGGTGGGAGTTGGCCTTCAACGTATAGTGTTAAATGCGAACGAAGCCTCAGTTATGATCGATACTTTGCGACTAAAAATGCGCTAAAGTGTGTTAATAAACTGAGCGAAGCAGATTTTGTAGGACGTAGCGAAAAGCTAAATTGTTTAATTCAAACACTAAATATAAAAATATTTTAAGAGTAACAGCAGTGCTACAGCCATATTATAAAGTTAACTGTAGCATTTTAGCATTACAAAAATTCTATTTCTACGGTTTCGTTTTTTTCAATATTGCCACTTTCTGCGGGCACTACAATAAGGCAATTTGCATGACTAAGCGATGAGAGTACCCCTGAGCCTTGCTTATTTATAGGCGTTACCAACAGGTTATTTTTTTCGTCGGTACTGGCAATACCGCGTTGAAAGTCGGTACGGCCGGGGCGCTTTTTAATCAGTGTGGTTGTAGTCGCTTTTAAACGTAACTTAGCAGTATGCTCATTTCCTGAAAGCTTTGTAAGAGCGGGTTTTACAAGTCGATCAAGCGTTACAGCCGCTGACACTGGGTTACCTGGTAACCCAAAAAAGTAGCTGTTAGGTAATTGACCAAAAGCAAAAGGTTTGCCCGGTTTCATGGCAATTTTCCAAAAATGGATATCGCCAATCTCATTTAATACTTCTTTGGTAAAATCGGCTTCACCAACCGATACGCCTCCAGAGCTTATTACAGCATCAGCTTGCTCATTTGCTTTTAAAAACGTGTTTTTAATCAGGCTTTTATCATCAGCGATAATGCCAAAATCAATAACTTCTATATTGCTATCATTAAGCTCGCTTAAAATAACAGCTCGATTACTTTCATAAATAGCGCCAGCAGGAAGCGCATTGCCCGGCTCTATAAGTTCATCTCCGGTAGAAAACACCGCAACTTTAAGTGTTTCATATACGCTTACTTGGCTAATGCCAATAGAGGCAAGTAAGCCTACATCGACTGCTTTTAGTTTTCTGCCAGCTTTAAAAACAACACTATCTTTTGCAATGTCTTCACCTGCAAAACGTACGTTAGCATTGAGTTCAATTTTGCCTGTAAATGTTATTTCGTCGTTATTTACAGTGGCGTTTTCTTGCATCACTACCGCATTAGCGCCAGAGGGCAGGGCTGCACCGGTCATAATTCTCACGCATTGCCCAGGGGTTAAGGTACCCTCAAAGGTTTGCCCAGCAAATACACTGCCTACTTGCTGATAAGTTGTTAAGCCTTCACTTAGGCAAAGCGCATAGCCATCCATTGCCGAATTATCGTGACCAGGCACATTTATATCAGATTTAATATCGCGTGCTAGAACACGGCCCACACTGTGCATTATAGAAATGGTTTCTGCGGCTTTATTAAAGTTAATGGCGTTGAGCATATTACTTATTGCGGTATCTACTGGTAATAAACCAGGTGCATTGCATACATCGTTCATATATATTGTTTTTTATAATGTGACTGATTTTTAAAACAATACTTATAATGTTAAAGCTTTACAATACATGGTGCGGTTATTTGTTGTTACTGTTCGTGCTATTTAGCAACCGCGTTAGCGCAAAAGAAACACTGCATATAGCCGTTGCGAGCAATTTTAAACCAGTGCTACAAAAGCTGATTACTGATCCTGCACTTAAAGATATAAATTTTAAAATATCGGCAGCATCTAGCGGTGTATTACACTCGCAAATTATGCATGGAGCGCCGTACGATGTTTTTTTATCTGCTGATGCGTCGCGTCCACAAGCACTTATAAAAGATGGTTTTGCAATTAAAGACAGTTTAACAACCTATGCAATAGGTTTATTAGCACTTTGGCAACCAAGTAGCAGCGTTATGAATAATAAATTAGCCATTGCGAACCCACGTTTTTCGCCTTATGGGAAATCATCAATGCATTATGCAAAAGCGTTTATAAAAACCCCCTATGAGTTTGTCTATGCAAATAATATTACTCATGCGTTTCAATTTGTTGAAACAGGCAATGCCGCTAAAGGTTTGGTTGCGTTATCTACGTTAAAGTCGGCTTATGGTAAAACTAAAAATAAAAAATATTTAAACTACACGCTTATCGACACTAAAAATTACCCTGAAATAACACAGCAAGGCGTTATTATTAGCGCGTCAAAGCATTTAACTGTTGCTAAAAAGTTTATGGCTTTTTTAAATGCCCCCGCAACCGCAAAAACATTATTAGCACTTGGCTACAAAGCAAAGGACAGTGATGCTAGCAAGTGATTTAACAGCGCTGTGGCTTACAATTAAACTTGCCTTTATAACAGCCGCTATCTTGTTAGTGATATGTATTCCGCTTGCGTGGCAACTTGCCAGTTACAAAGGTAAGTTAAAACCAATTTTAGAAGCACTTATAGCCATGCCTTTGGTACTGCCGCCTACGCTAATGGGTTTTTATTTATTGGTGCTGTTTTCACCTACGCATGCATTTGGCCAGTTTTGGTTTTGGCTTACTGGTACGCAGCTCGCATTTAGTTTTCAAGGGGTGGTTATTGGCTCATTATTTTATTCACTTCCGTTTGTGATGCAGCCGCTACTAGCGGGTTTTAAGCAAATAAATACCACCTATGACCAAGCAGCTATTGCTTTAGGAATAAGCCCATTTAAACGATTTATGTATTTAACGTTACCGCTATTAAAGCCAAGTATAGGCAGTGCCTTTGCGCTGGGCTTTGCCCATACATTGGGAGAATTTGGTTTAGTATTAATGATTGGTGGCAATATACAAGGCGAAACCCAAGTGGTGTCTATTGCACTTTACGATCATGTTGAGTCGCTTAATTATGGGGCTGCGCATCAATTATCGTTGGTGTTGCTCGCAATGGCGTTTGCGTGTTTAGTGTTGTTGTTTAAATTTAATAAAACCGTGATAAACGGAGCTGCTAATCGTGCTTAAAATACAATGCCATCAACGTTTGGACGATTTTGAACTCAATGTTGACTTAGCTATAAACCAATTTGATATTTTAGGGGTGTTTGGTCCTTCGGGCTCAGGTAAGTCGAGCTTATTACAGGCGATAGCGGGGCTTACTACGGCGAAAAAGGTGTGTATAAATAATCATAATATTACCCATCTAAAGCCAGATAAACGCCTACTTACTTTACAGCTGCAGTCGTGCCCGTTATTTCCACATTTAAATGTGATGGGTAATTTACTGTTTACTCACACGCATTGTAAAAATAAAAGTCACAACCTAACGCCTGATCAGGTAATTGATTTGTTAGCACTAAACCCATTACTTAATCGTGATGTGGCGGGACTTTCGGGCGGTGAGCGTCAGCGTGTAATTTTTGCCAGAACACTGCTAAGTGGGCAATCTGTTGTTTTACTTGATGAGCCATTTAGTGCATTAGATTGGTCAACGCGTTTTACTATGTTGGCGGGAGTGCAACAACTTAATAAATCCCATGGTATTAAATTTATTATTGTTAGCCACTCTTTAAAAGAGCTGCTTTATTGTAGCGATACATTAATACATATGGCGAAAGGTAAGGTGCTTAAGTGCGGTGCTACACAAGACGTGGCGCACAGTATTTATACAAATAAGAGCCAAACACCACTGAGTGTACTTAGTTTTAGTAAGTCTGAATTTAATGATGCATTTGGGCTATGTAAGCTAACCCTTAGTAACAGCTTACAACATGTATATGCAGTGCCTTCGCTGGTAAAACAAAGTCATAGGTTAATTATAGAAAGCGGGCAAATAACCTACAGCAAAGTAAAACCGTCTAACCAGTGCAGTGCAAACGTGCTAATAGGTATGCTTGAAAATACCCAGCAGCTTGATGAGCAATGGCTACTTACTGTTAATGTAGATACGCAGTTGCTGTATTGCGCGGTATCTAAAAGGCAATGGCAACAAAGTAATGTGCAACTGGGTGAGCAGGTTTACCTAACAATAAATAATTTAGAAACGTCACATTATTAGTCGGTATACAGTTTAAGTGCATCAAATTAAGCACTGCAAACTGGGCAGTGCTTATTTTTAACAATGTTAAAACGGTTAAACTCCATACTCAAACCATCTACTAGTAATAGTTGCTCAGTGAGTTTACTGTTAAGTCCTGCAATAATTTTAAGGGCTTCAGTCGCTTGAATACTGCCTATAAGTCCTACAATAGGGGAGAGCACGCCTGACTCGGAGCAGCTTTGAGTTTGTTCGCCAAAGAGCTGTGACACACACCCATAGCAATGGCTATTAGGCGCCATTGTAAAGCAGGCAACTTGCCCCTCAAACCGAATAGCAGAGCCAGAAACCAAAGGCGTGCAGGTGTTATAGCAGGTGCTATTGAGTAAGTTACGCGTTGCTAAGTTATCAGAGCAATCAATAACAACATCCACTTTGCTAAGTAAGTGCTCAAGGCGCGCGCTTTCATCTAAAAATTCATCAATCGTGTGTATTTCTATTTCATTATTTAAATGAGTTAATTGCTTTTTTGCACTGTGGGTTTTTAAGCTGCCGATATCAGTGTGTTTGTAAAGCACCTGCCTTTGCAAGTTTGTCGCATCAACCACATCGTTATCGACAAGCGTTAATGTTCCTACTCCTGAGGCAGCTAAGTACTGTGCAACAGGGCAACCTAGTCCACCTAGCCCAACTATAAGCACATGGCTTTGCCATATTTTTTCTTGCCCATCGATATCCAGCTGAGGAAGCATAATATGGCGTGAATAGCGTAATTGCTGCTGATAGGTTAAAGGCGGTTTTTGCATTTATATTTTTTCTCATAATTTTTTTAAACAATACCAATTAGTTAAATCTTAGAGCAAGTAAAGCTTAAAATTTCTTTGCACTGTTTACGCTCACAGTGGCTGCTTTAATAGTGCAAAGCAAAAAAAATAACATTTCCAAAAAATATAAGTGCATGAAAAGCCTAACTAATAATTATTGGCTTAGTAATTGCTGAAGGCGGTTAACGTTAATTTAACAATCGCCGCAGTGTTTTTACTACCAAAGTTGTATTCGCTGCGTAAAACAATAATCGTTACAAGGAAAAAAACATGCAACCGAGTACTGGGTTTAATCTCATATCGTTTAGCGGAAAAATGAAAATACTACATTTAAGCTGGATGGTGTTTTTTATCTCTTTTTTTGTATGGTTTAACCATGCGCCATTATTAGGTGCCATAGCGAGCTCGCTAGGAATATCCATGGCACAGGTTAAAACGCTACTAATTCTAAATGTCGCTTTGACCATTCCTGCACGTGTGGTGGTTGGCATGCTAACCGATAAATTTGGCCCGCGTATTGTTTATGCGGCTTTACTTATTTTATGTAGCATACCGTGTTTTATGTTTGCCATGGCGACCACGTTTGAACAAGCCGCTATTGCCCGTTTTGCACTTGGCTTTATTGGTGCGGGTTTTGTCGTGGGCATTCGTATGGTGAGCGAGTGGTTCCCAGCAAACGAATTAGGTACAGCAGAGGGTATTTATGGTGGCTGGGGTAACTTTGGCTCTGCAGCAGCTGCAATGCTGTTACCAGTATTAGCATTGATGTTTGGTGGCGAAGATGGCTGGCGTTATGCGATTGGCTTAACAGGTGTGTTAAGTGTCATATTTGGTGTTATTTGGTACTTAAATGTATCGGATACACCTAAAGGTGGCACGTACTTTAAGCCCAAAAAGGTTGGGGCAATGGAGGTAACCAGTAAAGGTGACTTTGTATTACTACTTATTATGAAACTGCCTATGTACGGCGCATTGGCGTTACTTACTTGGAAACTTTCGCCAGCGGGCGCCAGTTTACTGTCTGAAAACGTTGTAATTTGCACCTATGCCTTTTTAGTACTGCTTTATTTATACGAGGTATATAAAACCTACGATATAAACGGCCATATTTTTAAACAACCAGTGCCAGAGTCACACCGTTACGAATTTAAGCAAGTGGCAGTATTAAATATTCTTTATTTTACTACTTTTGGATCAGAGCTGGCTGTTGTATCTATGCTGCCATTATTTTTTAGTGAAGTGTTTGGCCTTGATATGGTGTACGCCGGTTTACTTGCATCTGCTTATGCATTTATGAACTTAGCCTCTCGCCCTGGTGGTGGTTGGATCTCAGATAGAATGGGTCGTCGTAAAACACTTATTGTACTAACCGCAGGTTTAGCTGTTGGTTACTTTGTAATGGGTTTAGTTGATGCTAGCTGGCCACTTTGGCTTGCGGTAGCAGCGGCTATGGCGTGTTCGTTCTTTGTGCAAGCAGGTGAAGGCGCTGTTTTTGCTGCTGTGCCACTCATTAAACGCCGTTTAACAGGGCAAATTGCAGGTATGACAGGCGCTTACGGTAACGTGGGAGCGGTTGTGTATTTAACGGCGTTATCGCTGGTGGACTACCAGACCTTCTTTATGATTATTGCAGCAAGTGCATTGTTAGGTTTGGCTGCATTATTTTTTATGAAAGAACCCGACGGTCATATCACAGAAGTTAACGAAGATGGCACCGTTGAACTTATTTCAGTGACTTAAGGTAGCGTTTAGTATGTTTGATGAAACCCAAAAAGCCAGCGCACTCACCAACGAACTTAACGTTGAGTTTGGTGGGCACAGCAGTAAAGGTATAAAAACCGAAAACCAAGATGCGTTTGCAGCCCTTAATACTCAAGCACAGGAAAAAGAGTCAAAAGGGGTGATTGCCTGCTTGGCCGATGGGTGTTCATCAGCAAAAAATGCTAAACAAGCGTCACAGTTATCGGTAACGCATTTTATAAATGAGTATTTAAATACACCACCCAGTTGGGCCGTTAAAAAGTCGGTATCTAAGGTATTGGCCAGTTTAAATCAGTGGCTGTATTCGCAATCGGTTAACTACAATCATGTTGGCCAACGCCAAGCTGATTGGATGACCACGTTTACAGCGCTTATTTTAAAATCGGCAACGGGTTATATTTTTCATTTAGGTGATACCCGAATTACGCGTTTACGTGAAAAAAATATGGAAGCAATAACACGCGACCATAAAGTAAACGATACCCTAACGAGGGCTTTAGGTGCGCAGCTTCATCAAGAAATTGATGTATACGAAGTTGAACTTAAAGCGAATGATATTTATATACTTACCTGCGATGGTGTACACGACGTGTTGCCATACAGTGATATACAAAAGCTAATTGATGAGCATACTAATTTAGAGCACGCAGCAAAAGCAGTGACAGAGCTTGCCATAGCAAGAGGCAGTGACGACAACGTAAGCTGCTTGCTTGTAAAAGTAAATAGTATTGCAAAACAAAATTTAGACGAGTTATATCACTCTTTAACGAGGCGAAAAATTCCGCCACCGTTAAAGGTTGGGCAAAAAATTGATGACTTTACTGTTATCCGCGAATTACACGCCAGTAGCCGTTCGCACATTTATTTAGTGCAACAAACACCCGATACGCCGCCAGTTGTATTAAAAGCGCCTTCGGTAAATTTTGAAGACGACGTGCACTACCTTCAAGGCTTTATAAGAGAAGGCTGGGTGGGGCAACGTATTAACCATCCCAACGTTATGAAGGTTTTAAATACCCAATCGCAAAGCCGATTTTTATATCATATTTGCGAATACATGGACGGGCAAACACTGAGTGATTGGAAGCATGATGTACCGCATCCTGAAATTACCCAAGTGCGCAGTATTATTGAACAAATAGTGCATGCACTGAGAGCATTTCAGCGTTTGGATATGGTGCATCGTGATTTAAAACTCGATAACGTGATGATAGACGCCCACGGCAAGGTAACATTAATTGATTACGGCACGGTAAGTGTTGCGGCAATGGATGAGTCAGTAAAGCAAATTGCTGATGATTGCCCACAAGGGACGGTAGATTACACCGCACCAGAGACACTTATTTCGCTGCATGCTGATTTTAAAAGCGATATGTTTTCGCTTGGGGTGATTGCTTATGAGCTACTGTGTTCAAAGCTGCCCTATAAAACATTGCCGATAAATCATACCCCTATTGATTACAGCCATTGGCAATACACAAGTATTCGTAAATACAGAGCCGATATCCCGTTTTGGTTAGATCAGGCTTTAATGAAAGCATTGGCGCCAAAACCAGAGCTCAGATACCACGCATTTTCTGAGTTTTTAGCAGATATTAATAAACCTAATCCACTTTTACAGAGTTCAGCCAATAAAATTTCAATAATGAAACGCGATCCAGTATTAGTTTGGAAGAGCATTTCGCTGTGCTTATTTATCATTTTATTGTGCGTACTCATAATTAAAAATTAAGAGATAAACATGTTAAATTATAAAAATAACTTACCTATTATTTTAATGATAGGGTGCATTGCTGCGCCTTCAATAAGTCATGCAGCACAAACCGACCTTAACTTTAGACTGCGCTTTGAAAGCGCAGAGCAAGATAACGCGTTAAAAGATGCAAGTAGCTTAACGCTGCGCACACGCCTTACGCATAAAACAGATGAAGTGAACGGCTTTTCTGCTCTTATTGAAGTTGAAGACAGCCGAAGCCTGTTAGGTGTGGACGATTATAATAATACACTAGGTAAAAATACTGATTATTCAGTAATAGCCGACCCAGAAACCACAGAAGTAGATCAAGCTTTTGTTAAGTACGCTAAAGATGCGTTATCTATTAAAGTAGGCAGGCAAGTAATAGCGCTTGATGGACAACGATTTGTGGGTCACGTTGGCTTTAGGCAAGACAGACAAACCTTTGATGCAGCAACAGTCAATTACACATTTAATGATATTAACCTCCATTATAGTTACATAAGTAAACGCAACCGTATTTTTGCCGATAGCAAAGATATTGATGCATCCGATCACCTTATTAATGCACGTTTTAAAACAAGCGTAGGTAAAGTGGTTTTATACGGTTATTTATTAAGTAACGACGCAGTAGATGACGACAGCTTAGATACTTATGGTGTTTCATTTACTGGGAATAAAACGCTCAGCGACATAAAGGTTTACTATAAGGCAGAGTACGCCACGCAATCTGCTTCAACGAGCATGAGTGATTTTGATGCTGATTACTATGCCCTTGAGGGTGGCGTTGATTTAGGCGGTTTAGGTATTAAAAACGTGACATTAAAAGCCGGTATTGAGTCGTTAGGTTCTGATAATGGTGAGTATGGTTTTGCTACGCCGCTTGCCACAATGCATAAATTTAATGGTTGGGCTGATTCGTTTTTAGCAACCCCAGCACAAGGACTTGATGATATTTATGTAAGTTTAAATGGTAAAGCCTTTGACGGTAAATGGTTAGTGGCTTATCACAACTATGATACCAACGATAATGCGAATGGGGTTGATGATTTAGGCTCAGAGCTAAACGTGCAATACGTTAAGCCTATTAATAAAACCTATGCTGTTGGCGCTAAATATGCCGATTATTCAGCAGGTGATAGCGCTGCAGGCAAAGTTGACACTCAAAAACTATGGGTGTGGGTAAGCGCTAAATTTTAAACGCTTAGGCACAGTTTAATCCTCGTAATTTAAAGCGTTACAAGTTGGTGCAATAACGCCAGCTTGTGGTGCTTTCACTTCTTTTTTACTGCACCAAGTTGGATAACTTACTGAAATATATTGATTATATATCTGGCTTGCATATTGCTATAACAGCTACATAACAAATTATATGTTTGAAGTACTAATGTATGCATTGAGAACTTTAAACAAAACAGGTGAATTTAATGCCAAGCAAGCAGCGTGTAGTCGTCGTAGGAAACGGAATGGTGGGGCATCATTTTGTACAGCAACTAGTAACGCAACAAGGTGATAGGAAAAATATTGCTATTACAGTGCTCAGCGGTGAAGACCGTCTCGCTTATGACCGTGTTCAGCTCTCGTCGTTTTTTAAAGGTAAAACCGAAGACGACTTAGCGCTTACCTCAAATAAAACCTATCAAGATTGGCAAGTGAGTTTTCATACTCACTCTAAAGTGGTTGATATAAACCGCGAAGAAAAAACAGTGACTACCTCAAAAGGTGAGTCATTTGCTTACGATAAGTTAATACTGGCTACGGGCTCATATGCATTTGTGCCACCCATTCCAGGTAAAGATCGTGAGCATTGCTTTGTTTACAGAACTATTAACGATTTACACGCCATAAAAAAATCAGCACATGCCAGTAAAGTGGGCGTGGTTATTGGTGGTGGTTTATTAGGGCTAGAAGCCGCAAATGCCTTAAAGCAGCTTGGCTTGCAAACTCACGTGATAGAGTTTGCACCCCAACTTATGGGCGTACAAATAGATGGTGCTGGTGGGCGGTTACTAAAAAATAAAATTACCGACCTTGGCGTTACAGTGCATACTTCAGTGGCGACAGAGCAAATTATTGAGGGTGAAAACAGCCGTTATAAAATGTGCTTTAAGGGTGGTCAAACTTTAGAAACCGACATGATTGTATTTTCGGCCGGTATTCGCCCATACGATAACTTAGCACGTGAGTTTAATTTAGAAATAGGTGAGCGCGGCGGTATCGTAATAAACAACCATTGCCAAACGAGTGATGAAAACATATACGCAATAGGCGAATGCGCCCTTTGGAATAACTTTATTTTTGGCCTAGTGGCGCCAGGCTACGCAATGGCAAAAGTAGCCGCAGGGCATGTTTTAAATCATTCAAGTTCAATAGATGTTGATGAATTTAGCGGCGCTGATATGAGCACAAAGCTAAAATTAATGGGTGTTGAAGTAGGTTCAATCGGCGATGCCCACGCACGCACTGAAGGCGCAATTAGCTATTACTTTGAAGATCAGCCAAACGGTATTTACAAAAAAATAGTCACTAATGAGCAAGGCAACAAACTTATAGGTGCTGTACTGGTTGGCGATACCAGCGAGTACGATAATTTATTGCAGTACCACTTAAATAATATAGAGCTTAGTGTGCCTGCAGAGTCGTTAATAATGCCGCTTGCAGGTGACGCGGGTGAACTAAGCGCTGATGATTTACCACGTGATGCCATTATTTGTGCGTGCCACAAGGTGACAAAACACACCATTGAGCAAGCTGTTATGCAAGGCTGTAGTGACTTAAATGCAGTGCAACACGCTACTAAAGCAAGTACGGGGTGTGGAGGCTGCGAAAAACTAGTGCAAAGCGTTATTAGCAGTGCACTTAAAAATAAAATAGCCACGTTAAACCCAGTAAATGAGCCTGTATCACAGAGCGCTTAACGCGAATAATAAGAGAGCAGTATGGAAACTTTAAACACATGTTCAAATAAGCCTTTGCTTAAACAAACTACTTGCGCTTATTGCGGTGTAGGGTGCGGGGTTGATATTTCATTATTAAATAATACCCCCACAAAACTTGAAGGCACGCGCGAACACCCCGCTAATTATGGCCGCTTATGTGTTAAAGGCACGCATTTGTTAGATACAACCGGCACAGACAACAGATTAACATCGCCCCTTATTGATAACGAGCCTGCCAGCTGGGATGCTGCAACCAGATATGTGGCTAATAGATTTAACGCCATTATTAAAGAGCACGGGCCAGATTCGGTTGCGTTTTATGTATCGGGGCAGTTACTTACCGAAGATTACTACGTTGCCAATAAATTAATGAAAGGCTACATAGGCTCAGGCAATATAGATACAAACTCAAGGCTGTGTATGTCATCGGCGGTTGCAGGTTATAAACGTGCGTTTGGTGAGGACGTAGTGCCATGTACCTACGAAGATTTAGAACAAACTGAGCTACTTATTTTAATTGGCTCTAATGCAGCGTGGACGCATCCGGTGCTTTATCAGCGTGTGGAGCGCGCAAAAAAACTTAATCCAAACATGAAAGTCGTGGTTATCGACCCGCGAAAAACCGATACAGCCGAACTTGCCGATACTTTTTTAAATATAAAACCAGGCAGCGACGCAGCACTTTATAACGGCTTACTTAATTATTTAAATGAACATGACTATTTAGATACGCAGTTTATTAACGCGCATACAAATGGCTTTGAAACCGCGCTTGCTGAGGCGAAAAAGTGGAGTATTAATGAGGTAAGTGACTTTTGTGATATTGACGCGCAGCAAGTGAAAGAGTTTTACGCCTTATTTGCAAAAAGTTCAACTGCTATTAGTTTTTATTCGATGGGTATTAACCAATCAAGCTCAGGGGTTGATAAGTGTAACGCCATTATAAATGCGCACTTAGCGTCAGGTAAGTTGTTAAAACCGGGCTGTGGTCCGTTTTCAATAACTGGGCAACCTAATGCAATGGGGGGGCGTGAAGTCGGTGGCTTGGCTAATCAATTAGCGGCGCACTTAGATATAGAAAATGAAGAACATCAACAGTTAGTACAGCGCTATTGGCTTTCACCAAAAATAGCTAAAAAAGCAGGCTGTAATGCGATTGATATGTTTGATGAAATAGCCAAAGGTAAAATAAAAGCGATTTGGGTAATGGCCACCAACCCTATGGTGAGCCTACCTAATAACGCAGCAATACAACATGCACTTGAGCAATGTGAGCTGGTGGTTGTGTCTGACTGTATTGCCAAAAGCGATACCCTAAAATTTGCTAATGTGGCGTTTCCATCTACCGGGTGGGGTGAAAAAAACGGCACAGTAACTAACTCAGAGCGCAGAATATCAAGGCAGCGGCCGTTAGTTGAGCCTTTCTCGGGGGCTAAAAATGACTGGCAAATAATATGCTCAGTTGCTCAAAAAATGGGCTTTGAAGGGTTTGACTTTACAGACCCAAGCGGCATTTTTGATGAATGGGCTCAGTTAACTAATTTTGAAAATAACGGCAGCAGAGCGCTTAATTTATCAGGCCTAGTAGGGCTTACGCAGCAGCAATACGATAATTTAAAACCGGTTATGTGGCCGGTACTAAAAAATGAGCCTTATAAAAATGGGCGGGTTTTTACTAATAAACAATTTAGCACCGCAGATAAAAAAGCTCGCTTTATACCTATAACGCCTAAACTTCCTGTGCAGCAAACATCAAGTGATTACCCTTTTGTAATGAACTCAGGGCGAATACGCGACCAGTGGCATACAATGAGCCGCACCGGAAAAAGTACTGCGCTTTCAACACATATTACACGCCCGTATATTGAAATAAACCCCATTGATGCCAGCAGATTAAATATAAAACCAAACGATTTAATAACCGCCAATGCTAAAACGGGGCAGGTTACAGCGCATGCAAAAGTGACCGATGCCGTGCGCAAAGGCGAGTGTTTTATGCCTATTCACTGGAACAAGCAATTTGCCTCATCCGCTACGGTAAGTGGGCTTTATCAATCGGTTGTTGATCCGATTTCGGGCCAAGCTGAATGTAAGCATGGTGCCGTTGATTTAGTCAAAGCGCAGTTTGCTCAGTACATGCAATTTTTTAGCAAAACTGAGCTTAAAATAAACAGTGATTTTTGGCTTAAAGTTAACGCAAGCAATTGTGTTAATTACCAGTTAGCGCTTAATGAGGCACAAAATGACTTACTTTATTACTGCCAAACATTAACTGGGTTACAAGGGCAGTGGTCGGCGATGAGCACGGCAAAAGCCATGCATGTTCAATGTATTCAAAACGAGCAATTAGTGTTTGTTGCGGTTATTTCGTCAGATCAAAAAGACATATCGCTTGAGTGGATAAATCATTTATTTGCAGAGCCTTTAATAACCTTTAGCCAATTACAGTCATTGCTGTATGCAACCCCCGATGAAGAGTTTACCCAAGGCGCGCAAGTATGT
Organism: Pseudoalteromonas sp. P1-13-1a; assembly: GCF_001401875.1. Lineage (NCBI taxonomy): Bacteria > Pseudomonadati > Pseudomonadota > Gammaproteobacteria > Alteromonadales > Pseudoalteromonadaceae > Pseudoalteromonas > Pseudoalteromonas sp. P1-13-1a. The sequence continues at coordinate 74,952 of NZ_LKDV01000010.1, read as the reverse complement.
AGTTGCTTTAAAGTACGTGAGCAGCCCATTATAAATGCCATTAAAAGTGGTACAAATACAGTGGATCAGTTGGGGGCTAAACTAAAATGCGGCACTAACTGTGGCTCGTGTAAAACGCAGTTAAGCCAATTAATAAAGCAGCATGGTACAAAAAACGCTAACAGTATTGATGTTGCGGTTGTCATTTAAAGTGCTATTTAGAAAAATAACATAAACACCAAGGAAGCATATGCTTAATGATCAATTTGGTCGGCAGTTTAACTATTTGCGCCTCTCTATTACCGATGTGTGTAACTTTAGTTGCACCTATTGTTTACCAAACGGGTATCAGTGCGATACTCCGCGTAACTTTTTAAATAAAAATGAAATAAACACCTTAGTAAATGCCTTTGCGCAATTAGGCACTAAAAAAGTGCGTATTACAGGCGGCGAGCCGTGTTTACGCAGTGATGTAACCGACATAATAAAGCAATGTAAACACACGCCAGGTATAGAAAAAGTAGCCATAACAACGAATGGTTTTAATTTATTTAATAAAATTGATGAGTTTTACAGCGCTGGCCTAGATGCGCTTAATATTAGTATTGATAGCTTAAACCCGAGCATGTTTAAATTAATTACAGGGCACGATAAATTAGCCCAGATTTTAAAAGGGATAGACCGAGCAATTGAGCTGGGCATAAAAGATATAAAAATAAATGCCGTGCTGGCTAAGCAGTTTAATAAAAACCAATTAAAGGATTTTTTAAACTGGGTGAAACATAAAAAAGTAACGGTACGCTTTATCGAATTAATGGAAACAGGCAATGGCGCCACCTTTTTTGAACAAAATCATTTAAGCGGGCAAAGTGTTAAAACACGGCTTTTAGCACAAGGTTGGTTACAGGTAGTGAGAGGTAAATTAAACGGCCCCGCAGAGGAGTTTTGTCACCCTGAATTTGAGGGCCGCATTGGCTTAATTATGCCCTACAGCAAAGATTTTTGTAAAAGCTGTAACCGATTAAGAGTATCGTCATTAGGCAAACTACATTTATGCTTATTTGCCGAGCAAGGTATAGACTTACGCCCGCATTTAAATGAGCAAGATACGCCAGCCACTGTAAACGCTATTCAAGCGGCAATGGGCAACAAAACCATTAGCCATGAGCTTGATAAGCGCTTAACGGGCGCCACAACTCATTTAGCTATGTTAGGCGGCTAAAATGAGCAATAAAGCAGTATTTACGGGGGTTGTACTCGCGGGTGGGCAATCATCAAGAATGGGTAGCGATAAAGCCAATCTCATTTTAAAAAATAAAACATTACTGCAAAATGCCTGTGAATTATTAAAAGCAGCAGGAGCAAGTAATGTACTTATAAGTCGTAATGTACAAAGTGCTACTGCGCAATACATACCCGACATTTACCCTGATTCTGGCCCGCTTGGGGGGATTTATTCAACCTTAATGGCAACAGAGCAAGATATACTTGTAACCGCTGTTGATATGCCATTGCTTACTTGCACGTTATTATCGCAAATTGCATCTGCAGGCAGCGATAATTCCCACTTTCAATCAAATCAGCCACAAATACATGCGTGGCACTTTGAAAATGAACCGTTACCCCTGTATATTCGTAACACCCAAAGCGTTAAACGTCATTTAAAACAATTACTCATAAGCACAAATAGTCATAAATCAATTAAACAGTTTACCCGTAGTATTGGTGTACAAACGCTAAAATGTAATAAAGCGCACTCACTTGTTAATACCAATACACCGGCGCAATTTAGAGCTGTTAATGAGCAATTTGACCAACACAAACCTAATTTATTGAGAAGAACCCTATGAGCCACACAACTGAGTCACAAATCGCATTAAACATTGCCGTAATGACAGTAAGCGATACACGCGATGAAATTACGGATACGTCAGGCCATTATTTAATTAAAGCGCTAACTGAGGCAGGCCATCACTTAGCGGATAAAGACATCGTTAAAGATGATGTTTATCAAATGCGTGCAGTCGCCTCACAGTGGATTGCCGATGACACTATTCACGCTATTTTAGTCACCGGTGGTACGGGGTTTACCGAGCGCGACTCAACACCCGAGGCATTTGCACCGCTATTTGATAAAAGCGTAGATGGATTTGGCGAGCTATTTAGACATATTTCTTACGGCGAAATTGGTAACTCAACTATTCAATCGCGTGCATTGGCAGGCCTTGCTAATAATACCGTTATATTTTGCATGCCAGGCTCTACGGGCGCATGTAAAACAGCCTGGACAGGTATTATAAAAGATCAGTTAGACTCAATGCACAAGCCATGTAACTTTGCCCCGCATATTACAATTGGTAAAGAATGCGAATCGCGAGAGCAATAATATGCTAAGCCACGTAGACGAAAATGGCCAAGCAAACATGGTTGATGTATCGCTAAAAGAGGTGACTCTGCGCGATGCATCTGCCGAGGCCTATATTAAAATGAGCAAACAGGCTTTTGAGCAAGTGCTGCTTAATCAAAATAAAAAAGGTGACGTGCTAGGCGTTGCCCGTATTGCAGGTATTCAGGGCGCTAAAAAGTGCGCCGATTTAATTCCGCTTTGTCATCCGCTTGCACTGAGTAAAGTAGCTGTTGATTTTGAGCTTGATGAAGCAAATAGCCAAATTAAAGTCACCAGCTACTGTAAATTGGCGGGCAAAACGGGCGTTGAAATGGAAGCGCTCACCGCTGTATCTGTGGCGACCCTTACACTATTTGATATGTGTAAAGCCGCCGATCCGCTTATGGAAATACACGGTATGCGTGTCACGCAAAAAGCAGGAGGCAAGCATGGCAGCTGGCAGCGAGACTAATTTCAATGATACTGATGCAGCTGCAGGGCAGGTAAATGTACTATTTTTTGGCCAACTTAAAGAGCGCCTAAAGTGCGATAAGCTAACCGTTGAGATAGCGCACCCCCTTAGCGTTTCAGCGTTTAAACATATGCTGGTTGAGCAAAATCCGCATTGGCAGGCATGGCTTGAAGAGCGTGATGTTTTGTGTGCGCTTAATCAAACTATGTCATCAAGCGATGAGCTTGTAAAAGCAGGGGATGAACTTGCTTTTTTCCCACCCGTGACAGGTGGCTAATGAGTATAAGCATTAAAGTACAAACGCACGATTTTTCAGTCGGTGAGCAACACAATGCACTTTGTAGTAATAACAAAAGCGATGGTGCTGTAGTCACGTTTACAGGGCTTGTGCGAGAATTTAGCAGCGGCGATAACGTAATCGCCCTTGAGCTTGAGCACTACCCAGGTATGACTGAGCAACTACTGCAATCAATAGCCGAGCAAGCACAAACACGCTGGCAACTTGCCCGCATAAGCATTATTCATCGAGTCGGTTATTTAGCCCTTGGTGAGCAGATTGTATTTGTTGGCGTAACCTCCCGCCACCGCCAAGCCGCCTTTGAAGGCGCACAATTCATAATGGATTACTTAAAAAACCACGCTACGTTTTGGAAAAAAGAGCATTTTAAAGATTCATCAAACTGGGTTGAGTTTAAACAAAGCGACAAACAAGCACTGGATAAATGGCAAAGTATCGAACAGGATGCAATTGAGTAAATGCAGATAATCTCTACCAATATCTCTAAAATAAAAACGGTTGTTCATAACGGCAAAGAAGTTAAAACCGGTATTTTTAAAACGCCAACCAGTGAGCCTGTTGTTATTGAAAAGCTAAATATAATAGGTGATGAACAAGCAGATTTAGTTAATCACGGTGGGGTGGATAAAGCGGTTTATGCGTTTTCACATAATCATTATACTTACTGGAAACACACCCTAAAAAATGATGATTTAGCAGTCGGTGCCTTTGGCGAAAACTTTACCATTTCAGATCTTGATGAGCAAAACATTCATATAGGCGATCGTATTCGTGTAGGTACTGCACTGCTTGAGGTAAGCCAGCCGCGTGTGCCTTGCTTTAAATTGGCTATTGCACTTAATAATAAACAAAGCCTAAAACTGTTTACGCAGTATTATCACACGGGTGTTTATTTTAGAGTACTTGAGCAGGGGGTGGCTAAAACGGGTGATACAGTTACTATTGAATATAAAGCTTCGCATAATATTTCGGTTAAAACGTTGTTTCAGGCGTTCTTTGATAAACAATACCCAGATTATGAAAACGTATTATTAGCGGCACTTGAATTACCCGAACTTGCACTCGAGTGGCAAACTAAAATCAAAAAGAAATTAGGTATTTAAAAGAGCGTTATTAAAGCTGGATTACCCTTAATAAAAGCTCACTTTTAGCCAGTATTATTTAGTTTGTTAAGCAAGCGCTGATATGTATTTGCACACCAATTGGCTTAATGTGTCGTATTGATGGTTGTTGTTTATCGGCTTACTAAAATCACTACTTACTGCTACTGCGCATGCCCCCGCTTCAAACCAATCTGTTAGGTTGTCTAAGTTAATGCCGCCTACGGGCATTAATGGCACATCAGAAAAAGGCCCCGTTAGCGCTTTAAAGTAATTAACCCCCATACTGCCTGCAGGAAAAACCTTAATAATATCGGCGCCATAGTCTATAGCATTGGCGACATCGGTAGGGGTGAGTGCCCCCATTAACACAGGTAAACCATGGCGGTGGGCAAGCTCTACAACGGCTTGATTAGTATTGGGTGTAACTAAAAATTGCGCACCGGCATCAATCGCTTGTTGCGCAAGGGCGGTGTTAATTATTGTGCCAGCGCCAATCAGGGTATTTTTATAAGCAGCACGTGCTTTTGTTATTTCTTGCTCAAAGCCTGGTGTATTTGAGGTGATTTCTAGTGCGTTAATGCCTGCATTAACTAAGCAATTAATTAAGGTGGCTACATCGCTTTGTTGCTTTAAGCGAATAATAGCCACCAATTTATCTTGCCTTATTTTCTTGCTTATTTTTATTCTGTGGGCATTTAAAATTTGGCTTATAATTTTAATTCACTTTATTTTATTAAGAGACTTATCTATCAGCGTTTTTTTTAACTATAAAAAAACCGCTGATATCAGCGGTTTATTTTAAGTAATATATTACATTACACGCATACCAGGCTCAGAGCCATCATCTGGGTTAAGAATATAAATTTCTTTACCGCCAGGGCCTGCAGCTAATACCATACCCTCTGACATACCAAAGCGCATTTTACGTGGTTTAAGGTTTGCAACCATTACAGTAAGTTTGCCTTCAATGTCTTCTGGTGCATAAGCTGATTTAATACCTGCAAACACTTGGCGAGTTTCGCCGCCTAAATCAAGTGTAAGTTTAAGTAGCTTGTCAGCGCCTTCAACGTGCTCTGCTTTGGCAATTTTAGCCACGCGTAAGTCTACTTTTGCAAAGTCATCAAACTCAATTTCGTCGCTAATTGGCTCTTTTGCAAGTGGGCTATTAGGGTCAATTGTTACTTTTGATTCTAAGCTTTCTTTTGATTCTTCTACCATTTTGTTCACTTTATCCATTTCTACACGTTGCATTAACGGCTTAAACTTATTAATAGGGTGGTTTACTAGTGCATTTTGAACACCATCCCACGCTAAGTCGTCGTTTAAAAAGGCTTCTACGTTTGCAGCCATACCTGGTAATACAGGTTTTAAATAGGTAATTAAAACACGGAACAAGTTAAGACCAAGCGAGCATACGTCGTGCGCTTCTTGTTGTTTTGCTTCATCTTTAATAAGTACCCAAGGTGCTGCGGCATCAATAAATTGGTTTGCTTTGTCGGCAAGGGCCATAATTTCACGAATCGCGCGGCTGTATTCACGGTTTTCATAGTGGGCAGTAATGCTTGGAGCAGCAGCTTGAAATTCTTCAAGTAGCTCTGGCTGCATGATTGTACTGCTTAATTTACCGTCGAACTTTTTGGTAATAAAGCCCGCACAACGGCTTGCTATGTTAACTACTTTACCTACTAGGTCTGAATTTACACGTTGTGCAAAGTCTTCTAGGTTTAAATCAAGGTCAATAATGCCGCTGTTTAATTTAGCTGCGTAGTAATAACGTAAATATTCTGGGTCTAAGTTATCAAGGTAAGTACGTGCTTTTATAAACGTACCCTTAGATTTAGACATTTTTTCGCCGTTTACAGTTACAAAGCCATGTGCAAACACGTTAGTTGGCTTTCTAAAGTTAGCGCCCTCTAGCATGGCTGGCCAAAATAAGCTGTGGAAGTAAATAATGTCTTTACCAATAAAGTGGTACAGCTCAGCATCAGAACCCTCAGCCCAAAACGCATCAAAGTCGAGGCCTTTTTCGTTACACAAGTTTTTAAAGCTGGCCATGTAGCCAATAGGCGCATCTAACCACACGTAAAAATATTTACCAGGTGCGTTTGGAATTTCAAAACCAAAGTAAGGTGCATCGCGGCTGATATCCCACTGTTGCAGGCCATCGGTAAACCACTCATCTAGTTTGTTAGCCATTTCTTGCTGAATAGTACCTGAGTGTAACCACTCTTTTAGCATGCCTTCAAACGCTGGCAGGTCAAAAAAGTAGTGCTCTGAATCTTTTAAAATAGGTTCAGCACCTGACATTACCGAGCGCGGGTTTATTAATTCGGTAGGACTATAAGTTGCGCCACACGAGTCACAGCTATCGCCATTTTGGTTTTCAGACTTACACGTAGGGCAAGTGCCTGTTACAAAGCGATCGGGCAAAAATATGCCTTTCTCAGGGTCGAATAACTGTGAAATGGTGTGCTTTTTAATATGACCAGCATCGTTTAGACGGTTATAAATAAGCTCACTCAATTCTTTATTTTCTGAGCTGTGGGTGCTGTGGTAGTTATCAAACTTAATGTTAAAGTCGGCAAAGTCGCGTTGGCGTTCAATGCTTACATTTTTAACCATTTCTTCAGGCGTGATCCCTTGCTTTTGCGCATTAAGCATAATTGGCGTGCCGTGAGCATCGTCGGCGCAAACATAATACGCTTCATGGCCTTGTAGTTTTTGAAAACGTGACCAAATATCAGTTTGAATATATTCCAATAAATGGCCTAAGTGGGTAGGGCCATTAGCATAAGGTAATGCGCTGGTAATGAGGATCTTTCGCTGCGTCATAATCATTCCGAATTGAGGATAAATCACCCTTTTTACTACAAAAAAGGCGATTATCATTAATTTATCAATAAGCTTAGGACTAATAGGTCGCTTAGCTTATGGATTTTTGTTAATTGACTGGTGTTAATGCCCTGAATGTTACATAATTCTGTGGCACTTTTCATCAAAGAAACGCTATTTAATTGCTATGTTTGGACTGTCGAAACTATTCTCCTCTAAATCGGTTCAAAAACAACCGATTATTACCGCTTTAGCGGCGTATCGTAGCGCGGCGTTTGCCGTGGGTATTGATGAAAGCTTTATTGATAGCATTTCACAAAATGACGATAAATCAATACGTATAAAACTGATACTGCCTTTTGCAGCGCAATCAGAAATGCCACTTGTTGAGCAGCATGTAAGTGAAAGTATAAAAACACCAGTAACCATAGACTCTTCGGTTATCATAAATGAACCTGCAAAATTTAAAGCCATTAAACATATTGTGCTGGTTGCCTCGGGTAAAGGCGGTGTGGGTAAATCAACTACCGCGGTAAATTTAGCGGGTGCGCTTAAAAATGAAGGCGCTAAAGTAGGGATTTTAGATGCCGATATTTATGGACCATCTATTCCTATGTTATTGGGGCTTGTAGGCGCAGAGCCACAAACTAAAGATAACAAACTATTACAGCCGTTTAACGCTAATGGGATCAAAGCCCAGTCAATCGGCTTTTTAGTGCCAAGTGATGACGCAACAGTGTGGCGAGGCCCCATGGCATCTGGAGCGCTTAACCAATTGTTAAACGAAACAGATTGGGGTGAACTTGATTATCTGATTGTTGATATGCCGCCAGGTACCGGTGATATACAGCTAACTATGAGCCAAAAAGTACCAGCCAGTGGTACGGTTATTGTGACTACGCCACAAGATTTAGCTTTAGCCGATGCGCAAAAGGGCATTGCTATGTTTAATAAAGTAAACGTACCTGTGCTTGGTTTAATTGAAAATATGAGCCATTACATTTGTACTCATTGTGGTGAAGCAAACCATGTGTTTGGTAAAGATGGCGCAGAAAAACTGGCCCATAAACACGGCGTACCGGTGTTAAGCCATATTCCACTTGCTATAGATATCCGTGAATATTCAGAGCAGGGTAAACTTATTGCCAGCGATACTAGCGCAGCTATTAGCGACACATACAGTGCTGCGGCAAGACTGATTGCCAGCACGCTTTTTTATCAGCAACACCAAAGCAGTGTTGAAATTGTGATTACAGAAGATTAAAAATGAGACTTTCAGACACACATATAAAAGAATACCTAAATGACGGCCGTATTGTTATTGAGCCTGCGCCAACGAGCGAGATGATTTCGGGCGTAACAGCAGACTTGCGCCTAGGGAATAAATTTAGAACTTTTAACGCACACAATGCAGCGTACGTAGATTTAAGTGGCCCTAAAGATCAGCTTAATAAAGCTATGGAATCAATAATGAGTGAAGAGATTGAGCTTGCTGATGGGGAAGCTTTCTTTTTACACCCAGGCGAGCTTGCGCTGGCCATTACCCATGAAAAAGTAACATTACCTGCTGATATAGTCGGTTGGTTAGATGGGCGTTCATCGCTTGCCCGCTTAGGTTTAATGGTGCATGTAACAGCACACAGAATCGACCCAGGTTGGAGTGGCAATATTGTTTTAGAATTTTATAACTCAGGTAAGTTACCACTAGCGCTGCGCCCAATGATGAAAATTGGTGCAATGAGTTTTGAAATGCTTTCAGGCCCGTGCGAAAAGCCATACAACATCCGTAAAGATGCAAAATATAAAGATCAAAGCAGTGCGGTAGCAAGCCGCATTAGTGATGATAACTTATAACAATATAAAGTTTTTAAGCGTTTAAATGGCCGTGTTGTTAGCTAGTTTAAACGCTTAATTACTTAACTGAGCGAACTAATATTAAATCTGTTTTTTATTTCTGGCTTTATAAACGAGTAAAAGCTCTACTACAATAGATAGTAAAATTACAATAATTACAATACCTTGAATAGTATGTAGTTTTTTAATTCGATCAACACTTTCTTTTTCGTACTGTATAACCACCGCATTAAATGCTTTTAAAAGCGGCTCTTTTGCTAAAGAAAAAAAGCTTTCTTGAGCTGTATCTAAATTAAGTGTTTGTGTTTTTATTTTCAGTACCTCTTCAACTCTATCTGAAAACATCCTTAATTTTTTATCAACATTAATTGGCTCTTTAAAATACATTGCTAATAGCTCGTCTGATAGTGGGCTTTCGTTACCTAATACTTGCGCCCCGTAGTGCTCACTCAATAAGTACTTATGATTATTTTTTAAAGAGTTTAAAGCATTAATGGCCAGTAATTTTGAATCCTGCGAGCCATACATTAAATACTCTAATGTAAACATGCTTACCCGTTGTGAGAGCATTCTTTGTTGGCCACTTACATTAACTATTTTCCCCGTATCGGATTGCGCTTCAATGACTTCTTCAAGCATAAAGTGTATACAAATAGATAAAATCGCTATAACAGTTAAAGGAACAATATAAACAAAAGAGATAGCACTGCGCTTTTTATATGTAGGATCAGTATTTACCATTTAAATGCTACTTATTTAAACTATTTATTCTTTAGGATAGGATAGTTTAAATATAAGATTTTTCACGTAAATAAAATTTACAAGGTAGCTTGTGACTTATTGAAATTGATGAAGTGCATAACCTAGTAGTTCAAAATAATGGTTAAGCGCTTTATTTGCTTTATTAACATGTTCAGCACTTGGATATATTAAATTACTGCTTTTTAAGCCACTGACTAAAAAGCTATTTTGAATAGTGCTGTGGGCATCTATGCAGGCTTCAAAGCAGCGTGCTGCTAACTCCTCAGGCATGCTCATGTAGTTCATGTTATGCGCTTGGTCGTGTTTAATGCATGTTTGTACAAATTCATTTGCATCTTCTCCATGACAATCTAAAAATACTTCTTTGTAAAAATCGTTTAGCGCTTTATTTAGAGGGTGAGCTAAGTTAGGTGTATTTGAAAGCCATAATTTTGATGCAAATCCAAAGCGAGGTTTAGCTGCAAATAAATGCTCGCTTATATGGTGGTCAAATGCATGAAACCACTCGTGAGCAAGTGCGCCACCGCCCGCGTTTTTAGCAAGCGCAAGGGTTTGTGAGGCTGCGTTATAATGCGCTTGCACACCTTTTTGTCCACCGTGCCCAAAGGCAAAATTTAGTTTGCCGCGCAGGCCAATGGCTTTGGGCGGTAAATGCAGTATTTGAGCAAGGTCGGCGAGGGCATCGTAAATTAAGTTTGCACTAATAAAACGCTCTTCTTTGGTTACCCATTTACCGATCACCATAGACCTAAAACCAAAGGTGTCTCTAATATCGCTAAAGTCGACTTGGTCGTCAAAGCGGTAATCGGGGCCTTGGCGAGTAAAGCCTCGTTTTAGTCTGTTTGGGTAACTACGCATTATAATTTAAGTGTGGTTAATTTAAGTATCGGGCTTTTACGTGTTCAGGCATGTGTTGGGTTTGTTTTTTTATTAATTCGTCTAATAAATTATAAAGTGGAGCAGGGTCTAGCTGTTCTAATAAAGACAAACTATGTGCAACGGCCTCAAGTGTAGAGAGACTATCAGCTCTGGGGGCTTTTCGAATAGCATAACGGTTTTTCGGCAACTGCTTAAAGCTCACGGTTTTGAACTTACTTAGCAATGGGGTGAGCTGTAAAATTTTATAGGCTTTTTTCCATGTGCCGTCTATCACAATTAAATGAGTGATATTGTTTATCTCAGCGCTGCGAGCTTTCTCATCTAAATTTATAGCCTGCTCATTAGGGTAAAGTAAAACTGTAGATTCTAAAGGTAGGCTTTTTAGTATTGCAAAATCGTTATTATTTTCACCTTTGACTATTTCGCAACCAGTAAGGCTTAAATTAACTAATTTTGCAGTGTTTTTAGCTATTTTTTCTTCGCTTGGGTGTTGTAGAATAATAACTCTAACTTTGTTATTTATACGTGAAACAGCCTTGCATATACAGGTTGAGGGCGTGAACTGACAGCGTTCACAAATTTTGCGACTCATTACTTAAACTTTTTATAGTGAGAGTATTCTGATAATTATACATTTATAAAGCAATAAAGTTGGATTTTTTTACGCATAGATATACAGTAATACTATTAATTATAAAATGACACGGAATGTTAAAAAGGGCTTAAAATATGACAGAAATACAAATAGATGACGCTGCCTTGCAAAGTATGCAGTCGTTACTGGGCGAGCAGTTTAAAGATACACTTGAATTTTGCTGTAGTGAGTTCGAGCGCCTTGCAAATGAAGTAATAGCGACTATTGGTAACGATAAAGAAGCGGCTATACGTCACGCCCATAGTTTAAAATCGAATGCAGCTCAGTTTGGTGCGACGAGTTTATCTGAGGTGGCCCGAGAAGTTGAGCTTAATTTAAATCAAGATAATGTAGAAAAAGCAGTTAACGCATCTACTGATTTGTTAGCTCAAGTAAGTGGTTCACAAGCGCAGTTAAGAGCTTGGCTAGAGGCTAACTAGCATTATTTGCCAACGTGAATTTATTTCAGTACTAAGCAACTAATTACGCTAGCATTTTACGCCTTTACTAGGGTAGTCTTAGAACCGTTTAGTGCGTGTTTGGCCTCTCGATAATAAATTAAAGATCGCATAGCCTAAGGAGCATCCTTGGGCTGATACCACAATTTTAACGATTATACCCCTCGCATTACCAAGTTTAATTTTTATACTATAAAGCCAGTTCGCCGCAAAGAGGTAAAAATGTCAGATATTAAAAAGAGTCACAAATTAGAAGGTGTATGCTATGACATTCGTGGGCCGGTTTTAGCGCAAGCCAAAAAAATGGAGGACGAGGGTCAGAAAGTACTAAAGCTTAATATTGGTAACCCTGCTGCATTTGGTTTTGATATGCCAGAGGACATGCACCGCGATATTATTCGTAATTTGTACTCGGCTCAGGGCTATTGCGACTCTAAAGGTTTATACTCAGCTCGTGTAGCGGTTTATCAGCATTATCAGCAACGGGGTTTACATAACCTTGATGTTGATAATATTTATATTGGTAATGGGGTGAGTGAACTTATTCAAATGATCACCCAAGCGCTATTAAATAACGATGACGAAGTGCTTATTCCAGCACCTGATTACCCGCTGTGGACTGCGTCAGTTAAATTAGCGGGCGGCAACCCTGTTCATTACTTGTGCGATGAAGAACAAGATTGGTTTCCTGATATTGCAGATATAAAAAGCAAAATTACGTCAAAAACCAAAGCACTTGTGCTAATTAATCCCAATAACCCTACTGGCGCGGTTTATAGTGACGATTTATTAAAAGAGTTAATTAATGTAGCACGCGAGCATAAGCTGTTATTGCTTAGCGATGAAATCTACGAAAAGATTTTATATGATGGCATTACCCATACCTCTATTGGTGCACTGTGTGATGACGTGCCTATCATTACCTTTAATGGGTTAGCTAAAACTTATCGTGCGGCAGGTATACGCATGGGGTGGATGGTACTAAGTGGGCGCACCTCAGCAATGGAAGATCTAAGTAAAGGGCTAGATATTTTATCGTCTATGCGCTTGTGTGCCAATGTGCCAGCTCAATATGCAATTCAACAAGCATTGGGTGGCGTACAATCAATAGACAGCTTAATAGACCCAGGCGGGCGATTGTATGTTCAACGTGATATTGCTTGGCGTGGGCTTAATGCGATTGAAGGTATAAGTTGTAAAAAGCCAAAAGGGGCGCTTTACGCGTTTGCCAAAGTAGACACAGCGCATTTTAATGTAACAGATGACGAAAAAATGATGTTTGATTTACTCAAAGCAGAAAAAATATTACTCGTACATGGGCGAGCATTTAACTGGCCTGAGCCTGATCACTTTAGATTGGTGTTTTTACCTAATAAGGATGATTTGTCTAGTGCCATGCTTAAAATGCAGCGCTTTTTTAAAGACTATCGCCAAGTTTAGTTAATTCAAACTAACGCGTTGTAAAATAAAAAACGAGCTTAAATAGCTCGTTTTTTATTAAAGTGAAAATGCTGGTACGGTTTGTTAGTAAGCGCGGTCTACTCTTACAGTATTATCACTTAAATAAACAAGGCGTACGTTATCACCTTTACTAAAGCGCATTGACTGATCTTGGTCTTGTACCACCATGTATTGGTCGCCGTTTTCTACTTGAATCAGTAATTCGACTAGGTGCGTTTGTTTATAATAACTTTTTTGCTGATTATTATGGGCAACACTACCACCAATTACAGAACCCAAAATAGTGGCGACCGTTCGCCCGCTTCCACCACCAAACTGATTACCGACAACACCGCCAAGTAGGGCACCGCCAAAGGTTTTCCAACCACTGTTCTTATCTTGGACGAGTTCTTGCTCAGTTATTTTGCGAACAGATTTTACATCACCAAATAACACTTGCTGCACGGGCACGGCTTTGTTTCGCTCATAGTTTGCAAAACTGGGTGCACTGAGTGTGAGCAATGCACACATTGCTATGGTTAAGGCTTTCATAGATGTCTCCTGTTGGTGCTACGCAAAGGCAATATTTAGCCTTTGTGTGGGGTTTATTACCAACCAAATGTCGATTTTTCTTTCGTTTTACGAATTTCAGTTTCGTCTGCCCACTCTACTAGGCCACTTTCCATATCCATTAAGCGCATTGTAAATTTGTAATACACATCAGATTTATCGGCATTTGACTTAACAATGCTCGAAAGGTTGCCATATAGCATGTATTGCGCACCAATTTGTTTTCCAAAGGCTACAGCTGTGGCTGGGTTTACGAGCGCATCTTCATTTTGAAAGTTAAGCTGCTCACGTACTGATTCAACGCGGGTCATGTCAACAAAACGAAATTTACCGCTGCGTAATAACTGCGTTGAGATTGAGTCGGTGATAGATTCGGTATCTATGTGTTCGCTAGTTTTATTTTTAATGCGCTCAACAAACACCACTGGGCGTTTATTTTGTGTCATTGTGCCAACAACGGGCGAGCTAAGCAGTGAGTCGGTCATTTGGCTGGCTACTTTTTGCAAATCGGTAGAGCCAAAGTTTATATCGGTGGTTTCTACAGCTTGTGCATCACCGTAACTGACTACGGCTTTATTAGCACAACCGCTTAAAATGAGTGCGCTGAGGCCAATAGCAGCATAACTTGATAACGTTTTAAATTGCGTAGTGATCATCTTTATAACCCTTATTCTTTAAATTCTTGTGCGTCGGTCGACACTTCTCTTACAGCAAGCGAAAATGTAACCGCATCCGGTGTAGGCGCTAAGCCGGCTAATTGTGTTTTAGAAAAACCAAACAGTGTTAAGGCTTGCCAAGGTGAGTGGTTTCCTTTAATTACAAAACCATCTTTGTCGTACCAATTAAACTGATACTGTAAATATTGCGATTTTTTATATTGGCTGCTTAGTGTTACTACCACGTCGGTTAACTGGTTTGTTTGGCGTGTTTTCACATCGGTAATGGCAAGCTTTTCACCTAGAGCAGGATTATCAACATGTAACTGTTCGTTAAATGTATTTTTGCTTTGCTCAACCGAAATACCTGATGTATCAGGTTGGCTTGCACATGCCCCAAGCATTAATGCGGCCACTAATGGCAAAGTATATTTCATGATGACTCCTAAAGTTGAACCACATGGTAGTTAAAGTAGTTATTAATAGAGGTTAGGTAAATTAAGGTTAACCCTTGCTTACTAACGGTAAAATTAATAGGCGCATGGTTGCCTATTAAAAGTGAATGCGACCCTGCATTTAAACTGCTTCGTGCCACGCTTATTTGATTAGGTAAAGTAAGCCAGCTGCGTGTATCGGCCTGCTCAGACGCCAAATTGTAAATATTAGCAATAATATTGCCTACATCGCCTGTGCTACGCGCAAGCTCTGCGCGCACTTTTTCTTTGGCTACCAAACGCAATACTTGCCTAGATACACGAGCCGGTATTTGCTGCTCTAATGTTTTAGCTGCTAATGCTTCTATATGCACTAATGGGTCAAGTTCTAAATTTTGCGAATTTATATTTACGCTATTAATATTAGGTACAAACGCATTATCTTTATAAACTGGCATGGCTAAACTGTAAAAACGCGCATCGCCACCTGAGGTGTAAATAGGTAAGCGTAGTTTAAATTCATCTTGTTTAGGCACTAAGCCTTGTTCAACCAATATAACCACTTCACCGTGTGTAGAGGGGAAGGGTTGTAATGGACTAAAGCGGCGTTCAAACTCTTCTAAATCTTGGCTAAAACCTTGTTTTTTTGCTAATCGCATTACATCTTGCTG
This sequence comes from Pseudoalteromonas sp. P1-13-1a, assembly GCF_001401875.1. Classification (NCBI taxonomy): domain Bacteria; kingdom Pseudomonadati; phylum Pseudomonadota; class Gammaproteobacteria; order Alteromonadales; family Pseudoalteromonadaceae; genus Pseudoalteromonas; species Pseudoalteromonas sp. P1-13-1a. The sequence goes on along the minus strand of NZ_LKDV01000010.1, from coordinate 59,524 downwards.
TAAGTAGTGATTATCAGGTTGAATCTCTAATGCTTTTTTATAGTCGATGTAAGCGTCATCATATTGTTTATCACGTTGGTACAACAGTGCAGATAAATAAAACGTAAAAGCATTTTGAAAACCATTTTTTATATCGCGTGTCACATTACTCATACTTGGGTAATGCTGTTGTGCTTGCTCTATTGTGTCGTTTCTTTGTGTTTGATTATCAGCAAGTGCATCTACTTGTACTTTGTTAGCGCGGCGTATCTCAACCAAGGCGCTTTCTAAATCATTGTTGTATACATAATTAAGCGCTTTGTAGCTATGTAGCATGCTCATTTCATATGCCGGTGGTACATAAGTAATGGCAGAATCGTTAGTAAATAAAGCATTACTTTGTTCAAGCCCAGCACTTAGTTGAATTTTGGCAGCTTCTCGTTTTGTTTGTACCTGGGTGTATACATTTTCAAATTGTTGTTGTGAAACACTTTGCTCGTTAGCAAGGTCTTTCAAACGGGCTTGCTCTAATTGGTTCAGTAAATAGCTACTGTGTAATTTACTGTTATTTGCAATAAGTGATTTGGCCTGTTCAATATTGTTATTTTGAATTGCGTTTCTTACGGGCGTCATTTGGCTTGCATAGTCGTTAAATAAATCATTAAAGCCTATGGTGCTGCATCCACTTAATATAAAACAAACACTTAAAATTATACTTTGGCGCACTGAGCACTCCTATATAGTTAGGTTTTAAAGATTAACATACTCTGGTTTTAGATTTGTGTGAAATAGTGTAAAAAAGCGTAGCCTACTTTAGGGCATATAGACCGGTGAGGATTAAAAGCTATTCTCCCCAAGGTCAGCACGCGCAGGGCGTGTATTTAAGGTAGGCAAATCATCATGAATAGCCTGTGAATATGTGAGGAGAGGCGTGTAATTACAGCAATTTGGCAGTATAGAAAGTTATAAAGAATCGATTAAAAGTATAGTAAATACAATAATGCGGCTTTACAGCTAAATGGCTCAGCTGCTTAAATACACAGCTGGCTAAGCAAGCCAATTTAAAGCATCTCATTGTAAGGTTTTAGCTAAGGAGCGATTTTGAAAGCCACGTTATACACCCTAGTTGCATTAATTGCCTTTGCGGCAAACTCTTTACTTTGCCGTATGGCGCTCGCGCAAGGGTATATTGATGCGTGGAATTTTACTCTAATTAGGCTACTGAGCGGAGCCATTTGTTTGGGGGCAATTATGGCTGTATACACGTATAACCTAAATCGTAAGGGCATGCTTAATAACGCTATTTTAAGCGATACGGGAAGTTGGCGTAGCAGTATTAGTTTATTGATATATGCACTTTGTTTTTCTATTGCTTATATAGAGCTTGATACGGGCACCGGTGCGCTCATTTTATTTTCGGCGGTGCAACTTACCATGATTGGTTGGGGCATATATAAAAAAGAGCAGCTGAGTAAGTTGCAGTGGGGGGCTTTTTTTGTCGCATTAGCTGGATTTATATATTTAATGTTGCCCTCTGCCGCGGTGCCTTCTTTGTTAGGGGCATCGCTTATGGCGCTCAGTGGTGTTGCATGGGGTGTTTACAGTATACGCGGTAAAGCGTGTGTGTCTCCTTTACGTACCACCGCCTTTAATTTTATAAGAAGTTTAGTGGCTTTTCCTGTTTTATTAATTGTTGCAATAAGTTATTTAAAAACAGTGAGTATAGAAGGCGTGCTGCTAGCCTGCGCTTCGGGCGCTATTGCATCAGGTATAGGTTACAGCATTTGGTATGTGGCCATGCCACTACTTAAAAGTACACAAGCGGCGGTTGTACAGTTATGTGTGCCTGTACTTGCAGCATTTGCTGGGGTTATATTTTTATCTGAGCAACTTACTTTTGAGTTTTTAATAGCAAGCTCGCTGATTTTAGGTGCTGTTTTGGTCTTTATTTTAAACAAAAAATAAGCCCTATTAAGGCGGGCTTACATTTGTTATGAAGCGTTTATAGAGTGCGGGCAAATTATTTAAAATAGCTGACTTACCCTCTAAATCGCTGTTGCTTATACATTCGTAAAGCATCGCTTCGCTCAATGCACTTACTAACGTTTGAGATTGCTTAATATGGCTAATATGCCAAAGCTCAGGTGCTACACCGCCTAAGTCCTGTTTGTAGGGGCGATAAAAACCATATTTTGCTAAGTTATTATCAAGCCACTGACTCAGTGGTGAAAAGGGTCCTTCATGTTGGTATTCATTAGGGGTAAGTTGCAGCTTATAGTCATCGTCAATTGCGGCGCTATCATACACATCAAGGTCAGTGCCTAAATGATGCCGACTAGCACCTGGCAAAGCAGAATAGAGCATAATAGCCGTGCACTTTTCCAGCTCATTTAGTTGGCTTAAATCAATTTCCTGCTGCTGTTTATTAAAGACAGGGCGTAGTCCTAAATACTTGTTATTCCAAATCATGGCCTGGCGATTGAAATCGCGAAAACTTGAGGCAATAGTCAGCTTAAAACCAGCATTTGTAGCTGCATTTTGCAGGGCTAAAAAGTCATCAATAATATCAGTATGTAACCGATGCGACTGAATCTCAGTGAGGTGTGTATCACTTTGTCCAGTGATACACATTGCTAATGTATTTGTATCGAGTGCCATTAGGTTAACAGTTGCTCTAAAATTTGCTCGTAAATATCGGCTAAGGCGATTAAATCATCGGTGCTTACACATTCATCTACTTTATGAATAGTGGCATTGCGCGGGCCTAGTTCAATCACTTTGGCGCCTGTTTGCGCTATAAAGCGCCCATCTGATGTACCCCCAGTGGTTTCGAGGTTGGTGGTTAACCCCGTGACAGATTTAATCGCATTTACGGTGGCATCAACTAACGGACCATGCTCTGTTATAAACGGCAAGCCGTTTACTATCCAGCTTAATTCGTAGTTTAAGGCATGCGTTTGTAAAATAGCATTAACCCGTTCTTGTAATTGCTGATGAGTTACTTCGGTACTAAATCTAAAATTAAATTGCACCTCAAGCTCGCCCGGTATGACATTACCGGCACCTGTACCACCATTTATATTTGATACTTGGAAGCTGGTTGCAGGGAAAAATTCATTGCCGTTGTCCCACACTGTCTGGCTAAGTTCAGTAATGGCGGGAGCAGCCAAATGAATTGGGTTTTGTGCTAAGTGTGGGTAAGCTACATGGCCTTGAACACCTTTTACTTTTAAAAAGCCAGTAAGGGAGCCTCGACGGCCATTCTTTACTACATCACCGAGTATATCTCGCGATGAAGGCTCACCCACTAAGCACATATCAATTTTTTCGCCGCGTGCTTCAAGTGTATCTATTACTTTGGTTGTGCCGTTGATAAAGGGGCCTTCTTCATCAGAGGTAATTAAAAATGAAATAGAGCCTTTATGATCTGGGTTTTTAGTTACAAAACGCTCAGTCGCAACAAGCATTGCCGCCAAAGAGCCCTTCATATCAGCTGCGCCTCGGCCATGTAGTAAACCATCTTTAATTAAGCCTGAGAAAGGCGGGTGCTGCCAGTTTGATGCGGGGCCGGTGGGGACTACATCGGTATGGCCTGCAAAGCAAAAATGCGGTGACTCACTTCCTTTTCGGGCCCAAGTGTTGAGCGTATCAGTAAAAAATAACGACTCAATATTAAAGCCTAGAGCTTTTAAACGCTCGTTCATCATTGGCTGGCAACCCGCGTCCTCAGGGGTGACCGATTCGCGCTGAATAAGCGCTTGGGCAAGTGCAATTACATCATTTGTCATTATTTAAATATCTCATCGTATTGCGCAGCTTTAAAGCCTAAGTGGTAGCTATTGTCATTAACAAGCACAGGGCGCTTGATCATAGCGGGCTGCTCTGTAAGTAATGTAATAGCAGTGTCTTTAGTTAGGTTTTGTTTTTGCTCATCAGAGAGCGCGCGATAGGTTGTACCGCGTTTATTAACTAATTGCTCCCAATCAATATGCTCTGCGAATTCGCTTACTAACTGCTCGTTTATGCCGTCTTTTCGATAATCATGAAAGGTAAAGTCTATGTTGTTGTCGCTAAGGTATTTTTTGGCTTTTTTAATGGTATCGCAATTGCTAATGCCGTAAAGAGTGATCATAGGTTTAATTCTTCTTAATAATAGTTAAAAGGGGGTCTACACCCGCATTTACTTGCGTGTGCGAATAATGAAACGTGCCTAAGTTATGGCCATTTAAAAGCACTAAGCTGGCCAGTAAGGGCGATTTAAGCTCCCGTAAGTCAAAGTAAGCTAAGCGCTGTCCTTTGCTTATTTTGCTGCCATTGAGCTGTGCAATATGTGTATGGGTTATAGGTTGCTGCGTGGGTAGTGACAAATTAATAAGCACCTTTAAGCCATTTTTTGCTTGGAGAATAAATTCACCCCCTGCATTTTTGACCTGAATTAAAGTGCCATCAAAGGGGGCTAAAATTTTATGGCTACTTAACTCAACCAATACGGTTGGCCCAAGGATTGAGAACCTAAAAAAAGGCTCAGGGTGTTGGTTTAAATCAATGACTTTGCCGCTAAAGGGGCTCGTGATTTTTAAAGCGCTGGCAGGGAGCTTATTTTGCGCTAAAAACGCGATAGAGGCCGCTCTCATTTATTGATCTACTACTAAATTGTAGCCATCGTTTTTAAGTGCAGTGATGGCTTGCTGCGCGGTGTGTTTTTTTACCAAAATATAATCTGTATCGTAGGTTGAGATAGAAAAAATAGAAATATTAGCCTTTGCAAGTACGCCTGATATATTGGCCATAATGCCTGTTAAAGAAAACCCTAACGGGCCAACGACTTCAAGTGCTTGCCAATCGGGCTCTGTGTCTAAACAGTCAATAGCGAAGTGACTAGGGCAAACAATAGAAAGTTCATCGTGGGTTTTTGAAATAAAAAATAGGGGTAACTTTAATAGCGCTACAGGAATGTCAGCATCCACTTCTAAACTATGAATTGACAACAGCGTGCTGTGTAATTGTAATGTTTGTTTTGACATTAATAACCTGCATACAGCGTATAGTGTCAGTTAATAGTATAGATTATTGGCTTTAAATTAAAGGTGTAACAGTTACTAAAATTAAGACTGTGTAGCTGTGGATAATAAGGATTTAAAACTTACCCACAATTTCTGTGGATAAGTATGGGAATTGGCAGGTATAAATAGCCTAACTAACTAATTAATAAGTAAATACTAGCTAGGCTATAAAAAGCACTAGTGTGATTTACGCGTTGTCGAGCGCTTCAACTTGTGCTGCTTGAATAGCCGTAAGTGCGATGGTGTACACTATATCATCGACTAGGGCGCCACGACTTAAATCATTCACGGGCTTTCGCATACCTTGTAGCATTGGCCCTATGCTGATCAAATCGGCACTACGCTGTACGGCTTTATAGGTGGTGTTACCGGTATTTAAATCGGGGAATATAAATACCGTAGCTTTACCGGCTACTGGACTATTTGGTGCCTTTTTAAGCGCAACATTTTCCATAATTGCAGCATCGTATTGTAGTGGTCCATCAATAATTAAATCTGGACGTTTTTGTTGAGCAATTTGCGTGGCTTCACGCACTTTTTCTACATCGGCGCCAGAGCCTGATGTACCTGTACTGTAGCTTATCATGGCAACACGTGGCTCTATGCCAAACGCGGCTGCAGAGTCGGCTGACTGAATAGCGATATCTGCTAATTGTTCCGCATTAGGGTCGGGGTTAATTGCACAGTCGCCGTATACCAGTACTTGGTCAGGAAGCAGCATAAAAAACACAGACGATACAAGTGATGACCCTGGTGCGGTTTTAATCAGCTGTAACGGTGGACGAATTGTATTGGCTGTTGTGTTAACCGCGCCAGATACTAAGCCATCAACTTTACCTTGCTCAAGCATCATAGTGCCAAGGACAACATTATCTTGTAATTGCTCTTGTGCTACAACTTCTGTTAAGCCTTTGCCTTTACGGATCTCGACCATAGGTGCAACGTAGTCGTTGATCACCGATTTTGGCTCAATAATACTTACATGCTCATTAAGCTCAATACCTTGTTGCTCGGCAATACGCATTATTTCATCGCGGTCGCCAAGTAATACGGTTTTTGCGATACCACGTTGTCCACAAATAGCGGCGGCTTTAATAGTACGTGGCTCATTTCCTTCAGGAAGTACCACTGTTTTAGCCGCTTTACGGGCTTTATCAGTCAGTAAATAACGAAACGCAGGCGGAGAGAGTTTACGTGTTTTGCCAACATTTTTTGCAAGCGTATCAAGCCAATCAGAATCGATATATTCTGCGTTGTGATCTTTTACTTTTTCAATACGTTGGTCATCATCGCTTGGTACTTCCATATTAAAATTATGTAGCAGTAATGAGGTACGCCAAGTATCGGCCTCTGTGGCTAATATAGGCAAGCCTGTTTGCATGGCTTGTTCACACAGCGCCATGATCCGCGGCTCTGGTTCAAAACCACCGGTAAGTAAAATTGCACCAATTTTAGTGCCGTTCATAGCCGATAAACACGCAGCGACAAGTATGTCGGAGCGATCGCCCGGGGTTACTAATAAAGCACCCGGTGTAAAGTGGTTTAAAATGTTTGATACGGTACGCGCACAAAACGTAATGCGACGCAGGCGACGGTGTAGCATGTCGCCTTCGTTAATAATGGTGGCTTTTAAATAGGCACTTAAGTCTTTAACGCGCGGCGCGACTAAATCAAAATCCCATGGGATGGCGCCTAACAGCATAAACGGGTTTTTTCTGAAAATAGGTAAAGATGCTAAACGGTTTAATTCGTTATCGAGCTCTTCTGCTTTGTATGAATCGACCAAGTCAGCGCGGGCGCGGCCTTCTTCATCAAGCGGGGCGTTCACTTTATTAAAAATACAGCCTAAAACGCGAGGGTGATCAATCCCACCATAATACCCAGCAGCAATTTCTAAACGGTCTTCAATTTGCGTAATGTTATAATTACCAGGTGTTAATACAAATACAATATCGGCACCGAGTGTTTGGGCTATTTCGCGGTTTACACGCCCTGCATAAGGTTGACGGCGAGTAGGCACCATACCTTCAATAATAGCGACTTCGTCATCATTAATTTTACTTTCAAAGCGCTCAACTATTTCTTCAAGTAAATCATCGCCTTTACCATCACCAATCATTTGCTCAGCATAGCTTAATGCAAAAGGGGTGGGCGGGGTAATTGATGAGCCTTGCATTATAATTTGAGTCGACTTTTCAGGGCCTGTTTCACCTGTGCGAGGCTGGGCTATTGGCTTGAAAAAGTTCACTTTTACGGTTTTTTGCTCAAGCGCACGCACTAACCCGACAGAAACAGATGTTAACCCAACACCAGTAGAAACCGGAATTAACATAATACGACGTGCCATAATTAAAGCTCCTTCACAATGTTAGCGGCATCAAGGGCAATCACCCATTCTTCATTAGTTGGCATTACAACGGCTTTCGTTGCTGCCTTTTCAGAGCTGATAATGCCTTCATTACCAAAGCGTGCATCTAAATTGGCTTGTTTATCGCAATCTAAGCCTAAAAACGCCAATTGTGCGATCACTTTTTCACGAATAATATCTGAGTTTTCCCCTATACCGCCGGTAAAAATAAGCGCATCTAATTGCTGTAATGGCACCATGTAGGCGGCAATCTGTTTCGCAAGGCGGTAGCAAAAAATATCAAGTGCAAGGGCGGCTTGTTCATGGCCTGCTAAAGCGGCTTCTTCAATGGTTCTGCAGTCGTTAGACAGTTCACTAATACCTAACAAACCACTTTCTTTATTAAGTAAGTTGTCGATTTGTTTTGCATCGTAATTAAGCTGTGTCGTTAAAAAGTTAAACAAACCTGGGTCGATATCACCACTGCGGGTGCCCATAACTAACCCAGCAAGCGGCGTTAAGCCCATGCTCGTATCTACACTCTTACCGCCTTTAATTGCACACACAGAACAACCATTACCTAAATGCGCACTAATAAAGTTACTTTTCTCAACAGGTTTATTGATTAATTTTGAGGTTTGTCCAGCTACATAATAGTGGCTTGTACCGTGCATACCGTAACGGCGAACACCGTGTTCTGTATAAAGTTTATAAGGAAGTGCATATAAGTAGGCCACTTTATCCATTGTTTGATGAAACGCAGTGTCAAAAACAGCAACCTGTGGCAAGCCAGCAAACGACGCTTGCGCTGATGAAATTCCCAGTAAGTTTGCATGACCATGTAAAGGGGCAAGGCTTGAAGCATCTGAAATACCTGCAATGACTTTTTCATCCACTAATGCAGATTGAGTAAAGTGCTCACCACCGTGAACAACACGATGGCCTACGGCAATTAAATGCTCATCTAAATGGTGATCTTTTATTAAGCTTACCAACGTATTAATTGCTTCGCCATGCGCTTGATTAGCAGCTAAGGTAATAACGGTTTTATTACCTTGGTATTTATATTTTATAGATGGATTTTCTGAACCTAGGCGTTCAGCTAAGCCCGAAATAATTTCATTTCCGTTATCAGCATCAATAATGGCAAATTTTAAACTCGAGCTACCACAGTTTAATACTAAAACGTGTTGTGACTTTGAGGGCGTAGTTGGCATAGAGGCAGTTTCCATAAACAATAAATTTGGTAAGTGTATATTAAGCTATAAACAATACACTTAAGATGAAAATTAAAGGTAAACTTAGCCACTATAAAGGTAATAAAAAAGCGACTAAAGTCTAATTTTTAAGGTGACTATTTTAACCCAGTTAGTAAATTTAGTTTAGTGTTTAGTTGCTTATATATACAAAAACAATAACTTTTAATGCTAAAGTGTGAAGCTGTTTATTTGTGTTACACTTATAATCAGTGGCAAGCTGGCGCTACGGGTTAAAAGTTTAGATGTGAGGAGTCATGATGCAAAAAAGTGTGATGTCACAGTTACAAGCGGGTAGAGAATATGCAAAAAAATGGCCTATGCGTAAAGAGTTAGCACCGTTGTTTAACGAATTTAAAGTGATTAAAGCTACTGAGCTTGCAATTACTGTTATGCCGATATTAGCTATGCTTACACTCTTTTTTCAGCTAAATTATTTAGGTCCTGATTTTTTACCGCAAGCGATTGCCAGTGCTTTGTTTTTCTTATCACTTCCTTTACAAGGTCTTTTTTGGCTAGGAAAGCGCTCTCAAACAGAGTTAGAACCAAGTATGCAAAAATGGTACAACGAGTTGTATTCTAAAATGGTTGCAAACGGATATCAGGCTCAATTAAGCGAAAACAAGCCCCGTTATATGGAGCTTGCTCACTTGCTAAAAGACATGTTTGATAAAATGGATAAAGCGTTTACTAAAGATCAGTTTTAGTAAATTGAGTTATGTAAAATGATAAGGTGACAGTATGCTCACCTTTTTCCTCTAGTGCGCTCCAGTGCTCTGGCCTAAACTTCCACGCAAACGGTGTCATCATTATTAAATTTTTAATATCTGAAAAATTAAGCGTAACCTGCTCTGTAATGAGCTTTTGATCAGCTTTTGTAAAGCCGCTCGGCGTGTCAATTTCTGTGTGTTGTGCTACATCTGCATATATATATTCTTTAAGCTCTTTCAAATGCCATGGCCCAGGGCTTGCAACTACTAATATGCCATTAGGCGCTGCTAAACGGGCCAGCTCTTGATCAAATAAAGGCGCAAAAACACTCAGCAATACGTCAGCAGTGCCTGATTTAAAGGGGGCTTGGCTAATGGATGCAACACTAAAATGACACTGCGAGTAGCGCTTTGCTGCATATTTTACGGCTGATTTAGAAATATCGACACCGTAAACCTGCGCCTCTACTTTATCGGCAATGGCATGAGTATAAAATCCTTCGCCACACCCAAGATCTATAAGTACTTTTGGTTTGCGCTCACTAATTATATTACTTAATGCGTTCTGTAAGAATGCATAAAAGCCGCGTTCTAAAAAAGCACGTCTAGCTTGTACCATTTCGAGTGAATCACCCGGTTGTTTAGAGTTTTTGTGCTGCACGGGTAGCAAATTTACATACCCTTCTTTTGCAAAGTCGAAGGTGTGATTATTGTCACATCGAAGTGATGAATTATGTTTTAAAAGTGCGTGGTTACATAAAGGGCAATGGTATTGCAGACTCATGAGTCTAAGTAATCCTTATCATAAAAAGTTTTAACCCAGTGTGGTCGATAAGTGATCAAAAGCGTAATGGCCATACCGTTAAGCATTGCCTCAGGAAACCAAATGATAGCACTTAGGTATACGTAATTATCCGCCAATTCTTGCCAATTATATTGCCCTATAAGTAAATAAAATAAAGCCCCTAAGCTTATTTTTAGGCATGCAATAAAGCCTGCTAACATAAAAGAGCACACAAAAATATAAACAAAAAAATGACGTGGTAAATACTGATAACTTATTATAAAGCCAAGGTAGCTTAATAATGTAGGAATAAATGCGCCAAACAGTATTTGCATGGGCAAAAGATTAAGATCAACGTTTGTAAAAGCCGCTAATAAAGCACTGGCAAGCAGGCTACTTAAAATAGTAAGGCGCCACCCTAATATAAGCGTTACTGCAGTCACACCTAAAATGTGTAAATCAAGACCACTTAAAATCCCCGCTTTAATTTGCCATAACATTGCAAATACTAATGCGCACGCCAATACCCCTATCTGCCGCGCTGGGGTAATATAAAGTACTTTATAGGTAGTTTTTTCTACACTTATAAAGGTAACAATGATTACAAGGGCCCAAAGTAGCCCTTGTATTTCAAGCGATAACATATCAATTAGTTAAAGGTTGACCAAATAGGCGCATGGTCAGAAGGCTTTTCTATACCGCGTAATTCGTAATCTATACCGGTATCAATACAGCGCTCGGCAAGAGCGTGGGTAGCAAGGACAACATCAATGCGAAGACCCCGATTGTCTAAAAATCCTTTAGAGCGATAATCAAACCATGAGTATTTGTCGTTTGTTTCAGGGTTTTGCTCTCTGAAGGTATCTTTAAAACCCCAATCTAATAATTTTGCAAGCCATTCGCGCTCTTCTGGTTGAAATGAGCACTTACCTGTTTTAAGCCAGCGTTTAGCATTCACTTCACCAATACCAATATCTAAGTCAGTGGGGGAAATATTGATATCGCCCATAACAATAACGTCTTCACCTGGCGTGTGGTTTGTATCTAGATGGGTCATTAAGTCTTTGTAAAACTGACGCTTATAAGGGAATTTTGTTTCATGATTTATATTATCGCCTTGCGGGAAATAACCATTCATTACCGTTAGGTCGCGGCCATTTTCTTGTTCAACTGTTACACTTATCATACGCTTTTGTGCTTCTTCGGTGTCGGTAGCAAACCCTTTTAAGACCGATTTAGGCTCATTTTTGCATAACATTGCCACACCGTAGTGTGCCTTTTGACCATGAAAATAAACGTGGTAACCCATTTTTTGTACGTCCTCAAGAGGGAACGCCTCATCATGAACTTTTATTTCTTGCAAACCAATAATGTCTGGCTGGTGTTTATCTATAATTGCTTGTAACTGGTGTAAGCGTGCTCGCAGACCATTGATATTGAAAGAAATAACCTTCATAAAATTTACCTTTAGTTAGACTCTGTTTTTATAACTAAATTGTATCAGTAAATAAGCCTACATAACATGATCGAAATGAGAAAATGGCTGCGCAAATGTTGATCAATTGGTGTGTAAAGTTTAAACATTGTAAATGCTTTATTAATTATTTAAATAAATAAAAAATTCAATTGATCTCGCGATTATTGAATATATAATGCGCAAAAATTACTTGTTTAGTCGTTCAAATAGGATCTCTCTCATGAAAACACAATTACTTTTAGCTACTGCTTTATTAGCCTCTGCGTCTGTATCAGCAAAAAGCAACACTTACTTTAGCCAAGATAATAAACTTGAATCTAAATTATGTGTATTAAGTGCAAATGAAGGCTTTAGCGCAGCGCGTAAAGAAGCAGCACAACACGGTGTATACTTATCGCGTTTTTCTAAAAGTGTTTTATGTAATGGCCAAGATATCCGCGACATTGCAAAAAAAGTAACGTCTAACCAAGCTGCTAAATCAAAAGTAGAAGTGTTTGCAAAAGATGCACAACAAGAAACACAGCTATGTATCACTGCGTTAAAGAAAGGTCTTACGCCTGTTCGCCAAAAAATTGGTAACTTAAACTCGTTAAAGTGTAACGGTCAAAAAGTTACTGAATTTGTAAAGCGTTATCAAAACGCAGCAATCTAATTGCGCAGCAACATGTAGATTAAAATAATGCCCAGTTTTTACTGGGTATTTTTTTGCAAAAATTACAAGGTAGGCAGCAATCATTGCAAAGCTAAGTAATTGATTAATGTATATAAAATGCACTAACCTTACGTAACTTATTGATTTTTTGTGACTTGTGCACTTTGGCACTGGACTTGTATTAGTTAAAGTGACATTTACTAACTACAAGGATACGTCTTATGAAAAAGTTAACACTCGCAACAACAATTTTAGCTTCATTAAGTTTAGCCGCATGTGCCTCTAACCAAGGCCTTGAAAAAATCGACAGCGATTTTGCAAGTCTAGATAACGACAGTGATGGCTATATTTCAAAAGTAGAAGCAGATGACGATAACATTTGGGGTCACTTTTCAAATATTGATACCAATATGGATAACGAAATCAGCCGTAAAGAATTTAACACTTACATGCAGTTAAACACCGGTAAGGTAGCAACAGACAGCGAAGTAAGTGAATCGGCTTTTAAAGCTAAAATTGCTAAATTTGATAAAATCGAAAATGATTTTAGAAGTCTAGATAACGATAGAAATGGTTATATCTCAGTAGAAGAAGCTGACGATGATGATATTTCAAACCATTTTGGTTACATGGATAACAATAACGATAAACGCATCAGCAAAGGTGAGTTTAAAGGTTATATTAGCAAATACGGTAAAGCCGTGGCTGAAGATGATGCACTTAAGCATTATAAAAACAGCTAATATTAGCTAAACATACTATATACAAGAGCCAGCATAAATTGCTGGCTTTTTTTATGCATTTAATTAGGTTTAAAAGCAGATATATTTTCCCCCTTTTGCGATGTTCTGTCATAATAGATAGCTACGTATTTTAAAGGGCAAAGCAGGTCAGTATGGCAGGTCGTCGAGTTAGTGATGAACAATTAATTGAGATCATTGAAGCGGCAATATTTGTCGCAGACAAACCTGTTAGCAAACGCCTCTTAAAAGATACAGTACTTGCTGATTTAGCTATTTCTATGTCACGAATTAACACTGCAATTGAGGCTATACATACTCACTACCAAACGCGTGGTATTAAGCTCGTTGAAGTAGGCAGTGGTTATCGCTTTCAAGCCTGTAGTAGTTTAAGCCCTTGGCTTAGTAATTTATGGCAAGAACGGGCACCTAAATATTCTCGTGCACTATTAGAGACTTTGTCGTTAATTGCTTACAGGCAGCCAATAACGCGGGGTGAAATAGAGCAAGTAAGAGGTGTAACAACCGGATCAGCAATTATTAAAACCCTCCTTGAGCGAGAGTGGGTTAAAGTAGTAGGGCATAAAGAAGTTCCTGGTAAGCCAGCGCTTTATGCTACAACAAAATTATTTTTAGATTATTTTTCTTTAACCGGTTTGGATGAGCTCCCTGCATTGCCTGCGCAACAGGAAAGTAAAATAAACCAGTTATTAAGTGATCCTTCTGTGAGAGAACCATCCGAATGAGTATTCAAGGTGAAAAGTTACAAAAAGTCCTAGCCCGTGCAGGGGTAGGCTCACGACGTGAAATGGAAAAATACATTGATGCAAACCGCGTCAGTGTTAATGGTAAAGTGGCTAAATTAGGTGACCGTGTTGAGGAAACAGACTTAATACGTGTTGATGGCCACACAGTTAAAATTGAAGAGAAAGCTGACCGCATTTGTCGTGTAATTATGTACAACAAGCCAGAAGGGGAGTTAAGTACACGTAAAGACCCGGAAGGACGTCGTACTGTTTTTGACCGTTTACCACGCATAGACGGTGAGCGTTGGATTGCTGTTGGGCGACTAGATATTAACACGGCTGGTTTAATGTTATTTACCAACGATGGTGAGTTAGCGAACCGCTTAATGCACCCAAGTTATGAAGTTGAACGTGAATATTCAGCCCGTGTATTTGGTGAAGTAACCAATGAAACCATTAAAAACCTAACACGTGGCGTAGAGCTTGAAGATGGTCCGGCTAAATTTTTAACGGTTAAATCACTGGGTGGTGAAGGCATTAACCGTTGGTACAATGTAACGCTAAACGAAGGGCGTAACCGCGAGGTTCGTCGTTTATGGCAATCGCAGGATGTAGAAGTGTCTCGCCTTATTCGTATTCGTTACGGAAAGTTAGAGCTTGATAAGCGCCTACCTCAAGGTGGCTGGGCTGAACTTGATTTAGAAACCGTAAATTATTTGCGTAAAACCGTTAAATTAGGCCGTGAAACACAAACTAAACTGTCAGTAATGCCTGAAAAACGCAAAGATAAGCGTGCTAAAATTAACCAAATTCGCAAAGCTGTTAAAAAACATAACCAGCGCGTTAAGCAAACTAAACGTAAGTAATATCGCTTTTAAAATAGATTACTAACAAAAAAGCCGCAGTTTTTGCGGCTTTTTTTATAATTAAAAATGCATTTTACCTTTTTGGTTGTGCATCGAGAGATTCACCGTTTACATCACTTGAGTCATCACTCATTAAATATAGATACGTTGGCATTAAATCTTCTGGGGTTGCAAGTTTATCGCGATCTTCCCCTGGATAGGCGGCAGCACGCATAGAAGTACGTGTAGCGCCAGGGTTGATACAATTAACGCGGATATTCGTTTTGCCTACTTCACAGGCCCACGTTTGCATCATACCTTCCACTGCAAACTTAGAAATTGCATAAGGGCCCCAAAATTCACGGCCTTTACGGCCTACGCTTGATGAGGTGAAAACGATAGAAGCATTATCTGATTTACGCAGTACAGGGAATAGTGCTTTAGTGATCATAGCTTGCGCTGTCACATTCACTTTCATGATGTTTTCAAACGTAGAAGAGCAAAAGTGCTCAAGTGGTCCAAGCGATCCTAAAATACCCGCATTATTGAGTAAGCCATCTAATTTACCAAATTGGCTTTCAATTGTGGCTGCTAAATCGCGGTAGTTTTGTTTTGTCGCGCCTTTTAAGTCCATTGGCACAATAGCAGGCTGAGGGTAACCAGCATTAACAATCTCATCGTAAACGCATTCGAGTTTATTTGTTGTTTTACCAAGTAAAATAACTGTGGCGCCATACTTTGCGTAGGTAATTGCTGCTACACGGCCAATACCATCGCCGGCACCTGTAATTAAAATTACTTTATTTTGAAGTGCATTTGGAGTTGCTTGATAAGTTTGCATATAAATACCAATTTATAAAATTTTTTTGATTTTAACATAGCAAATCGTCAAGTAATCGAATTTATTGAAAATTTAGGTGGCGGAATTATAAACTTTACGTTAAGTTTAACTGGTCTAATGTCTCATTAATAAACTGATTACATTGTTTTAACTTTACTACACTGATTAAACACACTTACTTTGAACGAACACACTATAAAAATAAAGATATGTGCGGAGCTAAAAATATGAAAAAAATGCTACTCTCACTCTCGGTTACAGCTGCCTTGGCAGGTTGTGGCGGCGGAGAAACATTAGAAGATGTTAAAAACGACACTGCAACCGTAATTCCAAATGCCACGGTGACTTTTGACCCTGCTAATGGGGTTCTATCTGTTCCTAACGATTTATTAATGAGCGGCACACAAGATGGCACAATTAATATTCCTGGGGAGTTAGATGACGATAATGTTTCAGTACTTCGTACTGCTTATGCAGACCCACAGCTAGCCCTAGGCGCGCTGGATGGCTGGTCATCACAGGTACCTTACAAAATTGATTTAACTTTCCCTACTGGCGTATCGCTAGATGAAACCTCTGCAGCATCGCCTGGTACAGTAAGAATTTTTGAAGTGGTAATGGGCGCAAGCTTAACCGATCCAGACTGTGCAACGGTTGCAGCTGGTACAGCGTGTAAACTGGTTGGCGAATTAACCTATGGCGTAGACTTTATTACCCAAGCCTCTGGCGACGCTGTGGCTGTTGTACCCTTAAAGCCATTCACACCGGGTAGTTCATACATAAATGTATTAACCACAGGTTTGAAAGATTCTCAAGGGCGCTCTATTCAACCATCTTCTACTTATGCTTTAGTCAGTGAAGAAGCCCCATTAATTACAGATGCACAGCTAGGTCTTCAAACCGCAGTAAATAGCTATGAAAATGTAGTAGTGAGCTCGGGTGACATCACTAAAGATGACATTATATTTTCTGCAGCAATGACCATTCAGTCAGCAGGCCCAGTGTTAGGTACAATTAAAAACCTACTTGCGGCTAGCTTACAAAATGACGCATTACCAACTCCAATGGTAAGTGTACCTGAACAAGCTATGGTTAATGTACAGCAAGTTTTTGCCAGTGCGGGTGTGAGCGTATCTGATGCGTTTTCTGGTGTTCAATATTTAAAAGGTAGCGTAATGTTACCTATGTACTTAGGCACACCCACCGGCACTGAAATAAGCGATTTAAACGATACATATTGGCAAGGTATGTGTGACAACGCGGTGGCTATTTTAGGTTACAAAGCGGCAGCGGGCGAAGCATTCCCTGCAGATCCAATTAGCGAAAACGACGCACTTTGTGCGGCTTTGAGTAACGGGCAATTACGTGATTTAGGTTTAGACTCTACGCGCCATTTAACTAAGTATAACTCAATACCAAAAGTACAAAGTATGGCGAATGTACCAGTGCAAATAACTAAACCAATTTTGCCAGTTATTAATTTTATTCGTGATTCACAGGGCCTTGACCCTATTGAAATGCCTGAAACGGGTTGGCCTGTTGTGATCATGCAACACGGTATAACAACAGATAAAGAAAGCATGTTGGCATTGACAGCGCAACTTTCAATTCAAGGTTTTGCTACCGCTGCGATTGACCATCCTCGCCATGGTGAGCGCGGTGTAGACGTGGATGCTGATGGCACAGATGACTTTAATGCTACAACGGGTTCAGTACTTAGTTACATGAACTTAAATTCATTGTTAGTTGCTCGTGATAGCTTACGTCAATCATCTGCCGATTTATTAGGCTTACGCTTAGGTTTAAACTTTATTAATGATGAAACAATTAATGCGCAAGATGTAACCTATGTAGGACATTCTTTAGGCTCTATTGTTGCACCTGCATTTATAGCGCAAGCTAATAGCCCGCTTGCAGATACAGTTGACCCGTTATTTAAGGTAAACACTGTAGCACTTGCAAGTGGCGGCGGCGGTATAGCAAGCTTTTTACTTGAGTCGGCTGCGTTTGGGCCATTTATTCAAGGCTCTGTGTTATCGCAAGCAGGTACAGCAGAATCTCAAGAGTTTAATGAATTTTTACAAGCGGATGCTATTTCAAACTGTGGTACATTATTACCCGATATGGAAGCATTTTTAACGTGTGGCTACCAAGCGTATGTAACCTCACTTACTACGGCTGGGGAAACTACAAAACTTGCTAACATTCAAGCGGTAATGACTGAATTTGCTTTTGCTGCGCAAACCGCACTTGATAGTGGTGACCCAACAAATTACGCAGCAGCGGTAAATGCATTAGGTACACCTGTGTACACTAATGTTGTTGTAGGCGATGGCGCAGATAACAAACCTGATCAGGTTATTCCGCCAGCGGCAACAAATAACCCAATTTCAGGAACGATTCCATTAGCAAACTTTATGGGGCTAGAAACAGTAAGTACTTCACAAGCACTCAGTGAAACGCCGGGTAGCTACTTAGTGAAATTTACAAAAGGTCACCATGGTTCAATTTTAACACCAGCGCAAGATGAAGCCCAAGCGGCAACTGTTGAAGGCAGTGCAGCCGCAAATGCTGAAATGCAGCTGCAAGTAGCGACTTATTTAGCCGCACGCGGGCGTATGTTATTAGTCAGTAATCCTGAGGTGGTGACCGATTAATCAGCAAATACCTTATTAACCTTGAAAAGCCACTGTTTAGTGGCTTTTTTTTGTTATAAAGCATGATAAATTAGCTTAAATTTATAAATGGAGAGACCAGTTGGAATTTTTATACGAATACGGTTTGTTTTTTGCAAAAACGGTTACCTTTGTTATTGCCATTGCAATTATTTTAACGCTTATTGTTGGCTCAGCAGTGAAACCTAAAGCTAAAAAAGGGGCAATAGAAATAGACGATTTATCTGAGCAGTTAGATGACTTAAAACACAGTTTTTTAGAAAGTACGTTAACTAAAAAAGAGCTAAAAGCGCATCATAAAGCGCAAAAAGCCGAATCTAAAAAAGCGGCAAGTGATGAGCCGAAGCCACGCCTATATGTTATTGATTTTATAGGTAGTATGGACGCTCATGAAGTTGAAAGCCTACGCGAAGAGGTGACCGCAATTATTGCTATTGCTGACCCAAAAAAAGATAAAGTATTAGTTCGCTTAGAGAGCGGGGGCGGTGTGGTGCACGGCTATGGTTTAGCTGCATCGCAATTACAGCGCTTTAAAACAGCAGGTATTAACCTTACGGTCTCTATCGATAAAGTTGCAGCGAGTGGCGGTTACATGATGGCCTGTGTAGCCGATGAAATATTAGCCGCTCCTTTTGCGATTGTTGGCTCTATTGGTGTAATTGCACAGATACCTAACTTTAATAAAATTTTAAAGAAAAACGATGTAGAGTTTGAGCAAATTACAGCAGGCGAATTTAAACGCACGTTAACTTTGTTCGGCGAAAACACAGATAAAGCCCGCGAAAAGTTTCGTGATGAGATAGAGCAAACACACGGTCTATTTAAAGAGTTTGTAAGCAGCCAACGCCCATCACTTAATATTGATAACGTGGCAACAGGTGAGCATTGGTTTGCAACTCAAGCAATTGAAAAAGGCTTAGTGGATGTAATTAAAACCAGTGATGATGCATTATTAGAGCAACAATCTGAGCGTCAAATATACAAAGTAAAATACAAAATTAAGAAAGGATTAAGTGATAAATTAGCGATAGGGCTGAGTAGTTCTATAAATAGAGCAGGGGTTAATTTAATGTCTCGCTTTAAAGCAATGAACCCATAAACCGTTATTAAAGATAATAAAAAACCCTTGCTATGCAAGGGTTTTTTTTAAGCTAAAATACTACTCCGTAGATTTGTGATAATCTTCTAGGTCTTTAGCTGCGTTCGGGTCGTTAAATATTGTTTCATCTAGTTGAGCTTCTGATTTTGCAACCACACATGTTACCATACAGTCACCTGTTATATTAACGGCTGTACGCGTCATATCGAGGAGTCTGTCAACACCAATAATAATTGCAATCCCCTCTACAGGTAAACCCACTTGATTAAGTACCATTGCAAGCATAATTAAACCCACACCAGGTACACCTGCGGTGCCCACCGAGGCAAGCGTTGCGGTTAGAATAACCATTAAATAGTCAGAAATCGTTAAATCAACAGCAAACACTTGTGCAATAAATACCGTTGCTACACCTTGCATAATGGCTGTGCCATCCATATTAATTGTAGCGCCGAGCGGGATTGTAAAAGATGCTACTGAGTTATTAGCACCGAGTTTTTTGGTTGCAGTTTCAAGTGTTATAGGCATCGTCGCGCTTGAACTTGAAGTACTAAAGCCAAATAAACACGCATGCTTCATTTTAGCTAAGAAAGTAAGTGGGTTGAGGCCCGTTAGTACTTTTAGAATAACGCTGTAATTAATGAATGCGTGAATTAATAACGCAGCCACTACCACAAGGAAGTATTTAGCTAAGCTGAGTATTAATCCCATTTCGATAGTCGTGAAAAGTTTAGCCATTAAAAAGAATACGCCGTAAGGCGCAATGTTCATCAGTAACGTGACAAGTTTTAAAATAACCGTGTTTAAATCTTCAAATACTGTGGCTACACGTTTACCAGCTTTACCGCTTAGGGCCATTGAAACACCAAATAAAAGTGCAAACACAATAACTTGTAGCATGTTGCCTTTTGCCATAGCTTCAAATGGATTAGTCGGGAACATATCGATAATAACGCGCGCCAGTGTAGGGGCTTCTTTGGCATTAAAGCTTGCATCTGATGGCAGTGCAATGCCTTGGCCAGGGTTAAATAACAACGCCAGCGAAATAGCGACAGTGATAGCCACCGCGGTTGTTACTAAATATAAGCCAATAGATTTACCACCTAAACGCCCTAATTTTTTAGGATCGCTCAAGCTACACGTACCGCACACGAGTGATACGAATACGAGCGGCACAACCAGCATTTTTAAACTGGCAATAAAAATTTGTCCGCCAACATGGAAAAGACCATCTACAAAAAAAGCTTTAATTGGCAAAGAGAATAACCCAAGAGGAATTAGATAATCGTCTTCACCAGCTAATATAGCCTGAAATAAAAAGCCTACTGCAATACCCAGTGCCATACCTATCATGATACGGGTAGTTAAACTCATTGAACGTATTTTAGACATATTCCCTAATCTATTTTTTCAAATTTGCCATAGACTACCAGCAAGGAAATATTTACTACAGAAAAAAATAACCTTTGCAGAATTTTTTACACAAAAAAGTGATAAAAAACTGTGATATTAGACTAAGTTATAGGTTAATATTAGGTAAACAATTATATGAATAATAAATAGCTAACTAGGGAGAGGGCGATGCCTTTATTACGATGGCTAAGTATCTTGTTTATAAGCTCATTGATAGCCGCTTGTGGTGGCGGTGGGTCGTTAGATAAAGATACATCCACTGGTGGAAGTGATGAAACAGAAGAGCTAAATTATGTAGTGTCTGTTCAAGGCTATAGTCAATCAACTACAGAGGAAGCGAATTCTGTTACAGCTGATGAACCGTTATCCATTTCGGCAATGCTCACTAATAGTGGTGCAGTTGTTGTTGGTGAAGTAGTCAATTTTAGTCTTAATGGTGACATCGGGTCGCTAGATCCAGTATCAGGCACGGTTTTGACCAACGCTGATGGTGTAGCATCAATTACTCTGACGGCTGGCGATACTGCAGGGGCTGGTATTATTACCGCCACCTATATTAATGGTGAAGATACTTACAGTGACTCCTTTGGTTTCACATCTGACGGCTCAGAGAGCGATGATTCCAGTGTGAATGGTACTATTGAGCTTGATGTTTCAATTTTAGATAGTACTGGTTCACCATTTACAGCTGACAACCCCGTTAGCAAAGATAATAAGGGTACGGTTACTGCTACCTTGTTAGAAGAAGATGAACCTTTACAAGGTCAGCTAATTTCTTTTACAACTAATTACACTGGTAAAATCACACCTGTGTTAGGCACTGCATTAACAGACGCGAGTGGTAAAGCTTCCGTAACGCTTAGTAGCGGTGATTCAAAAGGTGCAGGCCAAGTTATTGCCACGTATACTGATGAAAGCGGTAATAGCATCACTAAAGTTGCAGGCTTTATTTCAAATGGTGATGATGCTCCTGTGGAAAGTGCTGAAGCAGAACTTGATATCAAGTTATTACGAGGATGTGCAAGTGATTGGGATGCTAATCGCGACACAACCCCCCTAGAAAGTACATATCTAGGATCTGGTTGTAATGTTGCTAATCAATTCTCTTCTGATGAACTTATTGACGTTATGATTAAAGTCACAGATACAAGTTCAGGTGATGGCATTGATGGCATTATAGCTGAGTTATCTACAGACCTTGGTGCCTTGTTACCTGAATCAGGTAAAGCACTAACAGATAACTTTGGTTTTGCAATTTTAAAATTACAACCTGGGGCAAACAGTGGCGCTGGAGAAGTATCCGTTACTGCAAAGTCTGTTACTGCTTCAAAAGCATTTGAAATCGCTACAGCAGAATTAAGTGTTGAAATTTCAAATGGTTTATATAATAAATTAGATGATGCGGGCAATGTGATTGATAACGAATTTGTGCCGCTGGCAGCTGGAGCTACAACGGTTATTTCAGTAAGCATTTATGATTCAAACGGAGATTTTTTTGTAACTCCACTAGATGTTGAATTTACATCTGCGTGCGTTGAATCTGATCTTGCTGTAATGGATGATACTGCAACGAGTATTAGTGGTATTGCAACAGCGACATATCGAAGTAATGGCTGTAACACAACCCAAGGCGATACGATTACAGCGACAGTGCTTACTGGTGGTACACCAAAAGTCGTTACAGTTAATGTGCCTGTATCTGCTGCCGCAGTAAGCTCGATTGAATTTGTTGAAGCTTCAGAAAATGTAATTGCACTGAAAGGGACTGGTGGTGTTTCTCGTAAAGAAATCAGCCAACTTACATTCAAATTAACAGATGAAATAGGTAATACTGCAAAGCAAAAACGTTTAGATTTTCGTTTAAGCTCGACTAATGGTGGCATATCACTTTCTGAAGTTACAGATGCGAGTGGTTATTCGCATGCTAGTGTTTCAACAGATTCTGAAGGTTTAGCACGTATTCAAGTGAACTCTGGTTTTGTTCCTCAGGCTGTGCGTGTGCAAGCTTGCTACATCCCTGATGAGCTTATTCCAGCTGACCAAAATGACAACGTTACGTGCTGGAAAGAGCTCTATGATGAGTGTCTTCTTGATGATGCAGAGCGTGATGCCAATGTTTCATGCCCAACCGGAGAACTCTCACTAGTTTCATTAGATGAGCAAGTAATAACAGTATCCGATTTAGTTTCGATTAGCTCAGGTTTACCTGATAGCAATAGTTTCACTGCTGCACCAACTAACTTCAATATTGAAGCGTTAAATTATACGGGTGATATTGAAGAAGTTAATGTTTATTTAGCTGATCATTTTAACAATCCTGTTCCTGATGGTACTTCGGTATACTTAACAACTGAAGGGGGGGCTATTGGTACTATTGATGGCACAGAGTTTAATGCACAACTTGAGTGTAATACTGTCGACGGTCAGTGCGTCGCTCAATGGCGTTCACAAAACCCAAAACCATTCACAGATGCCAAGTGGGGCAATACAATTAGCAGTATTAACCCTAAAACTAATGAACTTAACTGTGATCTTTACTTTGGATCTGCAGCACCTTGTATGGCAGGTATTTTAAATGCTGCTTTCAATGAGGGTGGCGTCCCACTAGGCGGTCGTGCAACTGTGCTTGTTACCGCTAAAGGTCAAGAATCGTTCATTGACATTAACGGAAATGGGCGTTTTGATACCAACGAATATTATAGTGGTTATGATCTAACTGAGGCATTTATCGATCACAATGAGAATGGTGTTTATGATGGTTTAGCTGGTATTTATGACCCTGTTACAGCGACAGTGATAAAAGCCGCTGATAACTGTCAAGAAGGCGATAGTGATGATCCATGTAGCCCAGAGAATACAAATGGAGGGCACTTTGAAGAAAACTTGGATATTGATCTCAATGGCATGCACACGCTAGCTGATGGACAATACAATGGTTTAGTATGTAAAGCAGAAGCAACAACACCAACAGAAGATGACACATTTGAAACCCTTTGTACTAAAGAACTAGTTGACATTCGTGATTCGTTTGAAATCATTATGTCTGGCAGTACTGCTTATAGCCGATTTGTAGTAACGAAAAGTGAGTTACGTAATCGCTTTGCTGAAGCATTAGCGGAAACAGTTATAGATGATCCTACAGTATTTACTGATAATGCTATGCAACTCGCACAGGATATAGAAGAGTGTAATAATATCTACCGTCAGGCTGACACACGATCTGGCGCTATTATCTTGAGCTTAGAAGTAACTGATAACACAGATTACTGTGATGTAGGTTCTATCAACATCACTACAGCAGATTCAGGGAATCAGCTATCAGCATTAACCTTCGCTGTTTATTACTCTGATATATATAATAACCCAATGCCCGCAGGTACCAGCGTAGCTATATCTGCTGATAATGGTGAATACAGTGGTACAGATGGTTTTGATATTCGCAATTCAAATGCAACGTTTGCATTTGGTGAAGCTCTATCAATTAGCCGCGAAGCAGACGGAAATGATAAAACTGAGGGCTTTTTAACCGTTGAATTTACGACTGGTAAAGGCAACATTTCAACAGCTCAAATTGCTATAAGTGATGATGGCTGATTGCTAATGAGTAGTTTAAAATAAAAAATGCCAACCTTAAGGTTGGCTTTTTTATTTGTGTTCTATATATTCCACAGCAATTATTTGAAAAACACTGGTTTGTATAATTTAACTACAAAAATTGTTTGTTTATTCAGTAAATACTGAAAAGTTTGTATTAAAAGCTTGTAACAATAGGTGTTTGTAGATATACCTATAAATATTCGCGCCGTTTATGTCGGCAAAACACATTTAAATATTTGGTTAGAAATAGGCAACTATGGGCAAATCGCTAGTAATTGTAGAGTCACCTGCTAAGGCTAAAACAATTAATAAATACTTAGGTAAAGACTTCATCGTAAAGTCCAGTATTGGACATGTGCGTGATTTACCTACATCAGGTTCGAGTAAAGCTAAAGTACCGGCGACTAAAACGCCAGCTGAAGTTCGTAAAATGGAGCCTGAAGAAAAAGCAGCGTATAAACAGCAACGAGATTACAGAAACTTAGTTGCACGTATGGGGATTGATCCTGAAAAAGGATGGGAGCCGCATTACGAAATTTTGCCAGGTAAAGAAAAAGTAGTTCAAGAGTTAAAAAAGCTGGCCGAAAATGCAGACCAAGTCTATCTCGCAACGGATTTGGATAGAGAAGGGGAAGCAATTGCTTGGCACCTTCAAGAAATTATTGGTGGTGAGCCTGAAAAATACAAACGTGTTGTATTTAACGAAATTACAAAAAATGCGATTCAGCAAGCGTTTGAAACTCCTGGTGAGCTAAATACCGATATGGTATATGCCCAACAAACACGTCGTTTTTTAGACCGTGTAGTGGGCTTTATGGTATCGCCGTTATTATGGGCAAAAGTAGCACGTGGTCTTTCAGCAGGGCGTGTACAGTCGGTTGCGGTTCGTTTATTAGTAGAGCGCGAACGTGAAATTAAAGCGTTTATTCCAGAAGAGTTTTGGGATATACACGCCGATGTTAAAAATAGCGAGTCACAATTACGCTTAGAAGTCACTAAACAAGCAGGCAAGCCATTTAAGCCAGTTAATGAGGCTCAGGCTACTGCTGCAGTCAAAACGCTTGAGAGCGCCGAATATAAAGTAATAAATGTTGAAGAAAAACCAAGTAAAAGCCGCCCAAGCGCACCTTTTATCACTTCAACCATGCAACAAGCTGCTAGCACCCGTTTAGGGTATGGCGTTAAAAAGACCATGATGCTTGCACAGCGTTTATACGAAGGTGGTTACATCACGTATATGCGTACTGACTCAACTAATCTGTCTAAAGATGCGGTTGAAATGTGTCGTGATTATGTAACCCAAGAGTTTGGTGCCAAGTATTTACCAAAAGATCCAATCAGCTATAGCTCTAAAGGTAACGCGCAAGAAGCGCACGAAGCGATTCGTCCTTCAAGTGTGACTGTGCTTTCGGGCCATGTTGAAGGTGTCGATGCCGACGCTAAAAAGCTTTACGAGCTAATATGGCGTCAATTTGTAGCGTGCCAAATGGTACCTGCAGAATATGACCTTACAACGCTTACTGTGGCCGCTAGCGACTTCCAACTTAAAGCAAAAGGTCGAGTATTACGCTTTGATGGTTGGACTAAAGTACAGCCAGCAGTGCGTAAAAAGAATGAAGAAGATCAGTCTCTTCCTGCTGTTAAAGAAGGCGAAGTACTGAGCTTAATTGAGCTTGATCCTAAACAGCATTTTACTAAACCACCAGCGCGCTTTAGTGAAGCAAGTTTAGTAAAAGAGCTAGAAAAACGTGGTATTGGACGTCCATCTACGTACGCTTCAATTATTTCGACTATTCAAGACCGTGGTTATGTAAGAGTAGAAAACCGTCGCTTTTTTGCCGAAAAAATGGGTGAAATAGTTACCGACCGTTTAGTCGAAAACTTTACTGATTTAATGAACTTTGACTTTACTGCAAAAATGGAAGGGCGTTTAGATGACATCGCCGAAGGCGAGCGTGTATGGACCCAGGTGCTTGATAAGTTTTATGCTGATTTTTCTACGCAATTAAATATAGCCAAAGATGAGCCAGAGCAGGGCGGTATGCGCTTGAATCAAATGGTCGAAACCGACATTGATTGTCCTACATGTGCTAGAAAAATGGGTATTCGCACGGCATCTACAGGTGTATTTTTAGGGTGTACAGGTTATAACTTACCGCCTAAAGAGCGCTGTACAACCACAATGAACTTAGTTTCAGGGGATGAAGCGGTTGCTGCTGATGTTGAGGACATTGAAACAGAAACATTAATGCAAATGAAACGCTGCCCAATCTGTGAAACGGCTATGGACTCTTATCTAATAGACGAAACTCGTAAATTACATGTTTGTGGTAATAACCCTGCTTGTGAAGGGTATATAGTTGAGCAAGGTACCTTTAAAATTAAAGGGTACGATGGGCCTATTATCGAATGTGATAAATGTGGCTCAGACATGGAGCTTAAATCGGGCCGTTTTGGTAAGTATTTTGGTTGTAACAACGAAGAGTGTAAAAATACGCGTAAGTTGCTTAAAAACGGCGAAGCTGCGCCACCAAAAGAGGACCCTGTTCACATACCTGAACTTGAATGTGAAAAGTCAGAAGCTTATTTTGTTTTACGTGACGGGGCTGCGGGTATTTTCTTAGCGGCTAATACTTTTCCTAAATCACGCGAGACGCGCGCGCCTAAAGTGGCCGAGCTAAAGCGTTTTAGAGACCGTATTTCACCTAAGTTTTATTATTTAGCTGATGCACCAGAAAAAGATCCTGATGGTAATTTAGCGGTAGTACGTTATAGCCGTAAAAATAAAGCGCAATACGTGATGACTGAAGTCGACGGAAAAGCCACAGGCTGGACCGCACACTACGAAGCGGGTAAATGGGTAGAAGAAGCGAAGAAAAAAGCAGCACCTAAAAAGAAGGCTGCTACTAAAAAAGCGCCTGCAAAAAAGACAAAAGCTAAAAAAGAAGAAGAGTAACTCACCCGTTACTTGTTTTTTAGCCAGTAAAAAACCGGAACGCACAGCCTGTGTCGTTCCGGTTTTTTTATAAGTTCATATGCTTCGCAATGGCTTTGTTAGCCACATATATGCGCATAATTTAAATTTTTACAGATGATACTTTTTTATAACCTTCAGACTCCAGTTCATCATTTACACATTGAAGTACGTAACCTAAAAGGTCTTCATTCGCTACATCGTCATCTTTAGCCCAGTTTACACACATATCTGTGTATTCTTTAATTGTTTGTGCAGAAGCAGCAGGTGCATCGTCTGCGATGGCAACTGTTGCAGAAACAGAAAAAAGTGGCGCAACTATTAACGCTAGCAATGCTTTATTCATTTGTTGATTCCTAAATAAATAGTTTGACGATTTAAATACATTTTAAAGTGGTATTTAAACAGTGCCCAATGCAGAACAATTCTGTTGGTATAGTGATTTTTAAACGAAATTAAAATAAAAGATAACGAAAAATTTTTATCGTCAAGATGAGTAGATTACGCTTAAATAATTGTATAAGTAATTGTGCTTAAATAAATTATAAGCTAAGGTCGCTTTTTTATAAAAAGATACGTTAATGTCAGAACATCAAGTAAAAACAACTAATACGCCTCGCAAAATACACAAAGTAGAGCAGGGCTTAGAGTCGCTTATATTTAAAGGTCGCTGGTTATTAGCACCGTTTTTTGTAGGCTTACTATTTGCTGTTATATTGCTATTAATAAAGTTTTTTAAGCAACTTTATTTAATGGGTATTGCCACTTTTAGTGCAACAAACCAAGAGTTATTAGTGGGTATACTTACCCTCGTTGATACCGCTTTACTGGCTGGTTTATTACTTATTATAATTTTTAGTGGTTATGAGAACTTTGTTTCAAAGCTTAATATTGATGACCATGAAGATAGGCCATCGTGGATGGGGAAAGTTGGTTTTTCTGGCTTAAAAATGAAGTTAATTAGTGCAATTGTTGCCATATCTGCGGTTGAGCTTTTAAAGGTATTTATTAATTCAAATATTCACTCAAGTGATGAGTTATTTTGGAAGGTGATTATCCATGTTACCTTTGTGAGCTCTGGTGTATTATTTGCACTCACTGATTATTTAAATAGCAAAACACAATCACATTAAAAAAGTTAGTTTAATAATGCGCTAGCAGCTATTTAGTTTCATACCTACTAAAGCGTCCACAAGTGTTAGGCGCACAAAAAAGCCCGATAAATCGGGCTTTCAACTATCTGTTAGAGCTTTATTAATTTACAAAAGCGAAATAGCACGCAAAGCCGCTCATGTTTAACGTATTACCATCTAGTGTGGCATTACAATGAGACAATGAGTCATGCGCTTCAGTCACTGTTTTAGTCAGCTCAAATGTTTGATTGGTTTGTGCTAAATTAAACACACACAGCATAGTTTGCTCATTTAATGTTCTGTAAAAAGCGAGTACAGGCTCAGCAGTATCAATAAACTCAATGTCGCCCTCCAATAACACAGCATGCTGTTTACGCCATGTCATAAACTCACGGTAGGCATTAAGTATAGAGTCTGAATCTTTATCTTGAACAGATACAGCACGTTGAGTGTGCGCGTTATCTACCGGTAACCAAGGTTTGGTATTACTAAAACCTGCATGTTCTGAGTCATTGTCATCCCATGGCATGGGCGTTCTGCAGCCATCACGGCCTTTAAAGTTTGGCCAAAACGTAATGCCATAAGGGTCTTGTAGGTCTTCAAATGCAACAGAAGCTTCACCTAAGCCAAGCTCTTCACCTTGGTACATGCATACGCTACCACGCAACGACGCTAACAAAGCAGTCAACATTTTGCATTGTGCTGGGTTAATTTCACCATTTTGGCTCCAGCGGCTCGCTACGCGCTCTACATCGTGATTGCTAAACGCCCAACACGGCCAACCCTCAAGCATACGTTGCTCAAGTGTTTGTACGGTTTCTCTAATGTATTCGCTTGAGTAGTCATTAGTTAATAGCTCAAAACTGTAGCCCATGTGCAGCTTATCACCGCCTTGAGTATACTCTGCCATTGTTGCTAATGAATCTTCTGATGAGATTTCACCCAGTGACACAGTGCCTGGGTACTTATTAAGTAATGCACGTATGTCTTGCATAAACTCAATGTTTTCAGGCTGGGTGTTATTATAATAGTGGTACTGAAACGCATACGGGTTATCTTCACTAAAGCCACGGCCTTGGCGTTTATCTTTAGGCTTTGCTGGATTGTCACGTAATTGTGCATCGTGGTAGCAAAAGTTAATAGCGTCTAACCTAAAACCGTCCACACCTTTTTTAAGCCAAAACTCTACGTTTTCTAACACAGCTTTTCTTACATTAGGGTTATGAAAGTTTAAATCTGGCTGTTCGGTTAAAAAGTTATGTAAATAGTATTGACCACGACGAGGCTCCCATTGCCATGCACCGCCACCAAAAATAGAAAGCCAGTTATTAGGTGCTGTACCATCGTCTTTAGCATCCGCCCATACATACCAGTCTGCTTTATCATTGTTTTGGTTTTCGCGGCTGTCTAAAAACCACTGATGTTGGTCTGAAGTATGGCTTAACACTTGGTCAATAATAATTTTGATGTCGCGTTTGTGTGCTTGATCTATTAATTCGTCAAAGTCGTTTAAGTCACCAAAAATCGGGTCTATGTCGCGATAATCGCTAATATCATAGCCAAAATCTTTCATTGGGGATTTAAAAAAAGGAGAAATCCAAATAGCGTCAACGCCTAAGCTTTTAATGTAATCAATGCGATTAATTATCCCTTTAAGATCACCAATACCATCGTTATTGCTGTCTTGAAAGCTTCGCGGGTAAACCTGATAAATAACCGCACCTTTATACCACTGCTGTTGGGCCATGCTTTTCTCCGTCGTTCCACACAGTATTTATATTGTTATTAGTTCGATTGAAACAATCGCTAAACTTTCAAAAAGCATACGTGAAGGGGGCTACACTGTAAAAAGCCTGCATACGTATGCAGTTAATTTACTTAGTTAAAAGTACTTTTAAGAAGGTGTATTAAAGGTGCTGTGTTTTTATTACTAACTTTACCAATCATTCTTTTTACTTATAAATAAAACAGTGCGGGTCTATTTTGGTGCTTATTTTAAAAGGCTTGCACGGTATTGGTGAAAGCGGCGAATGGTCTTACCAATTTCATAAAAGGGAAATTATGAAGATAACTTATGTAAATATTAAAAAATGCTTTATTTAACGCTATTTACACCCTGTATTGAGAGTAATTTATAGTGCGAACAAATGTATTTTTATAAAACTCATTAACAATCATATTGCATCAAAATAATGGACTTAAAATCAGTGGGTTAGAGGTTTTATTGTGAATTAAGTGTTAATTTGTAACGTATTGCATAGTTTTGAATACGTATGCATAAAGTTGTTAATAAAATAATTCGAGCGTTAATATTGATGCTGACAACAAAATTAGCTCGCCTGTTTGACTATCACTCAAATAAAGAAGCGAGTATCACAATATGGGTAACGGGAAAAACATCATGTCTATGTTCAAACCAAGTATATTAACGTTGGCAATGGCAACTGCCGGATTAGCAAGCTTTGTCTCTGTAGCAGCGCAAGAAGATACAGTTAAAAATGATGACGTTGAGGTTATCGAAGTAAAAGGATTCCGTGGCAGTGTTGTTGAATCTATCAACACCAAACGCTTTTCTACACAGGTTGTAGAATCTATTTCTGCAGAAGATATAGGTAAACTACCTGACTCTTCAATTGCTGAGTCTATTGCACGCTTACCTGGTTTAACGGCGCAGCGCCTAGATGGTCGTGCAAGTAGAGTATCAATTCGTGGTTTTGGTGAAAACGAAAGTGGTACTACGTTTAACGGCCGCGAGCAAGTATCTATTGGCGATAACCGCGGCGTAGAGTTTGACCTTTACCCTTCAGAAATCATGAGCGGCGTTACTGTATATAAAACACCTAACGCAAGTATCGAAGCCGAAGGTATTGCCGGTGTTATTAACATGCAAACCGTGCGTCCTTTAAGTAAAGGCGAGCGTGTATTCCAAGTTAATGGCCAATACGAGCAAACCAGCTTTGATAAACTAAACCCAGACGGTAACGACGATGGTTACCGCGGTACTATTTCATACATTGATCAGTTTGCTGATGACACTATAGGTGTTGCATTTGCACTAAACACCATGAGCTCACCAAACCAAGAAAAACGTTGGAACTCGTGGGGTTACCCAGAGTTTACTGCTGATGATGGTAATACGTACTCAATTTTAGGTGGCGCAAAACCATTTGTGCGTTCATCAACACTTGAGCGTGATTCAGCCATGCTTGTATTAGAAGCGGCTCCAACAGACAAACTAAACATGACGTTTGATGCATTGTATGTTGATTTTACTGATGAAAAAATCTTACGTGGTATCGAAATTCCATTTGCATGGGGCCAAGGTTCGATTGACCCTGCAAGTGTATCTGTAGATGCAGAAAGCGGCTTTATTACCAGTGCGGTAACTAATGGACAGCGCGTGGTTGTTCGCAACGACTACGAAGAGCGTGAAGCAGAGCTAACCGCGTTTGGTTTTAATACTAAATACGATATTGACGATTCATGGTCAGTAGAATTTGATGCCAGTTATTCGCAAGTTGATCGCAAAATATGGAGCCTTGAAAGTTACTCAGGTACAGGACGCGGCGATTCTCGTGGTGTTGCAGATAACTTAGGTTACACCTTTAATGGTGGGAATACTGGCGCTACGTTTACTCATGACTTAGATTACAGTGATTACAGCCTAATACAATTAGGTGGCCCTTTATCATGGGGGGCAAGCTCTGCCTTAAACGATAAATATGGTTTAACGGGCACTGAGTATGAAAACCAAGCGCAAGACGGTTTCATTAATGCACCAACGATTGAAGATGAACTATCTACGTTAAAGCTAGCGGTATCAAAAGTATTAGAAAACGAATACTTCAGCTCTATTGAGTTTGGTATGTCTTATAAAGAACGCGAAAAAACAAAAGATTCGCAAGGTTTCTTTATGACGTTATCTGACTTTTCGCTTGATAATCCTGGCATGCTAACTGTGCCAGAGCAATATCGTATGGGGAGTGTTGACTTAGGCTTTATTGGCATGGGCGATATGATTGCCTACGATGTAAATGGTCTTGTTAATGGCGGCTACTACGACTTACTGGATGAAAGCTTAACGAATACGAGTCATTTAACTAAATCGTGGACAGTTAAAGAAGAAATCACCTCTGCTTTTGTACAAGCTAATATTAATGCCGAAGTAAACGGCTTAGCGTTAACGGGTAACATAGGTGTACGTTACGTTCATACCGACCAATCATCGCAAGGTAATGCATTTAGCACTGTAGATGGTATTGTTGTGGCATCACCTACCAATATTAGCCACGATTACTCTCACGTATTACCGAGTTTGAACTTATCACTTGCAATTGATGAGGAGCAAACAGTACGTTTTGGTGCCGCTAAAACAATTTCTCGTGCCCGTTTGGATGAAATGAATGCCTCTATCGACGCATCATACAATACAACACCTGATGAAAACGGTAACTTTTGGTCAGTATCCGGTGGTAATCCTAACTTAGAGCCAAAAGAGGCAACTGGTTACGATTTAACGTACGAAAACTACTTTAGTGATGAAGGTTACTTCTCTGCTGCATTTTTCTATAAAGACTTAACGCAGTGGATTTTTGACGGCACTTACGAAATTGATATGTCTGGCGTTGCTGACCCATCAACAGGCGAAATTCCTGCAACATCTGAGGGCACAGGTAGCGGTAAAGTCAATGGCGGTGGGGGTGATTTATACGGTTACGAGCTATCTCTCGCGCTTCCATTTAAAATATTCCACCCGTCACTTGAAGGTTTTGGTTTAATTGCAAGCCATACCGGTATTGAGTCTGATATTGAAGATCAAAACGGTAATGAGTACGAGCTGCCTGGTCTGTCTGACAAAATTCAAAGCTTGACGGTTTACTATGAAATGAATGGTATTCAACTGCGTACCAGCATGCGTAAACGTAGTGCCTTTAAAGGTGATGTATACGGGTTAGGTTTTGATACTCAACAAGTTGACATTCTGGGTGAGACTATTTGGGATGTGCAAGCAGGTTATGACTTCTCTGAAGCTGGTGTTGAAAGCCTTGAAGGGTTATCAATTCAGTTCCAAGTTCAAAACTTAACAGAAGAGCCGTTTACATCGCTTTCTGGCGATAACGCGCTGCAAGTTCGTGACTACCAAGATTACGGGCGTACTTACTTGTTAGGCTTTAGCTACAAGCTATAATAAAGGTTGTGTGTAGGAGCCCTTGTAATTTGTTTTACAAGGGCTTTTTTATAGCTACTTTATCTAATATTAATCCGCAATATTACCTAATCATTTTGTGGGGCTAAACGTGGACACTACTATGAAACCAATAAAACACGTCGTAATCGCTGGTGGGGGTACGGCAGGGTGGATAACAGCTGCTTTGCTTAATAAAGTGTTAGGTAAAGTGATTAAAATAACGCTTATAGAATCAAGCACTATTGGCACGATAGGCGTGGGTGAAGCGACCATTCCGCCTATTATTCAACTTAACAACGCACTGGGTATAAACGAGCAAGATTTTATAAACACTACACATGCATCTATAAAATTAGGAATTGAGTTCGAAAATTGGAAAAACACCTCTCATAGCTACATGCATGCTTTTGGCTCATTTGGAAAAGACTTCCCCTTTTGCGATTTTTACAATTTTTGGATAAAAGGAAAAATTACAGGCTCTGAAAACAGCCTATGGGATTTTTCATTAAATTACCAAGCAGCAAAAAAACATAAGTTTGCACCCTTAAATACCATTCCTAATACGCAATTACCCGGCTTGAGGTATGCCTATCACTTTGATGCCACTTTATATGCTGAGTTTTTAAAAAATCTCGCAGTGGCACGTGGTGTTGAGCATGTTGATGCCAAAATTGAGCAGGTTGAACAATGTCCGCTATCAGGGAATATAAAATCTTTAACCCTTGATAACTCACAGCAAATAAACGGTGACCTTTTTATAGATGCTACTGGCCAGCGCGCCTTACTCATAGAGCAAACACTAAACACAGGCTTTGTAGATTGGTCTCATTATTTACCGTGTGATAGCGCGGTGGCGGTGCAGTCAAAAGGTACAGACGAGCTAAAACCTTACACGCGTTCAATTGCACACAGCGCGGGCTGGCAGTGGCAAATACCTCTGCAAAGCAGAATCGGTAACGGCTTGGTGTACTGTAGCCGTTATTTATCTGACGATGCGGCAACGCAGTTATTATTAAATAATTTGCCAGCTGAACCGATTACAGCACCACGTGTTATAAAATTTAAAACAGGTCGGCGGTTAAAACAGTGGCACAAAAATGTGGTGTCGGTTGGTCTTGCCAGTGGTTTTTTAGAGCCGTTAGAGTCAACCAGTATTCATTTAATACAAAGCGCCGTGACCCGATTAATAAAGTTGTTTCCGCATAATGGGATTAGCGATGCGTTAGTTACTGAATTTAATAGGCAAAGCGTAACTGAAATAGAACACATTCGTGATTTTATAATTTTGCATTATAAGCTAACTGAGCGAGACGATTCTGCTTTTTGGCGACAATGCAAGCAAATGGACATACCTGACTCATTGGCCCACAAGCTCGAGTTATTTAAGGAAACTGGCAAAGTCGTGCGCGAGAACGACGAATTATTTGCCGAAGTTGCTTGGCAACAAGTATTTATAGGCCAAGGACTTATCCCTGAAGATTACAACAGTATTGTTGACTCACTCAGTAGTGAACAACTTAACGATTTATTTTCCACATTAAATACTTTGATCACTTCAACGGTAGAACAGCTACCTACTCATAAAGAATTTTTAGCAAAAATTAAAAAGGCCTGATGATGCAACTTTTAAATAAACTTTTACTTGTAAGTGCCTGTACTTTACCAACCATTAGCTACGCACTTGACGTTGAGCCCGCTAATTGGTGGGTTGGCATGAACAAAAATACCATAACCATCATGGTGCATGAGCAAAACATTGCAAACGAGCAAATTAAATTAGCTAAATACAACGGCGTTAAGTTAAATAAAATAACCCGTACAGATAATCCAAATTATGTATTTTTAAATATTACCATTACCGACGAAGCTAAAGCCGGAACACTTGAATTTAATAGCAGCGAAACAAGCAATAACTTTGAGTTTCCACTTCTTGAACGAGATAAAAACAGCGCACGGCGTCAAGGGTTTACATCAGCTGATACGCTTTATTTAATTAACCCTGATCGTTTTTCTAATGGTGACAAACAAAACGATACCGTCCCTAGCATGTTAGAAGCAGCAAACCCGAGCATAAAAGGGGGGCGCCACGGTGGTGATATTCAGGGCGTTATAAACGCACTACCGTATTTAAACGATTTAGGTGTTACACAGCTTTGGTTAACCCCAGTGCTTGAAAACAACATGCCTAACTATTCTTATCATGGTTATGCAATTACAGACTTTTATAAAGTTGACCCGCGTATGGGCTCAAACCAGTTATACAAAACGCTATCAGTAAAAGCAAAAGAGCAGGGGATAGGTCTGGTTATGGATATGGTCCTTAACCATTTTGGCTCTGAGCATACATGGGTTAAAGATAAACCCACTAAAGATTGGATTAACTTTAATGGTGAGTTTAATAAAGGCAAAAATGCCACCAGCCATGCACGCCAAACCATACAAGACCCACACGCCAGTGAATACGACAAACGCCAGTTTAACGATGGTTGGTTTGTAGAAACCATGCCTGATTTAAA
The DNA here is from genome assembly GCF_001401875.1 of Pseudoalteromonas sp. P1-13-1a. Classification (NCBI taxonomy): domain Bacteria; kingdom Pseudomonadati; phylum Pseudomonadota; class Gammaproteobacteria; order Alteromonadales; family Pseudoalteromonadaceae; genus Pseudoalteromonas; species Pseudoalteromonas sp. P1-13-1a. The sequence continues at coordinate 23,489 of NZ_LKDV01000010.1, read as the reverse complement.
TCAGCGCCAACCACTGGTAAGTGAATACTTAATTCAAAATGCGATTTGGTGGATAGAATACGCCGATTTAAGCGGCATACGTGTCGATACCTATTCATATTCAGATAAAGCATTTTTGAGTGATTGGACAAAAGCCATAATGCAAGAGTACCCAGACTTTAATATTGTTGGCGAAGAGTGGACGTCTAACCCTGCTATTGCCTCTTACTGGCAACGTGGTAAGCATAATCAAGATGGCTATACATCAAGCTTACCAAGCGTGATGGACTTTTCGTTGCAAGAGTCGGTAATTCAAGCCCTAAATGAAGATGAGAGCTGGAACACGGGCTGGGTTAAAGTATATGAATCGTTAGCGAATGACTTTTTATACCCTGATACCAATAACATTATGGTATTTGCCGATAACCACGATATGAGCCGTGTTTACACTGAACTTGGCCAAGATGTAGCTAAAACTAAAATGGCAATGACCTTGTTTTTAACCACCCGTGGTATACCGCAAATGTATTACGGTACGGAAGTGCTATTAGATAACACCCCCAGTAAAGACCATGGTGATATTAGAATCGATTTCCCAGGTGGATTTGAAGGGCCAACACGTAATGCCTTTACCAAAGAGGGTTTAACAAAACAGCAAAAAGAGATGCATAACACCATTAGTACGCTGCTTAACTTCAGAAAAAATAGCTCAGCATTAGATAAAGGTAAACTCGTACATTTTACGCCTCAACAAGGGGTCTATAGTTATGCGCGTATTAGCGATGAGCAAACTGTGTTGGTATTTATGAATAAAAACACGCAAACGCTACAAAAAAATATTGGGTATATGCAAGAGGTGATGCCTAACAGCACAACAGCATTTAATTTATTTACTCAAAAAACACAAAAGCTTGGCAAAACCATTGAATTACCAGCGATGAGCGCAACGGTACTCGTTATAAATACGCCACAATAGTGACCTGAATACGTATGCAGCAACTGTATGGTTGCTGCAGTAATCTTTAGTATAAAGTTAATAACAATACTGACAAAAGACACGCAATGAAAAAATCCGTTTATGTATCCGCAGTACTGTGCAGCTTACTTGTTACAACTGGGTGTTCAGAAAATAACAAACCTGAACAACAGCAAACACCTGTACACACGCAAAATGAGCTTACCAAGCCGGTTGTATATCAAGTATTTACTCGGTTGTTTGGTAATACCGAAACAGCCAATGTGCCTTGGGGCACTAAAGAGCAAAACGGTGTAGGTAAATTTGTCGACTTTAACGACGCAGCGCTTAAAGGCATTAAAGAACTTGGTACCACGCATGTTTGGTATACTGGTGTGTTACACCATGCCCTAGTTGGCGATTATACCGAATACGGTATTTCACAAGATGACCCCGATGTAGTAAAAGGCCGCGCGGGTTCACCGTACGCGATTAAAGATTACTACGACGTTAACCCCGATTTAGCCGTTAACGTATCAAACCGCATGGATGAATTTACTGCACTTATAGAGCGTACACATAGTCACGGTATGAAAGTCATTATTGATATAGTGCCTAACCATGTTGCCCGAAATTATCAATCACTTGGAAAGCCTAAAGGCGTAGAGGATTTCGGCGCGCAAGACGACACCAGCAAAACGTACGATAAAAATAACAACTTTTATTATGTGCCGGGTCAGTCATTTCAAGTACCTACCTCTACAACCTACACCGCGCTAGGTGGAAAGGCTCACCCTCTTGCAGATGGCTTTTTTGATGAAACGCCTGCTAAATGGACAGGTAACGGTGCCCGTGCACCAAAACCCGATATTAACGACTGGTACGAAACAGTAAAAGTAAATTATGGTGTTAAGCCAGATGGTAGTTTCGATTTTGCTCAGCTGCCCAACGACTATAAAGACAAGGATTACCATGCCCATTATGCGTTTTGGCAAGATAAAGAGCTACCAGATAGCTGGTACAAATTTAGAGATATTGCGCTTTTTTGGCTAGACAAAGGGGTAGATGGCTTTAGGTTCGACATGGCCGAAATGGTACCGGTTGAATTTTGGAGCTTTTTAAATTCATCAATAAAAATGCAAAAAAGCGACGCCTTTTTATTGGCCGAAGTATATAACCCGTTAATGTACCGAGCGTATATTCAACAAGGTAAAATGGATTACCTTTACGATAAGGTCGGCTTTTACGATACCTTAAAAGCAATAATGCAACTAAAACAACCCGCCAATAGTATTTTTGAGGCGCATCAAAGTGTGCTCGACATAGAGCAGCACATGCTGCATTTTTTAGAAAATCACGACGAACAACGTATCGCCAGCCCAGACTTTGCCGGTAATGCCCAGTGGGGTAAACCTGCTTTAGTTGTCTCTAGTTTGATCAGCCGTTCGCCAACCCTCTTATATTTTGGTCAGGACGTGGGAGAGGATGGCTCTGAAAACGCAGGGTTTGGAACGCCGACACGTACCAGTATCTTTGATTACATTGGCGTACCAGCGCACCAAGCATGGATGAATAACGGAAAATTTGATGGGGCTAATTTAAGCGCCGATCAAGTCGCACTTCGTGATTACTACAAAGCGGTTATGTCACTTAATAAATTACCCGCTGTAGTGGGAGGAGAGATGTCACCTCTTAAACTTGAAGGCAGTGAGCGCGTTGTTGGTTTTACCCGCTCTTTAGGTCAGCAAAGTGTGTATGTGTTAAGTAACTTCAGCGAGCAGCCACAAACAATTACAGTTAATGTATCAAAGGCACAATTAGCTGCAATGAGTGAAAATACGCTATTAAATGATTTACTTGAGAATCACACCACCGAGCTTAAAGCTCATACGCAAGGCGCTACATTTAACCTCACACTTGATGCATTTAGCAGCGCAGTATTAATAAATAAGGCTAATAATGAATAATCAAAATAATAATACCGATAAGCCAAATTTAAGTTTTTGGCAGATATGGAACATGTGCTTTGGCTTTTTAGGCATACAGTTTGGTTTTGCCCTACAAAACGGCAATGTGAGCCGTATATTTCAAACATTAGGCGCACAAGTAGATGATATTCCCATTTTATGGGTTGCAGCACCGCTAACTGGGTTGATTGTACAGCCTATTATTGGTTACTGGAGCGATAAAACGTGGGGGCGCTTTGGTCGTCGCCGTCCATTCTTTTTTGTTGGGGCTGTGCTCACAACGCTTTCGTTGTTTATTATGCCGCACTCGCCAACACTTTGGATTGCCGCCGGTATGTTATGGATCATGGATGCGTCAATCAACGTAACCATGGAACCATTTAGAGCGCTTGTTGGTGATAATCTACCAGAAAAACAACGTGCGACAGGTTACGGTTTACAAAGCTTTTTTATTGGTATTGGTGCGGTGTTAGCCTCGGCGTTACCGTGGATGATGACCAACTGGTTTGAGGTAAGTAATACCGCGGCACCGGGGCAAATTCCTGAATCAGTTAAATACTCATTTTATTGGGGCGGGGTGGTGTTACTTGTCGCCGTGCTATGGACCGTGGCACGAACTAAAGAATACAGCCCGGAGCAATTAGCGGCTTTTGAAAAACAATGCGCTCAACCTACAACAAGCAACGTGGTTGATATTAACTTTAATAAGGGGGCCATTATTTTTTTGGTGCTGGGTTTAGCAACCCTTGCATTAGTAATGGGGCTATCCCTTGAAAAAGAGCTTTACCTACTTGCTGGTGGCTTACTTGCGTTCGGTATTGTGCAGTGGATTGCAGCAGCACTTAAAAGTGCCAATAAAACACAAGGTGGTTTTTACCAAGTAGTACAAGATGTATTTACCATGCCAGAGGCCATGAAACAGCTTGCTTGGGTGCAGTTTTTTAGCTGGTTTACTTTATTTGCCATGTGGATTTATACCACGGCGGCAGTTACAAGCTTTCATTATGGTAGTAGCGATGCAACCTCTCAAGCATTTAACGATGGTGCAGACTGGGTAGGCATTTTATTTGCCGCGTACAATGGTTTTGCCGCTATTGCCGCTATGTGTATTCCGTTTTTAGTTAAAAAAATGGGGTTAAAAGGCGCGCATTGTTTTAATTTATTACTGGGCGCATTAGGGCTTGCAAGCTTTATGCTTATTCAAGACCCTAAAATGTTACTTATTCCTATGATTGGTGTGGGCTTTGCTTGGGCGTCTATTTTATCGCTGCCTTACGCCATGTTAAGTAATGCTCTACCGAGTAACAAAATGGGCGTTTACATGGGTATTTTTAACTTTTTTATAGTTATACCTCAGTTACTTGCCGCCAGTATTTTAGGGCTTATTTTACGCCATGCATTTTCAAATCAGCCTATTTACGCATTATTAATTGGTGCAGCCTCGTTTGTTGTTGCCGGCATTGCTGTAATGCGCGTTAAAAATTCAAATTAAGGACACACAATGAGAAAATACAACCTTATCACCGCCTCACTTTTAACGTTAGGTTTAACGGCTTGTGGCGCTCAAAACACAAGCACGACTGATGAAACTACCGCTGCACAAGTTACATCGGCACCTGGTGCCCCAGGTGCAGAGCCGTTTTGGGCTTATGCAGGTAAAACAGGTATTGGTACATCTTTTGAACAATACCAAAACGGCCAATATACGGATGCAGCTGCAACGGGTGATGTATCTAAAGTATGGTTTTCAATTGCTAAAGGTATGATCACCGAAACCATGTTTGGGCTTATTCACCAAGCACAAATTAAAGACATGCAATTTGTTGTTACAGGTAAAGACTTTACCGTTAGTGAAGCTGATGAATTAGATGTCACCATAGATTATTTATATAAAGATGCACAAGGTCGCCCACTTTCGCTTGCTTATAAAGTAACAAGCACTGATAAACAAGGCCGCTTTAGCCTAGAAAAACACATATTTACCGACCCTGACGGGCAAACCCTGTTTGTACGTAGCATATTTAATACTGAGCTTGAAGGGCTAAAAGCGTATGTGTCTGTTAATCCGTACATTAACAACAACGGCTTAGGTGACTTTGCTAAAACAACAGATCACGGCCTCGTTGCATGGGAAGACGATAACTATTTATCACTTCAATCAGCAACCCCATTTAAAGCTAAAACAGTGGGCTTTACAGGTGAAAGCGATGGTATTAACGCGCTTAAAACAACGCAATCTATAAAAAACCAATACACAAATACTGGCGAATCTGCTGGTAACGTAAGTATGTTGGCAGAGCTTGGTGAAATAAGCGCAAATACCACCTTTGATTTGGCTCTAAGCTTTGGCAAAACGCAGCAGCAAAGTTTCAATGAAGGTAAAAAAAGCTTAGCAAAAGGGTATCAAACAGTACTTGAACACTATAACGGAAAAGGGGAAGCGCTGGGCTGGCAAGATTACTTACAAAGCTTAAAGCCGCTCAATAGCATGGTCGAGCAAACCGCCGATAACGGCAAGCTTTTATACACCAGTGCCATGGTATTAAAAGCACAAGAAGATAAAACACACGCAGGGGCATTAATTGCTTCTCTATCTAATCCATGGGGCGAAACGGTATCTGCTAAAGAGGGTTCTACAGGTTATAAAGCGGTGTGGGTGCGCGATTTTTATCAAGTAGCCATGGCATTTATGGCGCTTGGCGATACTGCCACAGCAAAAACAGCATTCGAATACCTTGAAAAAGTACAAGTAAACAGCAAAACGCCGGGCAATAAAGGCGATACAGGCTGGTTTTTACAAAAAACACATGTAGATGGTGAACTAGAATGGGTAGGCGTACAGCTTGACCAAACAGCTATGCCTATAATGCTTGCCTGGAAGTTACACAAGGCCAATGTACTTAGCGATGAAGAGCTAAAAAGTTGGTACGGCAAAATGTTAAAACCCGCGGCTGATTTTTTAGTGGATGGCGGGCTTGCTAAAATTTTGTGGAACGACACACAAATTACACCACCGGCAACACAGCAAGAGCGCTGGGAAGAGCAAGAAGGTTACTCCCCTTCAACAACTGCAGCAATAGTCGCTGGCCTTATTACCGCAAGCGATATTGCAACGCTTAGTGGCGATGATAAAAACGCAAAGCGCTACCTTGCTACGGCTAAAAAATACAGCAACGATATTGAATCGCACATGTTTACTACCGAAGGTAACTTAAAAGGCGAGAATAGCGATGGCGAATACTTTATTCGTATAGGCCAAGATACCGATGCAAACTCAAACACTAAAATTAACGCTAATAATGGCCGCGAAGGGTTTAATAAAAAGCAAATTTTAGATGGCGGTTTTTTAGAGCTAGTACGCTATGGCGTTCGCGATGCTAACGACGAAAGCATTGTTAAAACACTGCCAGAGTACGATGACGAAACGCTTGAAGATAACTTACAAGTTAGATACAGCTTTAGCTTTGACGATGGCAGCGGCACATTTGCAGGCTACCGCCGCTATGGTAACGACGGCTACGGTGAAGATGAAATAACAGGCACCAACTATGCAGAAGGTGGTAGCAACACACCAGGTCAACGCGGTCGTGTTTGGCCATTTTTCACCGGTGAGCGCGGGCATTACGAAATCGCAGCTGCGAATGCAAACAACGCTCTGAATGATGCTAAACAAGCACAGATTAAAAACAGCTATGTAAAAGGCTTAGAGCAATTTGCTAATAACGGCCTTATGTTACCCGAGCAAGTATGGGATGGCGTAGGCGTAAATAAAGCAGGTTACAAGCTAGGTGAGGGCACTAATTCAGCAACCCCACTGGCATGGACTCACGCTGAGTATATTAAATTAGTTCGTTCACTGAGCGACAAACAAGTTTGGGATCATTACCCTGTTGTTGAGAAAGCTTTACAATAAGGCTAGTCCAAAATTTAAAATTAAAGCCACGGTTAATAGCCGTGGCTTTTTTGTATTTAAGTGGGGTTAGTGTTTAGTAAGCACATGAAGTTGAGTTATAAACCCTTAACTAGACCCTCTGGCAATTAACACTGGCGGTAAAAGGGTGCTTTGCACTTCTTCTTCACGTATTAATTTAAGCAGGTTCTCTACTAGCATTTGCCCTGCAACAGTGGTGTCTTGCGCTATGGTGGTAAGCGGTGGGTTTATATAGCTTGCTATAGCTATGTTATCAAAACCGACCACGGCCACTTCGTTAGGAACATTAATATTGGCTTCTTTTAAAGCGCGAATTGCACCAATGGCTATTAAATCACTGGCGGCAAATAAGGCGTTAAATTTAATGTTATTTGCTATGAGTGAGCGCGTAGCGTGGTAACCTGACTCCTCAGTAGAAATAGCATTGGCCATTTTTCGCTCATTAATGGTTATACCACTAGTAAGTAGCTCATCTTTAAACCCCTGAAAGCGGGCAAAAAATTCTGGGCTGTGATCAGAAGCATCACCAATAAACGCACAATCAGTACGGTTATGGGCAATTAAATGGCCTGCAGCTAGTTTACCTCCGCCGTAGTTATCGCAACATACGGTTAAATCCGGGCGGTTATCGACGGTGGCCCCCCAGCATACAAATTTTGTGTTTTGCTCTAGTAAGGTTTTAAATTTGGGCTGAAAGTCTATGTAATCACCATAGCCGAGTAAAATTATGCCATCGGCTCTGTGGCTGTCTTCGTAATCAGCTTGCCAATCAGCGCTGGCTGATTGAAACGAGACTAATAAGTCATAACCTTCTTTTGCACACGCACGGGTGATACTGCCCAACATAGACAAAAAGAAAGGGTTTATTTGTGATTCATCTGATGTTGGGTCTTCAAACAATAATAGCGCAAGGGTACTACTTTGCTGAGTACGCAAGTTGCTGGCATTTTTATCCACTTTATAGTTAAGTTGCTTAGCTATGTCGTGAACGCGCTTGCGTGTTTCTGCATTAACAAGGGGACTATTTCGTAAAGCGCGAGATACCGTTGATTGTGAAACGCCAGCATAATGGGCTATGTCAAATGAGGTGGCTTTACCTTTCATTGTTACAACTTAAATAAATGCTAAATAATTGTGTCATTTTCGACTATTAGTGAATTATTTCAAGCTTTTTACGATTTATTATTGATCTAGTCATGACACCGGTGTCATAATGTCAATGTTTTATCATTTTGTTGTCAAAACGTATTAGCTGCTATTTTATATAGCAGCCTTTTTTACTGTGATAGCTACTTTGAGGTGATAGCTCAAAGTGTATAAATAACAACGCATGGTCGTTGTAAAATAACAAGCATAAGCCGCTTACACAAAAGAGATAATACCATGAGCCAAAATTCTTCTGCCCATTTTAGCCCCATCCTTGTTGCCGATATTGGGGGCACCAATGCGCGCTTTGCATTAATTACCGATTTTAACGAGCAATCAAACCAATTTGTTATTGAACATATTAACATATTTCCTAGTGCAAATTTTGGTTCTTTAGAAAGCGCGCTTGAGCAGTATTTAACAACTATTCCTCACGTAACACCTACTCGCGCCTGTTTGGCAGTTGCAGGACCTATAAAATCAGGTCAAGTGCATCTAACAAATTTAGGTTGGCACTTTAGTGTTAACGAGTTTAAAGCGCATTTTAATCTAACCCAATTAGAAGTAATTAATGACTTTGCTGCATTTGCTTATGCAGCGCCTTATTTAGATGCAACTCAAAACATTACTATTAAGCCTGGTCAAGCCGATGCAAATGCAAATATTGGTGTTATGGGCCCAGGTACAGGTTTTGGCGCAGCGTGTTTGGTGCGTACGGCGCAATCTTGCGCTGTATTGAGCTCTGAGGGCGGGCACATGTCGCTTGCGCCTGTTAATGAGCTAGATGCTTTATTAATTAATGAATTGCGCAAAGAACACCCACATGTTTCAATCGAAACGGTTTTTTCAGGCCCAGGTATTGCCCATTTATACAAAGCAATGGCTGCCGTGAAGGGGGTGACAGCTAAAAACTTAGATGCAGCACAAATTAGCAGCCTTGCAAACAGTGGCGAATGTGAAGTGTGTGATGCAACGCTTAATCAGTTTTGTGATTGGATAGGCAGTGTGGCAGGCGACTTAGCTGTGGTATATGGCGCATTAGGTGGCCTATTTATAGGTGGTGGTATTTTACCACGTATGCAGAGCAGATTATTAGAGAGCCGTTTTGTAGAGCGTTTTTCGCAAAAAGGCGTTATGTCGCAATATGCAGGGCAAATACCGGTAACCTTAGTAACCCAAGATAACATACCGCTTATTGGCGCGGGTGCGTGTTTATATAACAGCAAATAGTTTTTTGCTTAATGGTTGTATTTGGATAATGAACAAATGAAAAAAGTAACCATAAATAGTGTAGCAAGCCATGCGGGCGTTTCTAAAAAAACGGTATCGCGGGTGTTAAATAATGAGCCTAATGTGAGTGCGGCTACGCGCGAAAAAGTGCTTAAAGTATTTAAAGAGCTTGATTATACACCAAACCCCATAGCACGCGGACTGGCGCAAAATCGTAGTTTTATTATTGGTTGTTTGTACGATAACCCAAGTAAAAGTTATATAACACGCGTACAAACAGGCGCACTTGCTGCCTGTAAAGAGAATAACTATAACTTACTAATACACCCTTGCGAACTACGTGGCGACGATTTAATTAACGACATAGAGCAATTACTACAAACCTCGCGTTTAGATGGCGTAGTACTTACTCCGCCATTTGGTGATTTTGAAAAACTCGCTAATTTTTTAAAAGCTAAAAACATACCGTATGCACGAGTTGCATCGGCACTGCTTGAAGATGATTCAATTTCGGTGCGTAGCAACGATGAGCAGGGCGCCTATGAAATAACCGAGCACTTAATTTCACTTGGTCATAAATCAATTGCCTTTATTAAAGGCCACCCTGATCACAGTGCTACGCAGCAACGCTTTAATGGCTACAGACGTGCTTTGGCAAGCCACGGTATAAAATTTGATGAGCGCTTAGTTGAAGAGGGTAACTTTAGTTATCACTCAGGTGTAGACAGCGCACGCAGTATTTTAGATTTGTCACCAAGGCCTACGGCCGTATTTGCATCGAATGATTACATGGCGGCGGCGGTACTAAAACTTGCCACACAGCGCCAATTAAGAGTGCCAGATGATATCTCTATAGCTGGGTTTGATAACGCTCCTATAGCACGCCATATTTGGCCTGGCTTAACCACTATTGCACAACCTGTAGAAGAGATGACAAAACAAGCTGTAACGCAGCTTATATCGCATATCGCGCAGCCACAAGAGCAGCCTTATCAAGTTACCCTAGAATCCCGGTTAATAACGCGCGAGTCTACTGCCGCAATTAAATAAAATTTCACTTTGCTTTTCACAGTAACCCGAATTTGAGTGGCGCTTATTCGGTTTTTTTTTGGGCGGATTTTAGCAAATAAACTAAAATTAGCCTGTTCATTAATTGGTCACGTTAAAATTTTACACTAATTTTGTTACTCAGGGTTGACACCGGTGTCAATGCTATGCGTTAATACAGTGACACCGGTGTCAGGGTTGTTGTGAGAGGCTCCCTGGTAGCGTACCTTTGAACGGGTAAATCAAAGATGCTCAGTGCAGTTATTTACGTGGAGTCTGTAATTGCTACTGAGCCTTTTTCCTCTAACTAATAGAGATGAGCTAAATTATGTTGCACCCTCGCATTGAAGAAGTCACCCAACGCGTTATTGAACGCAGTAAACAAACCCGTCAAGATTATTTAGATCGTATTTCGCATGCAAAAAAACAAACAAGAGTTCGTGCTGGACTAGGTTGCGGAAACATCGCTCACGTAATGGCTGCGTGTAGCAGCGACGACAAAGCGCGCTTAAAGGCTGATGAGCAGCCAAATCTTGCTATTATCAACTCATATAACGATATGCTTTCGGCCCATGTGCCATACAAAGACTTTCCTGATTTAATTAAAGATATTGCCACTAAGTACGATGCCACTGCCCAAGTTGCAGGCGGCGTACCAGCAATGTGTGATGGTGTTACGCAAGGGCGTGACGGCATGGAATTGTCACTTTTTTCTCGTGATGTAATTGCTATGTCCACGGCGGTTTCATTATCGCATGACGTATTTGATGGCGTATTTTGTTTAGGCGTATGTGACAAAATTGTCCCTGGTTTATTAATTGGTGCCTTATCGTTTGGTCATTTACCAGTGTTCTTTTTACCTGCTGGCCCAATGCAATCTGGTATTCCTAATAAAGAAAAGGCCCGTATTCGCCAAAAATTTGCACAAGGCTTAGTTAGCCGTGATGTATTACTTGAGGCTGAAAGCGCGTCATACCATAGCGCTGGTACATGTACGTTTTACGGTACTGCTAACTCAAACCAAATGTTAATGGAAATAATGGGCTTACACCTTCCAGGTAGCTCGTTTATTAACCCTTACACTGAGCTTCGCGATGGTTTAACAGGTAACGCTGTAGAAACTATGCTTAAACAGCTTACAGGCGATAAAGAAAGCCCATGTTTAGCAGAGGTAATTAGCGAAAAAACCATCATTAATGGTTTAGTTGGCTTGTTATCTACAGGTGGCTCTACTAACCACGCTATCCACATTGTTGCTATCGCAAAAGCAGCAGGTGTACAAATAACGTGGAAAGACATGTCTGATTTATCAGAAGTTGTACCACTACTTACGCGTATTTACCCTAATGGCTCGGCTGATGTTAATCATTTTCAAGCTGCCGGCGGTATGGGTTTCTTAATGCGTGAACTAGCCGGTGCTGGTTATTTGCATACTGACGTTAAAACTATGCTTGGTGAAGGCTTAGCCCCTTACATGATGGAGCCGCGTTTAGATAAAGACGACAGCTTAATTATGAGCGATTCAACAGGGCCTTCAAAAGTTAAATGGGTAGATTGCCCAGAAAACTCACTTGATGAAGAAGTACTTCGTCCTGTTAGCAATCCGTTTAGTAAGCAAGGTGGCCTGCAACTTCTAACGGGTAACTTAGGCAAAGCCGTAATAAAAGTGTCTGCTGTCGCAACAGAGCATCAAGTAGTAACAGCTCCTGCTAAAGTGTTTAGCTCACAAGGCGAACTGCAAGAAGCTTACACCCGAGGCGAGTTAAACCAAGACTTTATAGCCGTGCTTAAAGAGCAGGGACCTAAAGCGAAAGGTATGCCAGAGCTTCATAAATTAACGCCAGTAATGGCAACCCTTCAAGACGAAGGCTTTAAAGTAGCTATAGTAACTGATGGCCGCATGTCAGGTGCATCAGGTAAAGTGCCAGCTGCTATTCACTTAGCGCCAGAAGCCGTTGAAGGGGGCATTATTGCAAAAATTCTAGAAGGCGATTTAGTAACCTTAGATGCGCCAAATGGAATCTTAAAAGTACACGTTAGCGACGAAGAGCTTGCTAAGCGTGAACTACAACTTAGTCAACCAAGTTTAACATTTGGTACCGGCCGAGAGTTATTTACTGGATTTAGAAATATTGTAAGCAGCGCCGATTTAGGTGCGAGTGCTTTTGGACTTGAATAATAATTGCCACACACTGGGTAATGAGGAACAAGTAATGAGTATTGAAAAAATCTTAGCGTCGGCACCTGTGGTGCCAGTGGTTGTAATCGAAAAATTAGAAGATGCAGCACCACTCGCTAGAGCGTTATACAACGGTGGCCTAAAAGCACTTGAAATTACGCTACGTACGCCTGTTGCAGTTGAAGCTGTGAAACTAATGAAAGCAGAAGTTCCAGAAGCTTACGTTGGTACAGGTACAGTGGTTGATAAAGCAAGCTTTGATGCGTCAGTAGAAGCAGGCGCTGATTTTATGGTAAGCCCAGGGGTAAGTGATGAATTATTAGCATTAGCTAAAAATTCAGATACGCCATTTTTACCAGGTGCAGCAACTGCAAGCGAAGTAATGCAGTTAGCAAGCCATGGCTTTAAGTATTTAAAGTTCTTCCCAGCTGAAGCTGCTGGCGGAACAGCCATGCTTAAGTCGATTGGTGGCCCATTACCACATATTACTTTTTGCCCAACCGGTGGCATTAGCCTAGCAACAGCCCCTAATTACTTAGCGCTTAACAACGTAATTTGTGTTGGTGGTACGTGGATGCTAGACAAGCAACTAATTGAAAACAAAGACTGGCAAGCCATTGAAGCGCTTGCTCGACAAGCAAGTGAAGTTAAATAGGAGTCTAAAAATGATTAATGTAGCAATTAATGGCTATGGCCGTATCGGTCGCAACGTATTACGTGCACTTTACGAGTCAGCACAAAACAGTGAGATTAAAATTGTAGCAATTAACGATTTAGCGCCGGCTAACGTAAATGCGCATCTAACACAATTTGACTCAGTGCATGGTCAATTTTCTCAAAAAGTAACACTTGAAGATAACACCATGTTAATTGGTGACGACGTAATTACTTTGACGCAAGAGCGTGACCCTGCAAACTTACCGTGGAAAGAGCTAAACGTAGATATCGTTTTAGAATGTACGGGTTTTTTCACTAAGCGTGAAGATGCCGCTAAACACATTACAGCAGGTGCTAAAAAAGTAATTGTATCAGCGCCTGGTAAAGACCTAGATGCAACAGTAGTGCACGGTGTTAACAGCGATGTAATTAACGCTGATAGTAACATTATTTCTAATGCATCTTGTACTACAAACTGTTTAGCGCCAATTGCAAAAGCAATTAACGACACAGTTGGTATTGAGCAAGGTAGCATGACTACAATCCATGCTTACACAAACGATCAAAACTTATCTGACGTTTATCACCCAGATCTTTACCGTGCACGTAGTGCAACTCAGTCTATGATCCCAACTAAAACAGGTGCTGCAGCAGCTGTTGGCTTAGTACTTCCTGAGCTTGCGGGTAAATTAGACGGTATGTCGGTACGTGTACCTACTATCAATGTTTCTTTAGTTGATTTTACGTTTATCACTAAGCGCGACACAACAGCTGAAGAAATCAACGAAGTAATGAAAGCCGCAGCAACAGGTTCAATGAAAGAAATTTTAGAGTACAACGAGCTTCCGCTTGTTTCTATTGATTTTAATCACAACCCTGCGTCGTCAATTTTTGATGCAACGCAAACTAAAGCTGATGGCAAACTAGTTAAAGTAATGGCTTGGTACGACAACGAGTGGGGTTTCTCAAACCGCATGTTAGACCAAGTTAAAGCATTAGGTCAGTACTTATAATTGACCGTGTAAAAGTTTAGCTTTATCCAACCAAGCCTGCATTATGCAGGCTTTTTTAGTTTTATTGATTTATAGCCGTTCGTTTAATAAAGCGCTTAGTGCTTTAAAACTAGGGCGCGAGGCAATAGCAGTGTTTATAGCACGCGCTGCTATATCGGACATTTTAACGAACAGTTCGGTTTGCTTATCTGCTTCGCTAACCGTACTTAGTAAGTCGTCAATTAAGCAACCAAAAGCACGTACTTCTATAAGCTCTATGCATTTTTGTTCTTGATGGGTAAGCATGGCTAAATTAGTAGCCGCACCAAAATCGCCAAATAAAACATCATATTGCTCATTTATCATGGTGTTGTGTGCGTAAATATCGCCATGGCTTACGTGATTATCATGCAGGTGAGCAAGCGTATTAGCCATCTGTTTTGCTATTTTAAAAACGGCTTTAATAGGGTAATTACAATCATCATTGAATGTATCGCGGGTGCAGGTTTGTAAGCTCGGCGGTAAACCTAAATTTGTATAACTGGTACCTATTAGCTCCATCACTAAGCCAAGCTGCGTGCTTTGCTCTATGTAACTTAATACGTTAATTAAATTTTTATGATTCCCCGCCTGTAAGCAGCAGTTTACTTCATCAAGTGGGTAACCATCGCTTGTAATTGCTCCTTTAAAAAGTTTTACCGCCACATTGTTATTTTCTGCTTTTGCTAGGTGTATAACGCCCGATGCACCTTGGCCTATTACTTTTTTAAGCTGAAAACTTTCAAGCGGGGTATTTTTTAAAGTACTTTTTGTTAAGCACTGCGCTTTATTAAATTCGTTACCTGCAAATGCAAGCCAAGCAAGTTTTGGTAATTCTAGTAGCCAATTATCAATTTTTGCTAAGTTATTAGCAGAGAGCCTTACAAGCTCTAAATTAGTACAATTAGCCATACTTGTTGGTAAATGTGTTAACTCATTGCCAGCTAGCGCAAGCTTTTTAAGCTGTGTGTAATTGCCAAAGTCACCTGGCAAGGCGCTCAATTTGTTATCGGTCAATATTAACCATTCAATAGTTTTAGGTAAGCTGTTAAGAGCAAACTCTGTTATTTGATTGCCTTTAAATGCAACCATAATTAAAGCAGGGCACTTAGCGAGTACTTCAGGTATATGTTTAAACTGGTTAAACGATAAAAACACCCGCTTTAAACGGTGCAAGCAGGCAAATTCCGCAGGTAAATCTGATAACTTGTTATTTGATAAATCGAGTACTTCGAGGGTGTCTGCAAGCGTAAAAATTTCTGAGGGGAGCTCTGTTAATTCTTCAACGAGTTGTACGCGTGTAACGCCATTTAACTTACCCGCTTTAAGCTCTGCAAGGGTATTCATAAAATTTAATAAGCCTTTTAAAATAAAAAAGCCAACATTGCTGTTGGCTTAAAATAAATGCGTTCAGTAAAGTTTAAAATTGCGCGTTATGGTAAACGTTCTGTACATCGTCACAATCTTCAAGCATGGCTAAAAAGCGCTCCATTACTTCTACGTCTTCACCTTCAATAGGGGCCTCTACTTGAGGTACAAACGAAATTAAGTCTACGTCAAAATCTGTAATACCCATTTCTTCAAGTGCTGTACGTGTGTTGTTGTATTCGGTATGGGGGGCAAAAACCGCCACTTTACCGTTTTCTACTTCTACATCGGTTACATCAACATCGGCCATCATAAGGGCTTCTAGTACAGCTTCATCATCGTCGCCGTCAAAGACAAAAATAGCGAGGTGATCAAATAAATGTGATACCGAATTTTGTGCGCCTATTTTAGCGTTTGCTTTGGTAAAACAAATGCGCACATCAGCAAATGTACGTTTATTGTTGTCAGTTAAACAGTCAACAATAATCATACAGTTACCAGGGCCGTAACCCTCATAACGTGTGGCCGCGTAATCTTCACCGCCACCGCCTTTTGCTTTTTCTATTGCGCGTTCAATAACGTGTGCAGGTACTTGGTCTTTTTTAGCGCGTTCAATTAAACGACGCAGTGCAAGGTTGCCGTCTGTATCTACGCCACCGTTTTTAGCACAAATGTATATTTCTTTACCGTACTTAGAATAAACTTTAGTTTTAGCACCCGCAGTTTTAGCCATTGAATCTTTTTTGTTTTGGTAAGCTCTTCCCATCTGCGTTTCGCCTTAATATATGTAAATTATTGAATAAAATTTCAAGGCCGTATTCTAAAGGTAAAGCGGCAGTATCGCCAGTAAATGGCTGTAATTAACCAAAGTTCAAGTTAATTTATCTTCCTGCTGTTGTAATTGCCACATTTGAGCGTATTGACCTTTTTTTGCTAAAAGTGCTGCATGTGTGCCTTGCTCAACTAGTTCACCGTTGTTAAATACCAGTATGTTATCGGCATCAACAATAGTAGAAAGCCTATGAGCGATCACCATGCTAGTATGGTTTTGAGTAACAGCACGCATTGCGTTCAATATAGCTTGCTCAGCATGCGAGTCGAGCGCTGAGGTTGCTTCATCAAATATTAAAATAGGGGAGCGTTTTAAAATAGCGCGTGCAATGGCAATACGTTGCTTTTCGCCGCCAGATACTTTTAAACCGCGCTCGCCAACCAGTGTTTTATCGCCTTCGGCTAATGTTGAAATAAAGTCTTTTAAATGGGCCATTTCTATTGCTTTATCTATTTCAGCATCGCTCGCTGAGGGTCTGCCATAGGCGATGTTTTCTCGTATGCTGGTATTAAATAGCACAGTGTCTTGTGGCACTATAGCAATAGCACTGCGCAGGCTATCGAGGGTGACGGAGTCTATTGCTTGGTTATCTATAGTAATAGTGCCTAAGCTCACATCGTAAAAGCGATAAAGTAATCGTGCTAATGAGCTTTTACCTGCACCACTTGCACCTACAACGGCGACTTTACTCCCTGCTTTTATTTTAAAGCTAATGTTTTTTAAAATTGGACGATTGGCACTGTAAATAAAGCTTACATTATTAAACGCTATGTCGCCGCGAGTAACGATGAGGTTTTGGGCATGGGGTCGCTCAGTGACTTGTGGCTTTTTATTGAGTAGGCCCAGCATATTTTCTAAATCGGTAAGCGCGCGTCTTATTTCTCGATATACAAACCCTAAAAAATTAAGCGGTAAAAATAATTGGATCATGTAGGCATTTATCATTACAAGTTCACCAATTGTTAAAGCGCCAGTTACTACATCTTTGGCGCCTAACCACATTAGCGCTGTAATAGCGCTGGCAATAATCAACGCTTGGCCAGAATTAAGCGCAAGCAATGACATTCTATTTTTTAAACGAGCGGTTTCCCACTTTGCTAAAAAGGAGTCGTATGTTTTTGCCTCAAATTCTTCGTTATTAAAATATTTTACGGTTTCAAAATTAAGAAGGCTGTCTATGGCGCGGGTATTACTTAAATTATCGGCGGCGTTTGCCTCGCGTATAAATCGGTTTCGCCACTGCGTAACTGTTACGGTAAAAGTGATATAAATAGCAACCGCTAATAAAGTAATTAACGCAAACCACACAGAAAATAGCGACCCAAAAATAATAGCAACGGTGAGTATTTCAAAAAGGGTGGGTACAATATTAAACATTAAAAAACGCATTAAAAAGCTTAGCCCACTAGTACCGCGCTCTATATCACGGCTTATTCCGCCTGTTTGTCTGTCTAGGTGAAAGGCAAGCTCTAAAGAATGTAAATGTTTAAATACCTTTAAGCCAATGTCACGCATAGCGTGCTCTGTTACACGAGAGAACACTGCATCGCGTACTTCACCTAAAAAAACGCTGGCAAACCTAAGCCCACCATACATTAGCAGTAGTAGCGCCGGGATAACTAAAACGGGATTAATTGATTTATCTACCGAATCGATAATCTCTTTTAATGCCCAAGGCATTAAAAGTGTCGCGCCTTTAGCACCTATAAGCGCTAAAAGTGCAATAAATACTCGCCCTTTAAATTTAGTAATGTAAGGCCACAGTGTTTTAATGCTTTGCTTTAAGGTCATGGCATCGGCGCGTTTTTCTGTACTGTGCTTGGAGCGCATTAAGGGTCTCAGTTATATTAAATACTTAATTAATTAGCATTGTATTTTAAATACTTGCCCATATATACTACGCATCCCTTATTTAGTTTGAAGTAACCATGTTTAACATCCGTGTGTTTATAACTGCTTTTTTGCTGTTTTGTGCGCTTTTTAGTGTGCAAAGTAGTGCGCAGTGCGCCACACATCAATTAAACACGGCAACCAGCTCATTGAGTATGCTTGCTGATAGTGTTGATTTAGCTAAAACGCTGCCTATATCAAAATCGGTAAAGGGAAATGAGCACAAAAGAACACACCAAACAGGGTTTGACGCGCATCAACCAAGGTTGACGGCTAGTAATTCTTCGCTATTTTTACATGCCGCTCAAAGTGAACCAGAATACGATGTTGTTTTTGAGTTTTTTGCGCAGCGCCTTGTTAGACAAATATTCATACGCCCTCAAGCTGTAAATGCTATTCAGCCTTGGTATACGCTTGTGTACCATAGTAAAAAGTCTCGGTTAAGTGGCTGGAAAGATGCCAACTTACTCTATAGAGCCGTCACTACTTACCACGCTTAATTTTTCTTATTTAATTTTTATTAGGTTTTAACGTTTTACGTTTAAGCCTTGCGATTAATTGTGCTTTAAAAAGCACATTGCCAGTAATTTACTGGCAATAAGGAAAATTATGTTTAGTGTAAAAAAAGATCAAAAGCCATTTATGGCTAAATTTAAATTGAGCTATATAGCCATGCTTATTGTGCTGATTTTATTAGCTATTAGCGCATTACCCAACTTATACCCTAACAAATCGTGGTTGCATGTAAGCAATACACCACATAGTGATACTCAAGCTGTGCCAAGTACTAACGCGTTAGTTACTTTTTTAAATAACCAAGGCTTTGACGTTGAGCAAGGGCTTGATAAGCAATCAACTATCAATATTTTATTAAACGAGCCAACTAAAAGCGCCCAAGCGCAAGCGGCTATAAAGGCGCAGTTCCCAAATACGCAAGTTAAAATTGTAGAACATGCAACAAGCCCACTTTGGCTGCAAGAATTTGGTTTATCACCAATAAAGCTTGGCCTTGATTTAAATGGCGGTGTGCTATTTGTACTCGACGTAGATTTAGACAAAGCCGTTGATGAGCAATTAGTGAGTGCATATCAACAAGCTAAATCAATCATTATAAAGCAAAAAGCGCACGGCCTTAAAGTTCTGAAAACGGATCATGGCTTTGAAATTAGCGTGTTGCCAAATGCGGTGCAAAAACTTAACCCCGTGATTGAAGAGCTACAAAGTCGCTTTGCTAATTTAGCGGTTACAACCGCTAATAACGGCAATGTTAAAAACGCAATATTTAGCTATTCAGAGCAAGGGCGCAGCAGCTTTGATAAAGAAGTAATGAGCCAAACACTCACCACACTTCGCTCACGCATAGAAGAGTTAGGCATTACCGAAGCCGTCACTCAGCGCCAAGGTAAACAACGTATACGTATTGAGCTGCCTGGCGTGCAAGACCCAACAGAGGCTAAGCGCATCATAGGTGCAACTGCATCACTTGGGTTTTACCAGTTAAAAGAAGCGGGTGGTAAAACATTTAACATGCAGTCGGGTAGTACCATAAACCTTGACCCTGTGCCAATTTTTACCGGTGATCACATTAATAATGCAAACATAGGGCGCGACGATTGGGGTAAGCCACTGGTACAACTTAGCCTAGATGGGCAAGGTGGCGATGCTATGTCGGCGTTTTCAAAAGCCAATATTGGTAAGCCTATGGCGACTGTTTACTCTGAGTACTCTCAAAACGCGAAAGGCGAAACCGTTAAAAAAAGTGAAGTTATAAATGTAGCCAATATTGCCCAGCATTTAAGTTCACGTTTTAGCATTACTAATATGAAAAGCCAGCAAGCCGCGGCCGATTTAGCCCTATTATTGCGAGCAGGTTCACTTACCGCGCCTGTAACAATAGTGCATGAGCAAACAATTGGGCCAAGCCTTGGCAGCGAAAACATTAGTAATGGTTTAGCCGCATTAATGCTGGGCATGGGTATTACACTTGCCTTTATGGCAATGTGGTATCGCCGCTTAGGGCTTATTGCAAACGTAGCGCTGTTATTAAATTTAACATCGCTAGTTGGCCTAATGTCGTTATTACCAGGGGTTGTGTTAACCCTGCCGGGTATTGCTGGGCTTGTGCTTACTATTGGCATGGCGGTAGATACCAACGTTATTATATTTGAGCGAATTAAAGAAGAGCGCAGAAAAGGCCGCTCTGCTTATCAAGCTATTCAAGAAGGTTACAAGCAAGCCGCTAACACTATATTTGATGCCAATATAACCACTATGATCACCGCGCTTATTTTATACGGAATAGGTTACGGCCCAGTTAAAGGCTTTGCCATAACATTGGCACTTGGTTTAATAACCTCTGTATTTACTGGCGTGTACGTATCAAAAGTACTCAGCCAAACGTTATATTTAAAATTGGCTAAAAAAGCAGGAGTAAATGCACATGCTTAACACTTTTTTAAAGGGCGAGGCAGGGTCGCGCCTGCGTTTTTTTGGCATGCTTTTGAGCGCCATACTTGTGCTGCTATCGGTATTTACGCTTAGTCAAAAAGGGCTTAATTTTGGACTCGACTTTACCGGTGGCTACCTAACGGAATTTACCACCAGCCAAGGTGTTGAGCTAAAAGAGCTTCAATCGTTTATTACTAAAAATCACAACGGCGAGTTTGAGCTAACCGCGCAAGGCAATAGCCATTTTCAACTACGCGAAGCGCCTAGCGATTCAACAGCAAATAGTAATGATTGGCAAACTGCCATTACTCAAAACGCAGATATAAACGCTGAGGTATTATCGTCAGCGTATATCGGCTCACAAGTGGGTGATGAGCTGTTTGAGCAAGGTTGCTTGGCACTATTTTCAGCTATGGTTGCAGTCATGCTTTATTTAGCGGTGCGGTTTGAATGGCGTTTAGCTGTTGGCTCAGTAGTTGCGTTAGTGCATGATTTACTACTCGTACTGGGGCTATTTTCGCTATTTCAACTTGAGTTCAATTTAACCGTACTTGCCAGCTTACTCGCCATTATAGGTTATTCACTAAACGACTCAATAATAGTCGGTGATAGAGTACGCGAGCTCTTACGTGTTAAATCTAATAATGCACTTAGCCCTGCAAGTATTATAAATAGCGCGATAAAAAGTACTTTAACGCGTACGCTTATTACATCGGGCACCACGCTTGCTACAGTTGCAAGTGTTTGGCTTCTCGCTGGTGCGCCATTACAAGGCTTTGCTATTGCGCTATTTACTGGCATTGTAGTAGGTACGTTCTCATCTATTTGCATTGCCGCTACCTTGCCTGAGCTTTTAGGGTTAAGCGCTGAAAACTACGAAGAAAAACTCGATGTAAAAACCCAAGCATTAATGGATATGCCATAAATGCGGGTTTACATAACTGAGTAAATTTATTGGCGCTTAAAATAATGGTTTTAAGCGCCTTATAACGTTAAAATTAAACGTATAGTTTACAGCATTGGTTATTAGCGCTCCCTCATGAACAAAACCCACGTAATTGAACACCTTAAATTTGCACTTGAAGCACAATTAAACAGCGCTAAACAAGCTGCCAAAGCCGCGCACGACGCCGCAACTCACGAAGAAAGCGTGGCAGAAACGCAATATGATACCCTCGGGCTCGAAGCCGCTTATTTAGCACAAGGCCAAGCCGAGCGCGTAAACGATTGCTACAAAAGCATTAAACAGTTTGAAGCCATTTTTAAAGAGCCTACTCACAAGAAAGTGATTATAAGCTCCCTCGTTTGCTTAGAAGATGAAAGCGCCTTACAAAAATGGTTTTATTTAGGCCCAGCCGCAGGCGGTTTAACGGTTGAAGTAAAAGGGCAAACTATTCAAGTTGTTACACCCGAAGCCCCACTGGGAAAACAACTTATAGGCAAGCAGCTTGATGATGAAATAAGCCTAACCATTGCAGGCAAAAACCATGAATATGATGTGGTAGAAATTTTATAAATATTGGTTTTATAGGTAGGTCGGATAAGCGAAGCGCCATCCGATAAAGCTAATTTATTCATCACATTATTAAAAGTCGTTTTGGTGTATTTTACCAACAGAGACTCTCTAACAAACGTAATCATTTGTTTACATTAGAGTTGTTTGGTGGAATTATTGAGCTATGTAATATGCGCCGTTTTGGGGTTATAACCCCCAAACTGGTGTTTAATAAGCTGTTAGCACTCTAAATATGAGGTTTGTATGAATAAAAAAGGAATAGTAGTCTCTCCACCTTTCAAGCCTATTTATACGGGAGGAATTAGTTTTGGAGGAGCTCCCGATCCAATAGAGTTGCGTAAGTACCTTACGTATTGGGATGAAATTGATTACCCATCAAATATGCTAATTCATATTTCCTCACCTGAAATTGATTATCTAGAACAAGCAGGCAAACTGAAACGTACTCATGTTCATTTTCAAGGAACAGTACATTCGGGCAAAGGTGAGTTCTTCATTCAGGCTCAAGAAGCCGCATTTAGGAAAAACCAAGATGAAGAGCCGGGTTGTTGGACGATCGCACAACTAACTGATATTCCTTTTTACACTCAACAGAGTTCAAGTGTTGGTGTTGAGGTTGAGCTTTATGACATGTTGCCTGTTCCAAGTGCGGATACACCTCTAGCAGATATTTTGGAGTTTAAAGAAAAAAGGCAAGATGAACTTACTGCATTCCGTTGCTATATGGATGAGGTAAATGAAAATATATTGAGTTCAAGAGATGTACCGCGCGCAAGAAATGCCCAAATGGCACGTGTTGAGTTAGCATTAAAAGATATTGAAAAAACTTTAAGTGAGTCTGGTGTAAAACGAATTACAACTCATTTAAAAAATGTAATTAATGCTGATTTTTCAGGTATTGCTGGTGCGGGTTTAGGAAGCGCAGGTGTTTCCGCGTTTATTGGAATGTCTCCTTTAATTGCAGGTGTCGCTGGCGCAGGTTTAGTATTTGGCGTAAAAAGTTTAATAATGCCATCAAATCAATGTCCTACTGATTTAAGTTACATTAATAGTATCAGAAAAAATTTTCGATAGACGAGTGCTTGCAAGACAATTCAACAAGGACTAAAAACAGCGGGCTACCTCGCTTCGCTCGCATTTTAGCCCACAATTTTTAGCCTGTTAATATGGGCGTTAGCTACTTTAGATAAAAAGTAAAGGGGTCAAATCTTGACTTCAGACATCAAAGTAAAGGGGTCAAATCTTGACTTCAGACATCAAGCGCTTTTTAAAGAAATAGTAAACGACTCGAGTAAATAGAGCCTGCTTTTTTC
>NZ_LKDV01000009.1:0-120661 GCF_001401875.1 Pseudoalteromonas sp. P1-13-1a | reverse complement strand
ACCTTGAGTTGCCTTTCACACTGACAACATCTTCACACACAATATAAAGATTTTTGGTTTACACTGCGTGGCAATTGTAGGGAATAAAAACAACTCAAAACCGGTCACCACCGACCTTGAGTTGCCTTTCACACTGACAACATCTTCACACACAATATAAAGATTCTTTTAAGCGAGGCTAACTTCATGCCTCTAGCTTATGACGAGAGCCTTGCTCCGTGTCTATGGTTAAACTTTAGAGTGTTAGCTCCAATTTGACAAACGAGAAAAATAAACCTAATAGGTGAAAAAAACTAAACTATAGACCTTGGTCTAATACATTAAGCTTGTGTTTATTTAAAACATAATCTGGGCACTAAATATACAGGTACAAAAAAAGCGCCATAAGGCGCTTTTTGTCGTTAAGCTACTGCTTAAATAATTTGGTTTTCTTTCCAGGCTTGCTCTTTAGCCATACGCTTTTTACGCTTATCACAAGGATCGTCACAATCACAGGCTTTATCAATACCTACCGAGCCTAATCCACCGCAACTACTTGCCATAGATTTTCTTTGCACGATCATACCAACAGCCATAGCTATCACGATTAAAATTAATAAACCAAATGTAAGAAGAAAAAGTGACATTGCTTAGCCCCTATTGATCAGCAATAAATTATGCTCAAACATTGTTGAGCGACCGCTAAATTATACACCCAAAACCCACATAGATGCGAGAGAAGTCTATCTCAAAAAATCGAGTGAAATATGCGTTTAGCACTAATAAAGTGTTAGCTAAACGCCATTATATTACAAATAAGGTTTAAATGCAGTGCTCGCGTAAGTCACAATGCCTTTGTCTGATTTAGCCATTAAGTACACTGGTAAATCGTGCTTTTCAGCATATGCTTTAGCATCATCCATTCCCATAACCGTTAATGCCGTTGCTAAGCCATCTGCGGTCATTGCACTAGGGTGTAATACAGTAACCGACACTAAGTCATGTTTGATGGGCATGCCTGTTACAGGGTCTATTAAATGGGTGTAGGTTTCGCCATCCATTTTATAAAAAATACGGTAGTCACCTGATGTTGCAATGCCATTCGTACCGGGCGTTAATACACGGTGAACTTTTCGCTCGCCTGGTGGCGCATCTGGCTGCTCTATCGCGATTTTCCAGTCTTGGTTATTTGGCTTTTCACCGCCAATGCGCAGCTCCCCACCTATTTCTACCATGTAGTTACTAATATTTTGACTTTCAAGTAATTGCGCTACTTTATCAATGCCATACCCTTTCGCTGTGGCCGAAAACGACAACTCTAAACCATCAACTGTTTTAGCAAGGCCCTGCTCAGTAAGGTTGAGTTTATCTACACCAATTTTTTCAATCATTGCAGCAAGTGCTTCATCACTTGGGCGCTTAGTTGGTTTTTTATCAGGTCCAAAGCCCCATAAATCTATTAATGGGCCCATCGTTACATCAAGCGTTTTGGTCGACTTACCTAAACGAATCGACTCACTCACCACAGCCCTAAAATCTTCACTAATTGGCATAACCTGATTGGCGGGTAGTTTATTAAAGGTGTTAATTTCAGAGTCTGGAATATACGTAGACATAGACTGATTTACTGCTTTTAGCTCATCATCTATTTGCTGCTGTAACTTAGTGGCATCAATGTTTTCATCGTCGGCAAAGTATTTAATATGATAGGTAGTGCCCATCGTTTTGCCTTCTAAAAATACCTCCTGAGGTGTTTTATCAGCCCCACAGCCAGAGATAAATAGCATTATAGTTAATAAAAAAATACTGATAACGCCTTGAGAACTGCTTACTCTGTTCATTAAATTAGCCCATGTAAAATAAAATAAAAAAGCCCCGTAGCACAAAGTGCGACGAGGCCTGTATTTTAACCAAAACTAAGTTGTTTTGATATGGGTGTTAGCCACCGAAGTCATCTAGTAAGATGTTTTCGTCTTCTACACCTAGGTCTTTAAGCATGCCGATAACAGCCGCGTTCATCATTGGAGGACCACACATGTAGAACTCACAATCTTCTGGCGCTTCATGATCTTTCAAGTAGTTTTCATAAAGTACGTTATGGATAAAGCCTGTGTAACCTTCCCAGTTATCTTCTGGTTGTGGATCAGACAATGCGGTATGCCATACAAAGTTATCGTTTTCAGCTGCTAAGCCGTCGAAATCTTCAACATAGAACATTTCACGCTCAGAACGTGCACCATACCAGAAACTAATCTTACGCTTAGAATTTAAACGCTTAAGTTGGTCAAAGATATGTGAACGCATTGGTGCCATACCTGCACCACCACCTACGAATACCATTTCAGCGTCAGTGTCTTTAGCGAAGAACTCACCAAATGGACCTGAAATAGTAACCTTGTCGCCTTTTTTAAGTGACCAAATGTACGATGACATTTTACCACATGGTAGGCTTAGATTTCTTGGCGGCGGCGTAGCAATACGCACGTTAAGCATGATAATGCCTTCTTCTTCTGGGTAGTTAGCCATTGAGTATGCACGAATAGTTTCGTCGTCTACTTTTGACTCCAGGTCGAAGAAACCAAAGTGATTCCAGTCGCCACGATACTCTTCAGGAATATCGAAATCTGCGTATTTAACATGGTGAGCAGGCGCTTCGATTTGGATGTAACCACCCGCGCGGAAAGGCACTGATTCGCCATCTGGAATTTGTAGCTTAAGCTCTTTAATGAACGTTGCTTTGTTATCGTTAGAGATAACTTCACAATCCCATTTTTTAACACCGAAAATTGACTCTTCAAGTTCAATTTCCATGTCGTTTTTAACATTTACCTGACACGCTAAACGACAGCCTTCACGGGCTTCACCTTTAGAAATGTGATCAAGTTCTGTTGGTAAGATATCGCCACCACCTTCTTTAATGTGTACACGACACTGACCACAAGAGCCACCGCCACCACATGCAGATGATACGAAAATACCTGATTCAGATAGCGCGCCTAAAAGCTTGCTACCTGCTGATGTTTTAATGGCTTTATCTGGATCGCCATTAATACCGATGATGATGTCACCGCTTGCAACTAACTTAGATTTAGCACCAATGATAACTAAAACTAGTAGTACAACGATAGCGATGAAAACACCAACGCCTAAGAAAATCTCATAACTCATGATTTATCCTCGCTACCTTTACAGTGAAATACCAGAGAATGACATAAAGCCAAGACCCATTAAACCAACAGTGATGAAGGTAATACCTAAACCACGTAGGCCATCTGGCACGTCTGAATATTTCATTTTCTCACGGATACCTGCAAGCAATGTAATTGCAAGCGCCCAACCAACACCAGCGCCAACACCATAAACAACAGACTCACCGAAGTTATAGTTACGCTCAACCATGAATGATACCGCACCAAAAATTGCACAGTTAACTGTGATTAGTGGTAAGAAGATACCTAATGCGTTGTAAAGTGCAGGGAAAAACTTATCTAATGCCATTTCCAAAATTTGCACTAGTGCTGCAATAACACCAATGAAAGTTAAGAAACGTAAAAAGCTAAGGTCTGCTTCAGGGTAACCAAGCCACTCTAATGCACCTGGTGCAAGTACGGCATGGTAAACCAAGTTATTTACTGGTACAGAGATACCTAGTACAACAATAACGGCTACACCTAGGCCAATTGATGTAGTTACTTTTTTAGATACAGCTAAGAAAGTACACATACCTAGGAAGAAAGCTAAAGCTAAGTTTTCAATAAAAACCGCTTTTACAAATAAACTAATATAATGTTCCACTGCTTGCCCCTTACGCTTTAGCTTCTACTTGGTCTTTCTTATAAGTACGAAGTACCCATATGAATAAACCAATGATGAAGAATGCACTCGGTGGTAAAATCAATAGACCCATAGGTTGATACCAACCACCATCTTGTACTAATGGGATAATATCAACACCGAATAGTGTTCCCTTACCAAATAGCTCACGAATGAAACCAACAGTAAGTAATACCACTGAGTAGCCTAGACCATTACCAATGCCATCTAAAAATGACATAAGTGGTGGCGACTTCATTGCGTACGCTTCAGCACGACCCATAACAATACAGTTAGTAATAATTAGGCCAACGAATACAGAAAGCTCTTTTGCCGTAGCGTAAGAGAATGCTTGTAATACTTGGTCTACAACAATTACTAGTGAAGCAATGATCGTCATCTGTACGATAATACGTACTGATGAAGGTATGTGGTTACGAATGCTTGAAATGAACAAGCTAGAAAACGCCGTTACTAATGTCAATGCAATTGACATGATTAAGGCATTTTTTAAGCTAGACGTTACCGCCAGAGCAGAACAAATACCAAGTACTTGTAATGCGATTGGGTTGTTAGCTAAAACCGGACCAAATAGGACCGATTTCATTTCTTTAGTATCAGCCATTATTTCAACGCTCCTTCACGTACCTTCGCAAGGAAAGGACCAAAGCCGTTTTCACCAGTCCAAAAGTCAACTGTGTGATCAACACCATTAGAAGTTAGTGTAGCACCTGATAAACCATCAATTTGATGTTCGTTGCTAGCACCGCTTTTCATAATGTTAATAGGTAACTCTTTACCTTGCCATTTAGCTGTCCATTGTGGGTTTTGAATTTCGCCACCCAGGCCTGGTGTTTCGCTATGCTTGTAGAAGTTGATGTTTTTAACTGTTTCGCCATCGCTTTCAAGCGCTAAGAAACCGTACATAACACCCCAAAGGCCGTAACCTTGGATAGGTAAAATGATTGCATCTGTAGAGCCATCTTCTTTTTTAGAGATGTAAACAGGTGAGTTTTTAGTCATACGCTGAATACCAGCGATGTCCTTAATCCCTTCTGCTTTAAGTGCAAAACTTCTTTGTTGATCGAATTTCGTTTTTTCGAAATCAAATGAGTTAGGATCAGCACCTTCAACAAACTCGCCAGTGTCCATATCCACAACACGTGCTTCGATTTTGCCATCGAATGTGTCAGATACAGAACTTGCAATTTCAATATCAGCTGCTGCTAAGATATTACGTTGAATATCTTGAGTTTTATTAGCTTGCTGTAAAGGACGAAGCTGTACAGAAGCAAACGATACAATAATTGCACACACTAAACATAGTGCAACAACAACCGTTAACGTTTTGCCGATTGATTCGTTATTACTAGACATTACGTGCCAACCTCCGCTTGATATTAGCTTGCACTACAAAGTGATCGAACAGTGGAGCAAATAAGTTAGCAAATAAAATTGCTAGCATCATGCCTTCTGGGAAAGCAGGGTTTACTACACGGATCATAACTACCATAAAGCCAATAAGCGCGCCGTATGCGAACTTACCTTTATCGGTAAATGCAGCTGATACAGGGTCAGTAGCCATAAAGAACATACCAAATGCAAAACCACCCAGTACTAAATGCCAATGCCAAGGCATTGCAAATACAGGGTTGCTCTCAGAGCCAATTGCATTTAATAAGAATGCAGTTGCCACCATACCTAGGAATACACCTAGTACAATGCGCCAAGAAGCGATGCGAACGTAAATTAAGAATAAGCCACCAATAAGCACAGCAAGGGTAGATGTTTCACCTACAGAACCTTGAATGAAACCGTAAAACGCATTCCACCATAGCTCCATGTTGCTGTAATCAAGAGTGCCTACAAACGCTTGACCTAGCATAGTTGCACCAGAGAACGAGTCTACTGCAGTCCATACTGTGTCACCTGAAATTTGTGCAGGGTATGCGAAGAATAAAAACGCACGGCCCGCTAATGCAGGATTTAAGAAGTTACGCCCTGTACCACCAAAGATTTCTTTAGCAATAACCACACCAAACGTAATACCTAACGCCACTTGCCACAAAGGAATTGTCGCAGGCAAAATAAGTGCAAATAATACAGAGGTTACGAAGAAACCTTCGTTAACTTCATGCTTACGCACAGAAGCAAATAGTACTTCCCAAAAACCACCTACTGCAAACGTAACGGCGTATATTGGTAAGAAGAAACATGCTCCGTAGAACATTTTAGCGCCCCAGCCCGACTCAGCAGTTAATTCACCACCAAATAACTGGAACACACCAACCTGCCAAGAGTTTGCTAGTTCAAAACCTTGTGCTAAAGCACCTGCGGCCTGATGACCGATGTTGAACATACCAAAAAACATAGCTGGGAACGTCGCCATCCACACTAAAATCATCATACGTTTTAGGTCGATATTATCGCGAACGTGAGTTGCGCCTTTATTTACATAACCTGGCGTATAAAAAATAGTCGCGGCTGCTTCATACAGGGCGTACCATTTTTCATGTTTACCACCTGGTTCAAAATGCGGCTCAATGTCTTCTAAAAATTTCTTTAAACCCATCTCTTAGCCTTCCTTCTCGATCGTTGTTAAGCAATCGCGTAGGATAGAACCATACTCGTATTTGCCCGGACAAACGAAGGTACATAACGCTAAATCTTCTTCATCAAGTTCAAGCGCGCCTAATGAAATTGCACTGTCTAAATCACGTGCGATTAAGTCACGTAATAATAGTGTTGGCAAAATATCTAACGGCATTACGCGCTCGTAGCTACCAATTGGAACCATGGCACGTTTTGAACCACCTGTAGACGTTGTCATTTTAAATAAACGACTCGGTGCAAGGTGAGAAAGGAATGTACGCGTTACAGAGAATTTATTACTACCTGGTGCAATCCAACCAAACAGCTCTTTTTCGCGACCTTCAAGTAAAACTGACACCTGAACGTGGTAGCGACCCAAGAATGCATGAGGACCTGAAGAAATAGCGCCAGATAAAACAGAACCAGAAATTACACGGTTATCACCGTCTTCTAATTCGCCTGCCACTAAATCATCTAATGAAGCACCTAGTTGTGTTTTCACTAAACGAGGATTTTTAACGCGAGGGCCTGCAAGTGAAATTACACGGTCAGTGTTGATTTCACCAGTAAGGAATAAGTGACCATAGGCGATAACGTCTTGGTAACCAATATGCCAAACTTGTTTATTCGCAGATACTGCGTCAAGGTGATGAATATGAGTACCAACTAAGCCTGCTGGATGCACGCCACCGAACTCATGTACTTCTACTTGAGCGATAGACGAGCTAGGAACTTGACTGCCAGCTTGCTTACATACAAATACTTTTCCATCGGTCAAACGCGAAACAACAGCAAGACCCGCTTCAAATGCAGCTGCATTTTCGGCAATAATTACTGCAGGGTCTGCAGCAAGAGGGTTTGTGTCGATAGCGGTTACAAAGATAGAGCTAGGATTTGCATCCAACGCAGCTACTTTGCTAAATGGGCGAGCACGAAGTGCTGTCCATTGACCTGACTGAACAAGTACTTCTTTGGCTTTTTCACGCGATAAGCTTGCAAGCTCATCTGCATTGAAAGAGTCAAAGGTGATTTGCTCACTGCCGTTTACTTCAATAACAACAGATTGCAGCACACGTTTAGCACCACGATTAATTTCTTTTACTGTACCAGAAGCTGGTGCAGTAAATAGGACGCCTGGGTTCTTTTTGTCTTCAAAAAGTACCTGGCCTTTTTTGACTTGGTCATCCACACGAACATGCATGGTTGGACGCATACCGATAAACTCTTCACCTAGCACAGCTACACGTTTGATGGCAGAACCATCATGAATAACTTGCTGAGGCGCGCCCTCTATGGGTAAATCCAGACCTTTTTTTATGTTGATCATACGCACTTGCATTAATTAACGGAAAGAAACTGAAAAATCGTATCAACCACGTCGCCATTTGAGTTATCCAAGATATATCAAGGTACAAAAGAACAACTTGCTAGGAATATCAAACAAGCAACGCAGTAAAACTCCTCACATATTGCTCCGATTTTAACATCATTATGGACGACTATGCGAGTGTATTTATGAAAATTATACGACAGAAACGCTTATTTAGTTTTGTTAAGTGTTTTAAATAAAAATCAAGGTAGACCAAAGTGGTAGCCGAAGCACCTAAGGGCCACAAAATATTTAAAACACTAAAAGCAAAAAAGCCGCAATAAGCGACTTTTTTATAATTACACAGTATGATTTAGTCAATCATGTTTGCAATTGGCTTCACTGCATCTACATCTTGCTCATAGTCAACAGCGTCAATGCCAAAACCGAATAAACGTAAAAATTCGTTATGATAGCCCACGTAATCAGTTAGCTCATCAATTGAGCTCGTATCTACTTTATCCCAAACAGCTTGCACACGCGCTTGTACATCGTCTTCTAGCTCTTTGTAGTTTTGGAATAAGTGACCGCCCTCGTCAAAGCGTGGGTTTTCACCGTATAAGTTTTCGCTAAATAAAGCATGAATCTGCTCAATAGTGCCCTCATAGGTGCCATCGGCTTTCATTACTTTAAATAAAGCAGAGATATATAGCGGCATAATAGGAATTGCAGAGCTTGCCTGAGTGACAACCGCATTTAAAGACGATACATAGGCTTGACCATTTAAATCCTTTGTTGATTCTTTAATTGCAGCCGTTGCACGGTCTAAATCTTCTTTTGCTTTACCTATTGTTGCGTGTCCGTAGATTGGCCACGTTAACTCTTTACCTATATATGTATACGCAGTGGTTTTAAAGTTATCGGCTAATACATCGGCTTCTTTTAATGCATCAATCCACATTTCCCAATCTTCACCGCCCATCACTTTAATGGTGTTGTCGATGTCATCTTGGCTTGCGGCTTCAACTGTTACTTCGTCAATTACACGCTTTGATGTATTTAAGTTTTTAGTGGTAACGGCATTGCCAATTGGCTTAAGTGTTGATGAATACACTTCACCTGTATTGGGATCAGTACGACGAGGTGATGCTAAGCTGTAAATAATACAGTCTACTTTGCCTAAATCTGCTTTGATTGTCTCAATTGCCTTTTGCTTAATTTCGTTAGAAAACGCATCGCCATTAATATTTTTTGACCAAAGCCCAGCTTCATCTGCAGCGTCTTGAAATGCTGCTGTATTGTACCAACCAGCAGAACCCGTTTTACGCTCTGTACCTTCTTTCTCAAAGAAAATACCCAATGTTTTAGCACCACCACCAAAAGCTGCCGTAATACGAGACGCTAAACCGTAGCCAGTAGATGCACCAATTACGAGTACATTTTTAGGCGCATCTTTTAATTTGCCTTGTTGTTTTACATAGTTAATTTGTTCTTGAACATGCTCTGCACAGCCTACAGGGTGTGCGTTAGTACAAATAAATCCACGAATTTTAGGCTTAATGACCATTGATCATCCTATATCTTTTGCAATAAAAATTAGCGCTAGTTTAAAGGCTAATACTAAAAACACTGATCTGATCAGTTAAACACCGATCAAATACCCTATTTATATTAATGAAGCTTTGAGCCACCTAAACAATCAGGTGAGTCTGGCGCTTCGCCGCCTTGCTCTGTGAATTCATCAGGCGTGTAAGTATGAATAGCTAATGCGTGTATATAATTTGCTAATTCATCTTTTAGTACTTCGTTAATTTGGCGGTGACGCTGCAGTAAACGTTTACCCGCAAACTCTTCGCTCACTACAATCACTTTAAAATGCGACTCAGTGCCAGCGCTGTGCATATGGCTTTCGTTAATTACGTTTAAATGCTTACAGGCAATCGCACTACTAAGCTTGTCTTGGATTTGTTGTTGCATTGACATTAAAACACCATATTTAGTCACTAATTTGTGCAGCTACTATAACAAGTTAATTTAACTAACTAAATTGCTTTTGTTTAATGTGCTCAATAAATCGGTACGTTAAGCTAATGCGTGGGTGCGCAAGGGTTGTTTGTTTAGGTATTGCGTGCTGGTAGTCGCGCTGACTATGCCCGCTCATCACTAAGCAACTGCCACTTTGTAATTTTAAGTCGGTGACTTTATTCGTGGCCTTTTGTTTTAACTTGAGTACGCGCTCAGCACCGAGCGATATACATACTATGGTAGGCTCTGGGCCGAGTTCTATTTCATCATCACTGTGCCAGCCCATAGTATCGTTACCATCACGATAGTAATTGACTAATAGCGAATTAAGCGGCTTGTTTAAATGTCGCTCTAAACGTTTGCGCATCGCTAAAAGTACATCATCCCACGGCTCTACTAATTGTTTACTGTGTGAGTAGCCATATTCAATATTTAAATCACTCATAAAGCATTGCAAGCGTGGTATGGGTCCAGTTCTGCCATACACAGTGACATTAGGCTGCTGCCAGTTAAGGTTTTTTTGTAAATAATAAAACAAATCGAGGCTTTTTTGCGCACTAAGCGCCTTACTTTGATAAGAAAAGCCGTTTGGTAACTGTTGGGGGTTGGCGTTTTGCCGTTGCATGTTAGAATTTACCTACATTAGATTTCTGATCAACAAACCATTATGACGACGCAAGCCCAGCTAGGCGATAAAACATTTACTCTTGAACGTTTCCCTTTGGATCAAAAAAACCGCAGTTTACAAGCATGGGATTCGGCCGATGAGTACCTTATCAATTATGTTAACGAACATCACCCTGATTGTCGCTCATTACTCATTTTAAACGACGCGTTTGGTGCCCTGGCCTGTTATTTTAGTGAATTAACGGTTTGTTCAGTTAACGATTCTTATATTAGCCACCAAGCTGCAGCCTATAATTTAAAAGAAAATAAACTATCAACAGCACAATTTACACAGTTAGATAGCTTATCTGCGCTGCCTGAAGAGGTTGATTTAGTACTAATAAAAGTGCCACGTAACGTAGGGTTCTTACAGTTTCAATTAAGTGAGTTAAGTGAAGTACTTGCCCCTGGCACACCGGTTATTGCCGCAGGTAAAACAAAGGAAATACATAATTCAACTATAAAAGCGTTTGAGCAATTTATTGGCGAGACCAAAACAAGCTTGGCCGTTAAAAAGTCGCGTTTGATATTAAGTACAGCAAAAGGCGGTTATAAAGCGGCTAACTTTCCGGTCAGTTGGCAACTTGAAGGCACTGACTTTAATATAACGAACCATGCCAATGTGTTTTCGCGCGATTCGTTAGATATAGGTGCACGGTTCTTTTTTAATTACTTGCCACAAACCTCAAAGGCAAAAAGCATTATCGACTTAGGCTGTGGTAATGGCGTAGTGGGGTTAATGACGCTATCACGCTGTCCAAATGCGTCGGTAACCTTTGTTGATGAGTCGTACATGGCGGTCGAATCTGCACGTTTAAATGTAGAACTTAACCAAGCAAATAGATTTGATGACTGCCAATTTATAGAAAATGATTGCTTAACCGGCTTTGAAAAAAACAGTGTTGATATGGTGTTGTGTAACCCGCCATTTCACCAAGCCCAAGCCGTTACCGATCACATTGCGTGGCAAATGTTTAAACAAGCTAAAGACACATTAAAAGAAGGTGGCGAGCTACGTATTATTGGTAATCGTCATTTAGATTATCACGATAAATTAAATCGTATGTTTGGTAACTGTAAGCTATTAGGTTCAAACAAAAAGTTTGTAGTGCTCAGCGCAACTAAAAATAGTGGGATGCTATAAAATGAAATTAACTAAATTTATTTTAGCCTGTTGCTCCATGCTGGTGTTTAGCGCATGCAGTAATCAGCCAAACCAAGTGATATTAAACCCAGTTTATAAAAACGGGCAAATTAGTGTTATATCAGCCAGTTTAAGTACCAGCGTCATTGATTTACGGGGCGATAGCGCAACCCTTAAGCTTGTTGAGTCAGATAAGACTAAAACCTTTGCAAGCCAAGATATTGTTACCTCTGTTAAAAGCGTATTAGATAGCGCGCTAAACCGTAACGGAGCAAGTATTTCTAACCTAGCAACAACCCGCTTTGAACTAGACAT
The DNA here is from genome assembly GCF_001401875.1 of Pseudoalteromonas sp. P1-13-1a. Taxonomy (NCBI): domain Bacteria; kingdom Pseudomonadati; phylum Pseudomonadota; class Gammaproteobacteria; order Alteromonadales; family Pseudoalteromonadaceae; genus Pseudoalteromonas; species Pseudoalteromonas sp. P1-13-1a. The sequence continues at coordinate 108,818 of NZ_LKDV01000009.1, read as the reverse complement.
TCATGCCTTACAAGCACTAGTGACTGAAAAGCTCATGAGCCATACCAGCGAAGCGAACATTGAATTGGGTGTGCGCGTACTTCGCTCTACCAGTAATTTCACTAAGGTGTACCGCGGCAGCGCAAATTTAGAAGGGCCGCTGAGCCACGATCGCGCCAAAATTGAAGGTCAACTCAATAAGTTGACGGAACAAGTTATAACCCGCATTGTATCGGACCCAGAATTAATTGAATTTTTAGAAGGTTAACAATGAAACAATTTTTAATCTGCTTGAGCCTACTATTCAGTGTAAGCACCTTTGCCGCGCAAGAAGGCCGTTTTGTACAAAAAGACAATATTTTCCCGCGTGTAGAAATAGTCACGTCATTGGGCAGCATTGTGGTTGAACTAGACCGCTCAAAAGCCCCTATTACAGTAAATAACTTTTTAACCTACGTAATGGATAAAAGTTACCAAGGCAGTATATTCCACCGTGTAGAACGTGATGTTGAAAACGACCGTGACTTTGTAATACAAGGCGGTGGCTACGATAAAGACCTTGACGGCCTGCACGAAAACGATCCTATATTTAACGAAAGCGGCAACGGTTTAAAAAATGATATGTACAGCATTGCTATGGCGTATCAAGACCGTGAACCGCATTCAGGAACTCGCCAGTTCTTTTTTAATATGGATGATAACGATCATTTAAACCCAGGAAGAGATTGGGGCTTTGCCGTGTTTGGCAATGTAATGGATGGTTACGACACGCTAGATAAAATTATGGCTGTAGAAACCGGCTTTAATGAAAAAATTGGCTATGACTTTGTACCAAAAACGCCCGTTGTTATTTTAAATATTAAAGTACTTGAGCAAACCCCATTATAAATCACTGAGGTGTAACTAAGTTGCACCCAACGCCAATGAAGGCCCTATGAGCAAAACCCTCTCAATAAGCGAATATTTCTCGTATTTTAAAGATAAACGTTTAATCAATATTTTTATATTTGGTATGAGCAGTGGTTTTCCATGGGTGCTGATTGGCTCAGTTATGTCGGCTTGGCTAAAAGATGAAGGCCTAAGCCGCAGTATGATTGGCTTATTTGGTATTGTATTTGGCGCATACAGCATTAACTTTATGTGGTCGCCACTTATTGATAGAACCAAGCTGCCCTTATTGTACAAATGGTTTGGGCAACGTCGCAGCTGGATTATATTTTGTCAAAGCTTTATGTTTATTGGCACCCTGCTTTTAGCAGGCCTTGATTTAAAAGCAAACTTAGCAATTGCCGCCGGCTTGTGTTTACTCATCGCAGTCGCCTCTGCCACACAAGACATCGCAATTGATGCATTTAGAATAGATACGTTAAGCGAAAACGAATCTTACAAAGCCACTGCCGCTGCTGCTATGGCCACATCGGGTTGGTGGACAGGTTATGCATTACTTGGTGCTATTCCTTTTTACATGGCCGATATCCCCTCTTTAGATTGGCCACAAGTGTATTACTTTTTAGCCGCTGTTATGTTACTGCTAATGAGCGGCGTGTTGTTTGCTAAAGAGCCTAAATCAAACCGAGAAGCTGTTCACGCAGAGCTTGAGCGTGTATACCTTGAAAAACTAGCCAGCATTAAACAAACGCCCTTTACTAAAGTGATTGCTTGGCTTGGCGTTACAGTGGTTGACCCCTTTAAAACCTTTTTTGCGAAAAATGGCGTAAAAACAGCCCTTGCCTTATTAGCATTTATTTTCTTATTTAAAATTGGCGAAGCTTTTTTAGGGCGAATGTCGATTGTTTTTTATAAAGAAATAGGCTTTAGTAACAGTGACATAGCTACCTTTTCAAAAGTAGGCACAGCCGTACTTACCATTGCTTTTACCTTTGTGGGCAGCTTATTCAATCAAAAGTACGGCATTGTAAAAGGACTATTTATAAGTGGTGTGGCAATGGCGGGGTCTAACTTAGCATTTTCGGCTATTGCACTGGTTGGCCCTAATTTAGGATTATACGCTTTTGCTATTGTTATTGATGGCTTTACGCAAGCCTGGTCGTTAGTGGCTATGGTGGCGTTTATATCGATGTTATGCGACCGGGCATTTAGTGCAACACATTATGCTTTACTTGCCTCATTAGGGAATTTAGGGCGCACATTGCTTTCAAGTTACAGTGGTGTGGTTATTGATGATTGGCTAATGGGGAATTGGGCATTATTTTTTGTGCTAACGGCGCTAATGGTAATCCCTTCGCTGGTATTTTTATATTTGATTAGGCATAAGCTTTATCAGTTAGAGCAAAATTACCATCAAAATAGGTAATGCATCCCTGCATTAACGTGATTTGCTTAGGCCATTCAAGTGCCCCTTATAACACCCTAAGCAAAACAATATTAATCCGCTTTAATTAAGCCTAGCGCTTCATGCGGATCAACTTCAAGTGCATTACAGTAACGTACAAACTCAATAACATCTAAACGGCGTTCTTGATTTTCAATCTTACCGATAAATGAGTGAGGTGTTCCTAGCACTTGTGCTAGGCTACGCATTGTATGACCCTTTTCATGGCGTTTTGTTTTAAGCCATTTAGTTAGCTTTTCGTTTTCTTCAGAAGAAACAGTTTTGCCCATCATTTTACATCTCCTACTAGATGATATGACATACCCGTCAAAGCAGTAGTCACACAATGATTGGTGGCATATAAGCAGATACCCACTACATTTTTCAATAGCAAGCTATTGCTTAAAATAAGCAAAGGTATTGCTACTTATTCAACCTACCAATCTATTCAGTGCTAACCCGCAAAAATAGGATATAGGTTTGTTTTTATTAAGAGTGAAATTTTGCCCGTCTCACTCTTGGATACATTATATACTATTAACAGTTCGGTTAAATAATTAATTACATAGTTTGCATAAATTTACCCAACCACTAACCTTTACTTATGCTGAATATTTAAGTTAACGTACCAAAAATATTAAGTTTTTTACTAAAAAATTAATTGTAAGATAAAAGCGCTTTGTTACAAATTAACGTGCGAATAACCTTGCTGTATTGATGTTTAAACAACAGTATCAGTTAAAAAGTTCCCATAAATAACGTTTTTCCCTTATTGAGGGACTAAAGAGGAAGTATGTTTAGAGTCTTATTTTTGTTACCAGTTTTACTATGCTTTTTATGGTTTATGTTTTTACGTCATTACGGCGTACCTATTAAACAAGGTAAAAAAGGCTTTTTATACATTCTTGCTTTTTCTGCGTTTGTATTAGGCTTTTTTGTATTAATAATGCAATTTACCCACTACAGCCCGATTGAATTTTAGACATTAAAAAAGCCGCTAATGCGGCTTTAATAACTAAGCGTAAATTGCTTAAACGCTAAAACTTGCACCACACCCGCAGGTGGTCGTTGCATTAGGGTTAGATACAAAAAAGCGTGCGCCTTCTAACCCTTCAGTGTAATCCACCTCGCCATCAACTAAGTACTGAATACTCATTGGATCAATAACCAGCGTTACACCATTTTTAACTATTTCTAAATCACCAGGATTTGCTTTTTCATCAAAAGTAAAACCATATTGAAAACCAGAACAACCGCCGCCAGTTACATAAACACGCAGTTTTAAATCTGGATTTTCTTCTTCGTCGATTAACTGTTTAACACGAACAGCAGCTGCATCGCTGAACTTTATTGGTAATTCTTCAGACATTTTAAAACCCTCAATATCGTAATGGCGTGATTATCTAATACCCGAGTATTTTAATCAAGTATAGTCAAACATCTGTTAGGGTATCTTACTTATTAACCTTTACTTTGGCCGGTACCAAAACAAATAGCATTGAGAGAGACGCTGTAATATTTGTTAATATTAGTAACTAAAATTGCAAATCACAAGGACTTACCTGCGCTCTTTTGCTAAACTGCTCGCTGAAAAAATGTGGCGGAGAATACAGCATGTGGCTTGAGCAACTCAGGCGTCGATTAGCAAAACCAAAAACCTCTGTGCAATTATGCTTATTAGGCGTAAGTGCTGGTTTAATTGCTGCATTTTTTATCATTTTATTTCGCTTAACGATTCTGTTTTTTCAAAGCTTATTTTTAGACACTCCTGATAACTTTACCACCATCCCTACTCTTGAACGGGTTTTAATGCCATTAATTGCAGCGCTATTAATAGCAACCTTTGCCGCATTTACTGGTTTTAAGCACTATCGTTTAGGCATTCCTTTTGTTATTCATCGTATTAAACGCCATTATGGGCAAATGCCTTTGTACAATACTGTAAACCAATTTGTTGGTGGTGCACTGGCATTAATAAGTGGTTTTTCGGTTGGTCGCGAAGGGCCATCTGTTCATATGGGCGCTACTGGCGCAAGTATATTAGCCGACAAACTGCATTTACCGCACAACGCCATGCGCACATTAAGTGGCTGTGGTGTCGCCGCTGGTATTGCAGCCTCGTTTAATACCCCACTGGCTGCGGTTATTTTTGTTATGGAAGTGGTGCTACGTGAGTATAAAGTGCATATTTTTGTACCAATTATGCTTGCTGCGTTAACGGGCGCTTTAGCAACACAGTTTGTGTTTGGTGAAGGCTCGGAGCTGGCACTTATTAGCATTACGCCATTGAGTGGTTGGCATTACCCATATTTAATTTTATGTGGCATGGCCTTAGGGGCAATTGCCTATAGCTTTAATCAAAATTTAATGCTGATCATAAAAACATTTAAACCTTTAAGCATGTTTCCTCGTTTACTCATTGCAGGTTGTATTGCGAGTGTTATTGCCTATGCAGTGCCCCAAGCGATGGGCTCAGGTATGAGCGCAATTACGATTGCGGTTGAATCGCCAGAAAACGCGCAGCTACTTACCACTATTTTAATAGCTAAACTGCTGGCCACCCTGTTTGCAATTGGCTTAGGAATACCAGGCGGGTTAATAGGCCCTGTAATTGGGCTTGGGGTTTTAACCGGTACTTTAATGGCCTTTTTTGCCCAGTTTATAAGCCCAGGTGCTGACATTGCGGGCACATACGGCGTATTAGGCATGGCAGGGTTACTCGCAGCTACATTACATGCGCCGTTAGCTGCATTAACAACGGTGATGGAGCTTACCTCCTCGCCAGAGATTATTGTACCGGCCATGTTAGTGATAACAACCGCTTATGTAACGGCGCTGCAAGTATTTGGTAATCGGTCTATATTTTTGCAACAGCTCGATTTTCAAGGGCTCCCCTATCATGTATCGCCCGCAACGGAGGCGCTACAAAAAGTGGGCATAATGGATGATATGGATGAAAACTTTAAGCTGCTTTATTCTGATGATAAAGAGCAAATAAAAAACACCCTAGATGCCATGGACAGCCAAACCCCTTTAATCGTCTTTGACGAAGAAAACGGCTATCGTTTAGCAGAGTATGACCTTACTCTGATGTCGGGCGAAACCATAAATATAAACTACATTAGTTTACAGGGTATTAGCAGCCAATCGACCTTAGCCGATGCCTTTGATATTTTAAAAGATAAACGCAGCGGTGCCCTGTATGTTTACAACTTGCTAGATGACCAACAAATAATGGGGCTATTACGCTGGGATCAAATAAATAATATTTTAACTATTCGTAACAGCCTACTTTAGGATTCTTATGAGCGCTTTATTAATTTATAAAACACTGCACATTTTTTTTATGATTGCTTGGTTTGCCGGTATTTTTTATTTACCTCGGTTATTTGTATACCACGCGATGAGCGAAGAAAAAGCCTGTAACTCAATGCTTAAAGTGATGGAACGTCGGCTACTCTTTTTTGTTACCCCGTTTGCCATTTTAACGGCCGTTTTTGGTGTGCTCACCATTGTAGAATATGGTCGTGAGTGGTTTAGATACAGCATGTGGCTGCACTACAAACTGGTACTGGTCATCATTTTATATCTATACCACGGCTACTGTTTTAAATTACTAAGCGACTTTAAACACGACAGAAATACCAAAACAGACCGCTTTTATCGTATTTTTAATGAGCTCCCAGTGATTGCGCTGCTTATTATTGTTGCGCTTGCGGTGATAAAACCTAATTTATAAGCATCACAGCGCATGTTAAACTGCGCTGCAATTTACAATACTTGCTATAACACGCGCGATTGCGTGCCCCATTTTTATGGATTATCGCGCCCCTTTGATTGATTAGGAATAACCCCATGTTAAGTTTCCAAGGTGAACATATACTGTCGGTAAATCAACTCGACAGAGACTGCATTGAGCGTATTTTTGCAGTAGCAAAAAAAATGGAGCCTTATGCTAAAAAACAAAAGCAAACAACCGTGCTAGAAGGCGCTATTTTAGCTAATTTGTTTTTTGAACCAAGCACACGAACGCGTGTAAGCTTTGGTACTGCTTTTAATTTACTAGGCGGTGGCGTGCGCGAAACAACCGGTATGCAAAGCTCCGCTCTTGCTAAAGGTGAATCGCTTTACGATACAGCGCGCGTTATCTCGGCATATGCTGATGCCGTTGCTATGCGCCACCCTGATGCAGGCTCGGTAAGCGAATTTTCAGAAGGTTGTACCGTACCTGTTATAAATGGGGGGGACGGCCCTAACGAGCACCCTACTCAGGCATTGCTTGACTTACTAACCATTGAGCGTGAACTAAACCGATTTGAGCAAAGTATTGATGGCATGCATATCGCCCTAGTTGGCGATTTAAAATATGGCCGTACAGTCCATTCACTCTCTAAATTATTGTGCCATTACAAAAATGTGAAGTTTTCGATGGTGGCGCCCGATGGGCTGCAAATGCCAACCAGTATTTTAGATGCTGTCGAAAATGCAGGCCATAAAATACAGCTAGTTAACAAAATGGAAGGTAACTTAGCAGCTGATATTGTGTACCAAACACGCATTCAAGAAGAGCGCTTCCCTTCACAAGAAGAAGCCAACAAATACCGTGGCGGCTTTAGAATCAGCCAATCAATTTATAACGCGCACTGTAAGCCAAATTCAGTGCTTATGCATCCGCTTCCACGTGATAGCCGTTTAGAAGCTAACGAGCTTGATAACGACTTAAACAGTAACGACAACTTAGCAATATTTCGCCAAGTGCAAAATGGCGTATTGATTCGTATGGCACTGTTTGCTTTAACCCTCGGCGTAGAAAACAAAGTCGAGCAATATGAAGTAGACGTTCCTTGGTTTAGCCGCAAACGCGACAGCTAAACACTTTTACCAAGCGACAATTTATAGGATTTTTCATGACAATTAGCCAAGATTTATTTAATCGCGCACAAACTTCAATTCCTGGTGGCGTAAATTCACCTGTACGTGCATTTAACGGGGTGGGTGGTACGCCACTATTTATTACCAAAGCAGAAGGCGCATTTACTTTTGATGCTGATGGCAACCGTTATATTGATTACGTAGGCTCGTGGGGCCCAATGATCATGGGCCATAATCACCCAGCTATAAAGCAAGCAGTGCATGAAGCAGTAGAAAATGGCTTAAGTTATGGCGCCCCTACTGAGGCCGAAATTTTAATGGCCGAAAAAGTAAAAGCGCTTGTTCCTTCAATCGAAAAAGTACGCATGGTTAGCTCAGGAACAGAAGCCACTATGAGCGCTATTCGTTTAGCACGTGGCTATACAGGTCGTGATAAAATCCTAAAATTTGAAGGTTGTTACCACGGCCATGCCGACTCGTTATTGGTAAAAGCGGGCTCTGGGGCACTTACCATGGGTGTGCCAAATTCACCAGGTATTCCTGAGGATTTTGCAAAGCACACGCTTACCGTATCGTTTAATAACCTTGATGAAGTAAAAGCTGTTTTTGAAAAATACGCTGACGACATTGCTTGTGTTATTGTTGAGCCAGTAGCAGGTAACATGAACTGTATTCCTCCTGTTGAAGGCTTTTTAGAAGGCTTGCGTGCAGTATGTGATGAGTACAAATCGGTGCTTATTTTTGATGAAGTAATGACCGGCTTTCGTGTTGCATTAGGTGGCGCACAAGCGTATTACAACATCAAACCTGACTTAACCTGTTTAGGTAAAGTCATTGGCGGCGGCATGCCTGTTGGTGCCTTTGGCGGCAAAACCGAAATTATGGATTACATTGCGCCAGTAGGTCCGGTTTACCAAGCGGGTACGCTTTCTGGTAACCCTATTGCAATGGCTGCAGGTTTAAAATCACTTGAGCTATTAAGCGAGCCAGGTTTACACGATAAGTTAGAAGCCATTTCTAAAGCTATTTGTGAAGGTTTTGAGGCTGGCGCTAAAAAAGCGGGCATTCCTTTAACCACAAACTACGCTGGCGGTATGTATGGCTTTTTCTTTACTGAAGCAGAAAAAGTAACCACTTATAAGCAAGCAACTGAATGTGATTTAGAACGCTTTAAACGCTTTTTCCACTTAATGCTTGAAGAAGGCGTATACCTAGCACCTTCTGCATTTGAAGCAGGCTTTGTGTGCGCTGCGCACACTGAGCAAGAAGTACAAGCGACTATCGAAGCTGCAGAGCGCGCCTTTGCTAAGCTATAAGCATCCAAAAAACACAGGTTAATAACGTGCGTTATTAGCCCTAAAGTTAAAAAAAGCCCGTAAGGGCTTTTTTTATTTATGCGCATTGATAATTGAATGGTTTTTAGCCTTTATACGGTCTCACTTTTAAGACTCACTTTTACCCTACAAGAGAAACGTATGACAAGCTTAAGGCAATTAGCAGCACCGGCTACATCATTGATGGGCAACTTAAAATATAAAACTAAAATTGGTTTAGTTTTTGGTATTTTATTATTACCCCTTGCGCTTAGTTTGTTTTTTTTAGTCTCTTTATTAAGCGAGAGTATAAGCGTCTCTCAAATGCAAAAACAAGGATTACTGGGCTACAGAGAGATTCTTGCAAATCAAATGCAAGGTGAAACCTATAAAAACGTAAAAGTAGCAAAAGCACGTGGTTTTAATGTAAAAGATGAGCAAATGAATGACGTACTTGAACTGGTTTCAATACAGTCTAATTTAGCCTTAGATAATCAGCTTGCAAGTGCTTATGTTAATCGCGCATTAGTTACGCCTATACCTGCGCTTATCATACAGATAAATGCGACAGCGCAAAGCGCTAATACTGTTCTTACTAACCAGCGTTTTACACCAGAAACTTTTATTGCGCTTTCAAACTTGAGTAAGTCGCTACCTTTATACCAGCAGCAACTTGATAAAATAATTACAATTGCCACCACGGCTGATACATCTGTAAATAAAGCTCTAATGCCCTCTTTAACTAATTTACATAATGCCATAGCCGCTTTTAAAACAGCTATTGATAAGAGGCTACTTGAACCAGATGATATACAGCTTACACAAAACGAATTTGCGGGGCTTACCAGCCAAGTGCTTAATCGCATTAGCGAACTAATTGATAAAAGCATTCCTACCCTTGAATCGCTAATAAATGAAAAACTGAACACGCAGCGCTTGACAAGAAACACTGTATTAGCAGCATCATTAATTAGTTTATTGATTGCACTTTACTTAATGATTAGCTTTTATTTTGCAGTAGTTGATAGTATTACCCGCTTTGCTAATGCCGCTGAAAGAGCGGCAAACGGGGATTTAAATGCCTCTATTAATTCAATCACGAATGATGAAATGGGTATAATTGCTACTCGCTACAACGCTTTGCTGAGCGCAATTTCACATTTACTATTTAATGTAAAAACAAGCACATTAGAGCTATGTGGTGCTACTAAGTCACTCTCTCAGGCGAGTAGCCAAACAAGCCAAGATGTTGAAAAACAACAAATACGCGTAAACGCGATTCACAATGCACTTAGTAATATGGAACAAAGTGCGCTCAGTGTAGAAGTATCAGCTAATCAAGCGATGTTAACCGCGCAAGATGCAGCGCAGCATGTAAAGCAAGGCTCTTACAACACCATGGAACTGGCTCGGTACATGCAAGATTTACAAGTTGAGTTTACCGAAAGCCAGCAAGCCTTAAATAGATTAGCCCAAGACAGCCAAGAAATTAGCAAGGTAAGCAAAGGCATTAGCGAAATAGCCGATCAAACAAATTTATTGGCCCTTAATGCCGCTATTGAAGCCGCACGCGCCGGTGAGCATGGTCGTGGTTTTGCTGTTGTGGCTGATGAAGTAAGAACCCTCGCCCAGCGTACGCAAACACAAACCCAAGAAATTCACCAAATAATTAGCTCGCTCCAACAAGCCTCTAACGATACACAACAAAAAATGCGCTCAAGTGTTGAAAAGATGGAACAATCGGTAAAAGCCGCCACTCAAACAAATGACGTTTTACAAAGTGCAGAGTACAGTATGGGTGATATAAAACGCCAAGGCGAAGAGATAGCACTGAGTGTAAAAGAGCAATCTATCGCAACCACACAAGCACTAACTGATTCGCAAGAAGTAAGTAATTTAGCAGATCAAACTCTTCTCTCTGCGCAGTCTACTTTGCAAGATGCGCAGCAACTTAGTCGTTTATCCGATGACCTAACAAAATCAATGCAATTTTTTAAGTCATGAAATAATAAATAGTGCTTTTAAATTACAAAAAACCCTTCGATTAAGAAGGGTTTTTAGGTTAGTTATTAATAAGTGTTAAAAGCGAGCTTCTAAACCTATACGAACGTAACGTGGTGTTTGCCAAGAATATGCAGCATCATGGTACGCATTTACTTCACCTTCGTTTTGCTCATAGTGTTCATTCAGTGATGACTCTGTTTGCGAGTTGAAAATGTTAAATACATTAACCGATGCACGCATGTCGATATCAGATACTGTGAAATCATATGCAGCAGATAAATCTAAGTTAAATACCCAAGGTGTACGGCCATTAGTGCCTCGGCTATGTTTTTCATAGATTTTCTCATCTTGATCACAGTCGCCGTTGCCATTTGTATCCGGACATTCATTAGTGTAAATGTAGAAAGTATCACCCCAACCGCCATTTAAGTTTGGATCGGTAGATGGATATCCTTGACCAAATAAGCTCTTAGGGCGTCCGCTTTGTAAAGTAGCATTCCAACCTACTGTTAAGTCTTCCATCGGTTCCCAACTACCAAAGAATTTGAATGTATGGCGTCTGTCATTAGGTTGATAACCTTGTGATCCATCCATAACTGCTGGGAAGTCAAAGTCTTGGGTAATACCCGCATCAGCTTGACCAATATCTGATTTAACAGCACCTTCAAAGTTACCTACACTTCTAGCCCATGTATAACCAAACTGATAACGAATAGTGTCAGCTTTATAATCAAGGCTAAACTCTACAGCGGTGTATTCATTATTTGCTTTAGGTAGGCCTATTGTTTCTGCTGAATAGGTAGTTAAAGAACCACTATCTGGAACACCGTCGTTATTGAATGATGAATCCCCCCAATCGGTTCCATTCCAGTAGTAACCATCGCTGTACCAGCTAGACGAATCACCCGGATTTATCATTACGCAGTATGGGTAGGCATATCGCCCACAGTAGTCATCTAATGCAGTTGCAACTTCGCGGTATATACCTTTAACACCTACTGTATATTCATCATTTAACGCTTGCTGTATACCAATAATATATTCATCTTTAGAGAATGGATCAGCCTCTTGCGCCTGAAAAATATCTTTTTCAGGTATAACCGGCACACCACTCACTTGCTGTGAGTTTTGAATACCACCATTTCCAAGCGTGTCAGCTAAAGGCGTGAGCCCCGTAGGTGCGCCAGTTTGCGAATCTACACCTGTGTAGGTATAAGCGGTAGTTATATCACTAACTCCTGATGCGGCTCTAAAAATTGTATTATTGGCTACGGGTAAGTAATAACGCCCATATGTACCATATACTTTAGTATCGCCTGTACCCGTAGGATCCCATGTGAAACCAAGTCGAGGAGCAATATCTGTTTCAAAGCTAGTGAGTAACTTACCAGTCGTCCCCCAGCTATCAAACTCATCAATACGTAAGCCGACTTTAACAGAGAAATCCTCTGTTACTTGCCACTGATCTTCTATGTAATAAGCCGTTAACTCCGACTCAAAGCTACCGCCACCATCAAAGATACGGTCTTCAACATAGTCAAGCGCGGCACCTGTATTATTTGTTAGCGCGCCATTATCAGCTTGCCAGCTACCATTATCTGCAAGTGTTCTGTAGTCATAGCTATGGCCACCGATAGGACTACTTATGTTCTCAGACTTACGCTCTTGGTAATCAATACCAAATGTAATTTCATGGTCATTCCATACATATTCAACATCTAAGCGGTATTGGGTATTTTCATCATTATTAGCACCAAAGCTACCGCCTGCACCACAGCCAGTGATTGGATTAGCAGTACCTCGAGAGTCGGTAATAGATGGACAAACCAAGTTTTCTGATTGCGTTTCATATTCTGTTTTAATATTACCAGCCATTGCAGTAACAACTAGGTCTTCAGTTAAAACGCCTGTATAACTTAAGCTTTGTGCTTCACCACCACGCTTTAAAATGGCGCCATCGATACGATCGCCCACAGTACCGTTATTGTATTCGTATACAGAACGCTCAATATCACGACGATTAGAGTAAGCAAAATAGCTCAACCTATGGTTTTCATTAATATCCCAATCAAGCTTACCGCCCCAAAATAAATTATCGCCACCAGAAGCCGATTCATTTCGGTATTGATCGTTTGGCGAAAATTCATCTCCACCCCAAGTGTATGTAGACTCAGTATCTCTTGGGTTAATTAATCCATAGAAAAACAACGTGTCTTCAATTAGAGGACCACCAGCAGAAATAGTTACATCTGTTTTGCTATCAGTGTCTAAGCTTTCGTCTCTAAATATTTGACCTGCACCATTGTTACCACGAGAGATACTGCCTTCTTCTTGCAAAGAGTCTGGTTGAAATTGCACAACTGCCGCAAATTCCCACTCATTTGTACCACTTTTAGTAGTTGTGTTTATGGTACCACCGGTTGCGCGGCCAAATTTGGCAGAATAACCACCCGTTTTAACTTGGAATTGGTCATAAAACTCAAATGGCACTTCACCACAACCAAGGCCTTGGCGTGTATTAGTAACCTCTAAGCCATTAATATAACATGCATTTTCAGCTACTGATGAGCCACCAAACGACGCAGTATTACCAAAAGCACTGTCCCCTTTTACAGCGCCTGGTGCTAATAAAGCAACCGAGGTAAGGTCTCTGTTTATTGGCATACGATCTATTTCAGCATCTGTAATAACGAGACCAGAATCGGCAGTAGTTAAATCAATCGAAGAAATGCGAGCGCCTAATACTTGGATTACTTCAGGACCTGAATCACTAACCTGTGCTAAATCAAAGCTCGCTTTTGCATTAGCACCTAATGAAACGCGTACACTATCTTCAGCTACAACAGCACCGTTTTTTAAAATTTGTATTTGATAGCTACCTGAAGGCAATGAAGCAAATCTAAATGAACCGTCTTCAGAAATATTTAATGTTCTTTCTAACCCTGTTGCAGGATTTTTTACTGTTACGGTATACCCTGCTGTAGTAGAAATATTATCGATAGAACCTACAACATCTGATGCCACTGCTGGAAGCGTTACACCTAGTGAAGCGAGAACCGCTATTGCCGTAAGATTTTTTTTGAAAATATTTTTCATACTCTTATCCCTGTTAAGTTTATAATTATTTTTGCACCTTATACAAAATGCATACAGAGAGTAACAAAAGGGTACAAATTGTAAACACGTTAATTAAACAAAGATAAAACAAGAAATAAAAGCAATGAAAATCAACACCTTAATATTATTTTCACGCGCTAACTTGTAAATTATAAAACGTCAAATGTTAATTTAAAGAAACAAAACAAAAGCTTTAATAAATAATAATTCAGCTAATTAAACTATTAACATGTTAGTTACAGCACTTGCATTTCAACCTCGTAAAATGCTTTTTTAGGCAGGTTATACTCCCTCTTTATTTAATAATTTATAAAAAGGAAATAAAAGTAATTAAAATTTATTTAATTTCAAATTTTAATTACTAGGTAGATAGATATGCTAGATATAATAAAACCGCTGAGTTAGCGGTTTTATTATTAAGGTTTTTATTTTATTAGCGTATGCATTGTGGTCTTGGCTCAAACTCACTGGCTCTTAGTGGTAGCTGAATGACCTTGCCGCATCCAGGTGGGGCTTGTAAACCCGTTTTTTCATTGACGAAAGCCCATCTAATTGATGATGGGCGGGTATCGGCAATAGCTTCAGGGTTAAGTGGTTTTAAGTAGCGAATATAAGCCTCCAATGCGCCCACACTACCTGTTAAACCGGTGCTTCTATTATCGTCTCTACCAAGCCAGGCAACGGTCACTGTATTTTGATCAAACCCTGCAAACCAGCTATCACGTAAATCATTACTAGTGCCTGTTTTACCTGCAAGCTGGATTGAAGGAAAGTGCAAATTTAGGCGCTTAGCGGTGCCGTCTTTTGTTACTCGCTTCATGGCATATTTAGTCATATAAACAGCGTCTTTTGCAAAGCGCGGTTCTGACTTAACTTTATGCTTATACAATACCTTACCTACGGAGTCTGTTAGCGCAGATATAGCTGTAAGCTCTCTATACTCGCCGTCGGCTGCAATAGTGGTATAAAGCTGGGCAACCTCAAAGCTCGACATTTCTACGGCACCAAGTAGCAGCGAGGGATACTCATCTATATTACCTTTTGCTCCTAACCCTTTGAGCGTGTTTGCAACTTTATCAACACCGACATCTAAGCCTAGATTTACTGCAGGAATATTAATGCTGTTACTAAAGGCTTTATAAAGTGGTAATGCACCTCGGTATTGGTGATCAAAGTTCTCAGGTTGCCACACTTTACCCTGCTCATTTGTTACCTGTACAGGGGAGTCATCAAGTAATGTAGCTAAGTTATAATGCGGTAGCTGTAGGGCTGTTAAATACACAGCAGGTTTAACTAAGGAGCCTATATTACGTTTAGTATCGAGCACTCGGTTGAAACCTGAGTAACGAACATCGCGCCCTGATACTAAAGCAGACACACCGCCTTTTTCGATATTAACTGAGATCATGGCTGCTTCGAGTTTATCGGTATTAGGGCGTTTTTCTAGATACGGTAAACTTTTTTGAATGGACTCTTCCATTGCCGTTTGTTTTTGTAAATCAAAGTAAGTAAATACACGCACACCCGCATCTAGTGTTTTTTGATCAGGTAATAACTGCTTAAGCTCACGATTTACCAGTTCTAAAAAGCCAGGGTATGACTTTTGTAAACTTGCTTTCATTGGCGCTATATCAATTGGGCGTTTAAGTGATGCACGGTATTCTTTTGTCGTTAGTAGTTTGTTTTCAACCATTAAGCGCAGTACTAGATCACGACGCTCCATAGTGCGTCCTTTATAACGACGAGGATTGTAATACGAAGGCCCTTTAACCATCGCCACCAGTAGCGCTATTTGGTCATATTCCAGCTCATCAACAGGCTTTGAAAAATAAAACTCAGACGCCAAGCCCATGCCATGCACGCCTTGGTTATAAGACTGTCCTAAGTAAACTTCATTTAAATAAGCTTCTAAAATCTGATCTTTTGAATAACGGTAATCTAAAATAAGCGCAATAAATGCCTCATTTATTTTACGCACCAAAGAACGCTCACGTGTTAGGTATATATTTTTTGCAAGCTGCTGCGTTAAGGTACTGCCACCTTGTACGGTACGTCCTGCTTTAATATTTGAATAAAGTGCACGTAAAATAGAAAATACCGATACACCATGGTGATTATAAAAATCACGATCTTCTACCACTAGTAATGTGTCTTTTAGCATCGGCGGAAACTTATCAAGCGGTACAAACTCTCTGTCTTGCTTTGAATCGTTGCCAATACGGGCTATTTGTACAGGCTCTAAACGCGCACTATTTAAACGCCTGCCAAATTTATCTTTTATTGTGGCTACTTTTTTCCCTGCAAAACGTAGCTCTATAATATGAGCTTGCTCTAAGCCATCATAAAACTCAAAGTCGCGTCGGTAGATTTTAATGCTGTTTGGCGTTTTAACGTATTGGCCGGTGCGGCTTAAACGGTTGACCGATGAGTAATTTAAACGCTCAAGCTCCCATACAACCTCTTGGCTTGATAAAAACTGTCCTGGGTAAAATTCCATTGAGCGTGCATATACTTGTGCTGGCAGTTGCCATTTATTGCCTTCGAATATACGAGTTGTTTTTGAATCTAAATAAATAAGATACATAGCCATCGCAATAAAAACAGCCAAGCTCAACTTCCAAAAAATAGACCATGTTTTTCGCATAAATGAGCGTTTAACAACAGGGTTTGACCCTTTTTTTGTGGTTTTTGATTTGGCTTTGCGTGGCGAGCTAGCTGCTTTAGAAGCACGCTTAGGTGTGGTTTTACTACTGGGTGTTTTTTTATTGTCAGCCATTTAAGTGTAATTTATTCCAAGGTTTATTCACGAGTGTGAGCTTAGCATATTGGTTATAGCCTAACACCTGAAAAGTTAACCTCCCCTGAAACGAAAAAAAGCCCTACCTAGGTAGGGCTTTGTGAACACAATGATTAATCTATTTAATATTAGTTACTACGAACAGATACGAATTCTGGGTAAGCATCAACACCACAATCGTGTTGGTCCATACCGCTTAACTCTTCTTCTTCTGTTACGCGAATGCCCATAGTTTGCTTTAAAATAGTCCATACAATGAATGAAGCTACGAAAACAAAAGCTAAAATCGTTACTAAGCCAATAAGCTGAGTTACAAAGTTTGCATCGCCGTTAGATACAGGTACAAGCATAATACCTAGGGCACCACATACACCGTGTACTGAGATTGCACCTACCGGGTCATCAATCTTCGCTTTATCAAGAGCTACAATACTAAACACAACCAGAGAACCACCTAAAATGCCTAGTAAACATGCCATAAGAGGTGATGGTGAAAGTGGGTCTGCAGTAATAACAACCAAGCCTGCTAATGCGCCGTTTAGTACCATAGTTAAATCAGCTTTACCCCATAACACTTTACATACAAATAAGGCAGCAATTGCACCCATTGCCGCAGCGGCATTGGTGTTAAGTAAAATTTGACCTACCGCTGTTGCATTTTCTTTGTCTGAAAGAAGTAATTGCGAACCACCGTTAAAGCCAAACCAACCCATCCATAAAATAAACGTACCTAATGTAGCAAGGGGTAAGTTAGAGCCAGGAATTGGGTAAATTTCACCGTTTTTACCGTATTTACCTTTACGAGCGCCAAGTAAAATTACACCTGCTAACGCAGCTGCAGCACCCGCACCGTGAACAATAGCAGAGCCTGCAAAGTCAACAAAGCCCATTTCTGATAAGAAGCCACCGCCCCATGTCCAGTAACCTTCCATTGGGTAAATAAAGCCAGTTAAAATCACTGTAAATGCTAAGAAAGCAAATAACTTCATACGTTCAGCCACGGCACCCGATACAATCGACATAGCCGTTGCAACAAATACTACTTGGAAGAAAAAGTCAGACTCTAAAGAGTGGTCAGCATCGGCCGCTTGCGTGCCAATTAATGCACCAATTGAAGGAATTATGCCGCCTTCAGCGTTGTCTACATACATAATGTTGTAGCCAACTAATAAAAACATGGTACATGCGATAGAGTACAGCGCCACATTTTTAGTTAAAATTTCAGTGGTATTTTTAGAACGAACTAAACCCGCTTCTAACATGGCAAAACCTGCCGCCATCCACATTACTAATATACCCGACACCAGAAAATAAAAGGTGTCGAGAGAAAATTTGAGTTCTACAATTGTGTTTTCCATTAATCAGCCCCCTTAAATTGCTTCTTCATCAAGTTCGCCCGTACGAATACGTACGATTTGATCTAAGTCGTACACGAAAATCTTACCGTCACCAATTTTGCCCGTTGAGGCAATTTTAGTAATTGCTTCAACTACGCGTTGGCAGTTTTCGGTACGAGTCGCAATTTCAAGTTTGATTTTAGGAATAAAATCTACCTGATACTCTGCTCCACGATACAGCTCTGTGTGGCCTCGTTGACGTCCAAAACCTTTAACATCAACTACGGTCATCCCTTCAATACCTAAATCAGCGAGCGCTTCGCGCACATCATCTAATTTAAATGGTTTTATGATTGCACTAATCATTTTCATAGTGGCCCCCTCGGACGCTTTATTGTTATCCTGTTGGCTTATATAATCCAACCTTTGTGCCACTATTAAAATCTATTTTATATCAACCAGATAAGAGCAAACCAAAAGCTTAAAACAAAAAAAACGCACCATATAGGTGCGCTTTTTTAACAACTTAGCTACATTGGTGCACTACAAATAACTAACACGTGTAAGCTTGTTATTAGTGTTATTTTTATAGTTAAACAACACAATTCCTACCATTATTTTTAGCTTGGTAAAGTGCAGCGTCAGCGACACGCATAGCTTGTGTTAAATCAGTGTTTTGAAAATCAGCAACACCAATACTAATGGTGATAGAAAACGGTTTGTCATCGATTAAAAATTCATGCTTGGCGAGCTTTTTTCTAAAGCCTTCTAAGTACTCTCGCCCACGAGCGGTGTCTATATCATCTAGTATAATAGCAAACTCTTCGCCGCCTACTCTAGCGACCGTAAACTTAGAAAACGTCGTTTTAATTAATGTGGCTACCTGCTTTAGTGCCTGATCACCCGCTTCGTGGCCTAGCGTGTCATTAATGTTTTTAAAAAAATCTATATCAAGTAATGCAAGCGTATTTTGCTGCTGTTTTTTTAGTAGTTGCTCTGCATATTGGTAAAAATAGCGCCGGTTATACATTCCCGTTAAATAATCTCTGTAAGCACTTTCTTTAATATCCGCAATCAGTGACAACTGCTCCATAGTTTGCATAACACGACAATGAAACTCTTCATTCATAAAGGGCTTTGTTAAAAAGTCGTTAGCACCGTATTTAATAAAGCGAGCCGATAACCCATGTTTACCTGCCCCCGAAAGCCCAATGATGGCCAAATCATCGCGCCCTCTAAAATTGCGCACCGCTTTAACCAATTCAAAACCATCCATCAATGGCATCGCATAATCGGTCATAAGCAATTTTATATTAGGGTTACTTTTAATTATTTCGAGTGCTTGCTGACCATCTTGCGCATCGGTTACATCAAATAATTGTTTTTCTAGCATTTGCTTCATTAAGGAGCGGCTTAACACCGAATCATCGGCAACCAACGCCTTACAGCCTTGATTTCTCAAAAGCTGCGCCACTAGCTTAATCGCGTAATGGTATGAGTCACGGTTGTCTTTTATTACATAATCAATAACCCCGAGCTCTAGCATTTGTTGGCGCTTATATTCATCAATTTTTGAAGTAAGTACCACAGTAGGAATAGCATGCGAAAGTGTAAATTTAGCAACTTCGCCATTAGGGGCGTCAGGAAGGGTTAAATCAACTAATGCTAAGGAGTATTTATGTTTCTCAATATAGTCTTTGCATTCATTTAATGACCAGGCAAAATCAACAGCGACATCTAAATATTGAGCCGTTAAGTGGCGTAGTACCTGTTGTACTACTTTGCTGTCTTCGACCACTAATACTCTTTGCATAAACTTCTCTTTAATCTTGTTATTTTACTACTTAAACTTGCTCTAAATGGCAAATAATGAAAAACATCCAATAAAGTTCTGTTTATATAGCCAATAAGTAGGCTAGGTCCATTTGTGTTGCGGCCCGCTCTGTATTTTTATTCAAATCTAAAGCCGGCTAAATATACTTTATTTTTAAGCTAAGCTAAACACGCGAGGGGCAATTAACATTAAATAAACAAGTACTCAGCTAATGAGCTTAACCACTATTATCGGCTATTAGTCTCAATACTTTTGTTATTTATGTGTTTTTTATTTTAAATAGCCTCTAAACAAATATAAGGAACGACAATGAAGCTTTCCCAATTAACTCGTTATGCCTTAGCGCTTACCATTATAATGATAAGTAATGCTGCATTAGCAGATAATCAACGAAAAATAGACATTGATAGCCATGTAGTCACCAAACATAAAGCAAAAATCAATGGTGAACGCTTTAGCTACACCGTTAAAACAGGGACCCAACCTGTGTGGAATGACGGGGGGGATGCTATTGCCACGTTACAATACACCTATTACACACGAGATAAAGTCGATAACATCGCTGCTCGCCCTTTACTGATATCGTTTAATGGTGGGCCGGGTTCCGCATCGGTATGGATGCACTTAGCGTACACTGGCCCACGCGTATTAAAAATTGATGACGAAGGCTACCCCGTTCAACCTTATGGCGTAAAAGATAACCCCTATTCAGTATTAGATGTAGCAGATATTGTTTATGTTAACCCTGTAAATACAGGTTATTCACGTGTAATAGAAAACGCCAAAGGTGAGATGCTTTCAAAAGAGAAACAAAAAAAGCACTTTTTTGGTGTAAATGCCGATATCAAATACTTAGCTGAATGGCTAAATACCTTTGTAAACAGAAATGAGCGATGGCGCTCACCTAAGTTTTTAATAGGCGAAAGCTATGGCACGACTCGGGTATCAGGCCTTGCTCATGAGCTACAAAACAGTCAGTGGATGTACATTAATGGGGTGGTATTAGTATCGCCAACCGATATTGGTATAAAACGAGACGGCCCTATAAAAGCGGCAAACCGCTTACCTTATTTTGCTGCAACGGCGTGGTATCACAAAGCACTTAAAAAAGATTTACAAAAAAAAGAGCTCTATGAACTTTTACCCGAAGTTGAGCAGTTTACTATTAATGAGCTTATTCCAGCCCTCGTTAAAGGCGGCTTTATCGATGCTGATAAAAAGCGCCAAATAATAAAAAAAATGGCTGAATATGCAGGCCTTTCAGAACAGTTTGTAGCGCAAAACAACTTAGATATCCCCACTCAATTTTTTTGGAAAGAACTTTTACGTGAGCGCGGACAAACTGTTGGACGTTTAGATTCGCGCTATTTAGGTATTGATAAACGCGATGCTGGCGAATCACCGGATTACTGGGCTGAGCTCACCTCTTGGCTACATTCGTTTACGCCTGCAATAAATTACTACCTACGTGAGGAGCTTAATTACAAAACGGATGTTAAATACAATTTATTCGGCAATGTTCACCCGTGGGATCGCAGTAAAAATAATACCGGCGAAAACTTACGTTTAGCGATGGCGCAAAACCCGTATTTAAACGTGATGATTCAAGCTGGCTACTACGATGGCGCAACAAATTACTTTGATGCTAAATACACATTATGGCAGCTTGACCCAAGTGGAAAAATGAAAGACAGATTAAGCTTTAAAGGGTACCGCAGCGGCCATATGATGTACCTACGCCATGAAGATCTTAAGCTTTCTAATAACGATTTACGCGACTTCATTTTAAGTTCTTTACCCGCCAAAGGACAAGCCGCTAAATATTAGTTATAAGCTAATAACCTTTATTACATGAGGCATTAAGAAAGTGCCTCATGTTTATTACAATAAACTTTTAACTGTGTAACCACTTCATTAAACCCCGTCTGTAGGGCAAATAATAACGCTTCATCGACCTTATTTTGCGCCGCTAAACTTTCTATCTGTTGGCAAATATCACTTAACTTTAACGCTGCGACCGATTTAGCAGATGACTTTAAACCATGCGCTTGAAAAGACAAATCGGCGTAATTTAAGCTATGCGTATACGCTTCAATTAATTTAACTTGTTCATAAGCGGTCTGTAAAAACGCCTGAAAAACTAAACAATGCACCTGTGCATCATGTCCTAACATCGAAAACAATAAAGGCATATCTAATTGGCTATACATAGAGCTTGCTTGCTCTGTGGTTGGTAGCGGCTGTGTATGCGCAGCAACAATGCCTTGCGAGTGCTTCATTAGCAGCTCTTTTAAGCTTTCAAGCTCTATCGGTTTAGTTAAAAAGCCATTCATTCCTGCGCTATAACAATCCTGTATATTTTTTTCCATAATATTGGCCGTAACAGCAATAATTATTAGCTCATTGAACTGTGTGTTTTTGCGTATTTTTTTTGCCAGCTCAAGCCCGTTTAACAGCGGCATTTGAATATCGGTAAGTAGCATATCAAAGCACTTATCTTGCAACATTTGCCACGCCTGCTCACCATTATTTGCAAACGTTGAGTCAACGCCAAGCATAGTCAATTGCTGCTTTAAGACCTGCTGATTGGTAAGCTGATCCTCTGCCACCAGCACATTTAATACGGGGAGTTTACCTGTAGCGGAGGTGGCGGGAGAACGGCTGGAATGATTGAGTGGTTCGTCAACTTTTGTAGTCGTTAACGTGCTTTCTTTAAAGCTATTAAAACTAATGGTAAAACACGCGCCTTTATTAATTTTGCTATGTACTTGTAGCTGCCCCTGCATACGCTCTACAAGCTCTTTAGTAATCACCAAACCAATGCCCGTACCATGTGTTTTACTGCTCTCTGCCCCTAGCCTATCAAAGGGTTTGAAAAGCCTTAAAATATCATCCTCTGAAAAACCACAACCTGTATCTTCAATATCAATTTTACAGCGGCTAGAATCAACAGTTTTACAGCGTATATCTATTTTACCGCGCACTTTATTGTATTTTATTGCGTTGGAGAGCAAGTTTAGCAGCACCTGTTTAAATCGACGCTTATCAACATATAAATAAACGCCATTAAGGGATTCAATATGATGGGTGTTAATAGTCACAAGTTCTACTCTGGCAAGTTCGCTCACCATTTCAATACTGTGCTGTAGCATGTCTTTAACAGGAGCATATTCAAAATTAAACTGCATATTCCCCGATTCAATAGACGTTAAGTCCAACACGTCGTTTATTAATAAAAGTAAATGCTCCCCAGCTTGATAAATACTTTGCGCATTGTCTTTGTGTACGTTGGTTGCTTTACTGTCATATTGATATAGCTGCGCTAACCCTAAAATGGCGTTTAAAGGCGTCCTAAGTTCATGACTCATACTTGCCATAAAGTCAGATTTAGCCTTACTAGCCGACTCAGCTTGAATTCTTAATGCATTTACTTTTTGGTGATTATTCGCCACCTCACTGGCCATTTTGTTAAAAGCATTTATAACGCTGCCAATTTCATTTTGCTGCTGTACATGAATGTGACAATCAAAATTTCCCTTCGCCAGTTTAGAAAAAGCGTCCTCCAGTGCTCGTAAAGGGCTAGTAATTCTATAATCGACTAACCAAGCTAAGCCTATAAAAAACACCACAAGTATAAAAAACTGAATATAAATTAACGTGTAATGTAGCTTTGCCGCTTCACTTATTGCGTTTTCAAAATTAACGATGAGTGTAATTTCAGCCAAAGGCTTATCTAAAAAGATAATACGCTCACTTAAGGTAACATTTCCTTTTTGATCTAGCGGTTGCCACTCATCTAAAGGGTATAATTGATTGCCTGTAGCCGAGTCTACTACCCTAATAGCTTTCCAATTAGGGTTTGTATTAAGTTGTGCGTCTATTTGCTCATACAGCTGAGCGTATTGACGGGTCAATAAAGGCGTTTTGATTGAAGTCGATAATTGCTGTAAAGAGCGCTGAGTTGCGCTAGAAAGGCCATCGTTTACCCACTTAGCTTGTTCTGGCAAAGCGTAAAATATAAATAAGCAAACCAATAACAAGCCAAATGCCATAACGGCTATAAAGCTTTGACATCGTAAGCTACGCCACCAGTTAATTTTCAACATAAAACGAGCGTAAGCCCCATTGCGTTAATTGTTTATAATCGTCAATGCTTGCCTTACTTGGGTTAATTATTGGGATCCCCGCTAATAAGTGTTTTTGATTAGGGTTACTGCCTATTTCTATAATAGCTTGTTGAACTTGCGCTTGTACTTGAGGGCTTACATTAGGGTGAGCCACTATGGGGTGGCGATTAACCTTGCGCGTTTTGTAAATAACTTTTAGTTTTTTTTGTAGATTTTGAGGCTGCTGCATTAATGTGCCCATCACCCCACCGCCTGCAGGTGTTGCATTAAGGGCCACATTTAAATAAACAGATGAGTGGGTTTGTACATACACAGGTTTTATTGTTAAACCATACAACAAAGCAAGCTCAGCACGCATCAATAAAGAAGCGCCCAATGCATTAGGTGCAGGAAAAGCAATTTCAGCGCCTTCAAGCTGCTTAACGGATTCAATATTACTGTTTTTATTGACTACTAATACCCCTTGCAAATGCCGCGCAGCATCTTTCACTATAGGTAAATAACCTTGCTTGTCGAAGGCAATAACACTGTGCCATGGGTTCATATAAGCAAAATCGTAATCGCCTTGTGCAAAACCTTGCTCAAAAACCGGAATTGACTCCACTGTTACAAGCTTTAACTGCACGCCCGTTTTTTCGGTTACTTTATTAAGAAAAGGCTGCCATATTGCAGTCAATTTTTGAGGCTCATATTGCGGAACTACACCAAAAGTGAAGGTTTGAGCATAGACCCCCATACTATTGAATAAAAAAAGCAAAACAACACTACACTTCATATTAGTCTTACCGTTGTAGGTTTATGACTATAAGCATAGTTAACGAGTGCCTAACACACCATTTTTATTACGTAGAAATTAGGAGGTTATTTAATTAAGGGAGTTTAAAAAAGGTAACAAAAATAGTTAATGCAGGTGTTAATGCTGCAACACCTGCTACAAGGTATTATTGCCAATAAGGCTCTATATCAAAAGACGCTAAACGGCTTTGCTCCATAGCACTGACTAAGTAATCCGACTTCTGATCTAGCCACTGTTGAATTTTAGCCAATTGCTCATCTTCTTGCCCGCCGCAAAGCTGTTTTAAATATTCCAGCGTGCTGAGCTCATACATACCATGAGAAATATCTAACCACGGTAGCCGAAATTCTAAACGCGCTTCTTTGTCAAACAGTGCGCCTAAGCAATTACCGCTTAATAAACTGTTTTCTAATTGCGGGCGTAAACTTAAATAGTCTTTTACCGTAAGCGTTTGCTCCTTAGGGAGTAACTTATCTAAATTTTGCCAATCTTTATTAAATAAGCGTTTAGCAATTTTAGCCACAGGCAGCTCTGCTGCCTTAAGCTCGGTTTGGCCCCAAAATTTACGCCATTGCTTGTCTACTAACCAAGTAGTAAGCAACAGCAGTAACCGATTATAACGCGCACTTTGAAACAAAGCATTAATATCATCAATACTCGGTTGAAGCTCTTTTAAATCGTTAATAACTTGCGCTAATGCTGGCGCTGCATTTATCTTTTTATAAAATGCGTGGCGCTTAGATGTATACGTTTTTAACTGAATAGCATTTTCAACCCAGGCTAATTCACTTAACAACCACTTGAGCTCTGTTCTTAACTGTTCAGTACTCTCTTTACTTACAATATCGTCGAACAACCAAAAATTGTGTCTAATTAAACTAATGCCGTCAGTCACGCGTTTGAGGGTTTTTAAACTGGGCTTGTCAAAGTAACACTGCTCATGCTTTTGCACAAAGCGAATACCAAAGTTCATGGCTTCAATCAGCGCTTGCTCTTGGGTTGCTTGTTTTTTTAATTTTACAAACCCTATCGACTTACTCGGCTTAAGCGGTGTTTCATCGGCTAGACGATAGCCTCTAGCTGCTTTTGAATAAAGACCTAAGCGGATACAATTTTGACTAACAAGTTTATCTGCCAAAGCAAATAGCTCGTCTCTATTACCCTCAACAAGCTCTATTTCAAGCTCGCTAATAATATCAACCTTACCCGATGCAGCTATTTCGCCCTTATCGAGCACGACTTCGATTTTTGCACCGTTGGGGGTTTCTATTAACCATGTACGACGAATAAAGTTAGTACTAAAAATAGGATATAAATTATCGCTAATAGCATTAACTTGCATACCATGAGGCCAAATAGCATTATTAAAAGCTAATAAATCAGGGCGACTTGATTCAATCGGCAAGTTATATTCAGGGCGTTGGTGAAGTCCGCCCACAACTTCGCCAGCAAGTTTAATGGTTTGTTCGCATTTACCGTCGGCACAGCGCGTTCTAAAACCTATATCCAGGGCTCTTAGCTCTCTACTTGGAGTATCGTAATAGGCATTTTGCAAACTACGTGAAGGTTTATTAATAACCGTTTTAGCAAATTGTGTGATTAGCGAGGGGATCAGTGGAACAACGGCATCTGATACCAAAAACTTCAGTTCTATCTCAGTATCCATTAGGGTTGAGGATTACCTTTAAAATAAATAAGTGCTCAAAATAAACAAAGCCACCTCATTTTGCAAATTTTTTAACCTTTTTGACTGAGCTATGCCATTATCGGGTTACAATATCAACCTTGCTATTAACGCGTTTAATCCATACTATCTCACTACTTATGTGAAAATCTTACTCACAACCACAACGGACACGGATAGACTAACAAGGTAGATAAATGCTAAAACACTGTTTACTAGGGCTACTTTTAACAGCCACCTCGTTTATAAGCCAAGCTCAAGAAGCTCAAACAGCCAACTCATCAGATGCAAACACAGCTTATATAATCGACAATCTATATACCTTTATGCGCTCTGGTGCAGGTAAAAACTACCGCTTACTTGGCTCTGTAGATGCGGGCACTAAATTATCCGTGCTATCAAAAGAAGAAAACGGCTTTATAAAAATCAAAGACGATAAAGACCGTGAAGGTTGGGTTGAATCTAAATTTATATCGAAAACTCCGGGGCTTCACCAGCAGTATCAAACGCTCAGTAGTGAAATGAGCAGTGTTCAAAATAAATTGCGCCAAGCACAAGTTGAGCTCCCGCAGTTACAAAAGCACAATCAAAGCTTAACCAATCAAAACAAACTACTTAACCAACAAATTACTGAGCTGCAAACAACGCTTGAGCAAGAACGTGCGCAAAAACAAGCAGCCACAGCAAAAGAAAAACGTCAGCTATTAACTTATGGCGGCGCTATTGCCTTTATAGGTTTATTTTTAGGTATTATTCTTACCGTTGTACTTTCACGCCGTAAGCGCTACGAAGGGTGGGCATAATTAACCTACACTTTTATTAGCTTATTTTGAGCTAACCACTAAAAAAAGCACCCTTAGGTGCTTTTTTAATGTGTGTGTAGGCTATTGCAAAAAGCATATGGATTTTAAATATCCAAACGTAAACCAGGGTCTTGCTTGATTTTTTCTATGACCATATAAGTATGGTGAGTCCCTACCCCCGGAATGTCGACCAAATCTCCTAGCACTTGTCGGTACTCATCCATATCTGAGACCCTAATTTTTAGCAGGTAATCGTACCCGCCCGCTACCATATCGCACTCGACAACTTGCTCAATTTTAAGTATGTGCTCTTTAAACACTTTAAATACAGCCGTGTTAGATGCCACCAGCGATACTTGCACATGCGCCACTAAGCTCTGGTTCAGCTTTTGTTCGCTAAGCTTTGCAAAATACCCTTCTATATAGCCTTCTTGCTCTAACCGCTTAACACGGTCAAGGCATGGACTAGGACTTAAATTAACCTGTTTTGCTAGGTTAACATTAGAAATTCTGCCGTTCTTTTGAAGAACGTCTAATATTGCTAAATCGATACGATCAAGCAGGCGTAATCTATTTGGACTTGTCATACAGAATTTTATACGGATAAGTTGAAAATATGCCCTGTAAATTATCGTAAATCGCGAAATTTAACCAGCATATTCTGCTGAAATTTAATTAGAATGCACGCATTACATCACTGGTAATTTATTAGTAGCAAGTTTGCTTTAGCCTAGCGGCACAAGCGCATAATTTTGTTCTACTGTTTACATATTAACATTCCTGAGGGTTGCTTATGTTATTCAATGGCGATTTGACAACAACCTGTCCTACAAGACAGAAAATTCGTGATTTTTACCGCATTGACGAAAATGCCGTTATTGATCATATTTTACCACTTGCAGAAGTAGGTGTTAAAGCACGTAGCCGTGCGTGGGAAAGAGCTCGCCAGATTGTTTTAAACATTCGAAAAGACCAAGACGGTCAAAGCGGTGTAGACGCACTTTTAAATGAATTCTCACTCTCTAGTGAGGAAGGTGTAGTGTTAATGTGTTTGGCCGAAGCCCTACTTCGCGTACCAGACAAAGCCACGCAAGATACGTTAATTCGTGACAAGCTTGCTAAAGGTGATTGGAGTTCTCATTTAGGAAGCAGCGATTCTTTATTCGTTAATGCTTCTTCATGGGGATTATTAGTAACCGGTAAAATGGTTAACTACACAGATAAAACCAAAGAACAGCAATTTGGCATGCTTAAAAAGACCATAGGTCGTTTAGGCGAGCCTGTTATTCGCAAATCTGTAAACTTTGCCATGAAAATTATGGGTAAGCAGTTCGTTATGGGTCGCACCATTGATGAGGCCATTGAACGCGCTGCCGAAAAAGAGCAAAAAGGCTACGTTTACTCATATGACATGCTAGGCGAAGGCGCGCGCACAATGAAAGATGCCAAGCGTTACTTCGACAGCTATATGAACGCAATCCATGCCATTGGTAAAGCAGCAAATGGCCGTGGCCCAGTTAAAAGCCCAGGTATTTCCGTTAAACTTTCTGCTATTCATCCACGTTATGAGTTCACGCATAAAGAGCGCGTGATGGCCGAAATTGTGCCTAAACTTAAAGAGCTGGCGCTTGCAGCTAAACAATACGATATTGGCTTTACGGTTGATGCAGAAGAAGCTGACCGCTTAGATATTTCGTTAGATGTTATTGAAGCGGTATTTAGCGATGAAGATTTAGGTAACTGGCAAGGTTTTGGCTTGGCCGTACAAGCGTATCAAAAGCGCGCTATTTTTGTTATTGAATGGGTAACTGAGCTTGCTACTCGCGTAGGCCGTAAAATGATGGTGCGCCTAGTTAAAGGTGCCTACTGGGATACCGAAATCAAAACCACTCAGCAAGATGGTTTAGAGCACTACCCTGTATTTACACGTAAAGCAACGACCGATGTATCTTACAAAGCCTGTGCTATTAGAATGCTCGAAGCGCGTGATGTGCTTTACCCACAATTTGCAACACACAACGCTTACACTGCAGCCACTATTTTAGAAGTTGCTAAAGGCGATAACACCGGTTTTGAATTCCAACGTTTACACGGTATGGGCGAATCTTTATTTGACCAAATCGTAAATGAGGAAAAAATTCAATGTCGTGTGTATGCTCCAGTAGGCCAACACGAAGACTTACTTGCCTACCTAGTTCGTCGTTTACTTGAAAATGGCGCTAACTCGTCGTTTGTAAATGCCATTGTAGATACGACTAAGCCTGTTGAGTCGTTACTTCCAGACCCTGTAGAAACATTGCAAGGTTTACGCAATAAGTACAATACGCAAATTAAAATGCCAATTGACTTATACGGCGATGAACGCGCTAATTCAAAAGGCATGGACTTAACAGACATTAATGCCATTACCCCGTTCAAAGAAAATCTTGAAAGCTGGTTTAATGAGCACTTAATTGATCAAAGCCAAGTACCACAAGGCGCATTAGCGGTTAAAAACCCAGCAAATCATAACGAAATCATCGGCCACGTTAAACTGCAATCTAGCGATGAGATGAAAGATATTTTAGCCAATGCTGAAGCGGCATTTGAGTCATGGTCGCAAACATCTGTAAAAGAGCGTGCTAATTTACTACGTCGTGTAGCGGATATTTTAGAGCGCCACCACGATGAACTTGTGGCTATATGTATTAAAGAAGCCGGTAAAATTGCACAAGATGGTATCGATGAAGTACGTGAAGCTGTTGATTTTTGTCGCTACTACGCTGCCCGCGCAGAAGAACTAGCTAGCGATGAACGTTTTGAAGCCCGCGGTGTAATTTTATGTATCAGCCCATGGAACTTCCCGCTTGCTATTTTCTTAGGCCAAGTAGCTGCAGCAATCGTTACGGGTAATACAGTTATTGCAAAACCTGCAGAGCAAACAAGCTTAATTGCACTTCGTGCTATTGAATTAATGCTTTCGGTTGGCTTACCAGAGCATGTAGTGCAGCCAGTAATCGCCCGCGGTTCTGAAGTGGGTAAAACAATTGTACCTGATGAGCGTATACAAGCTGTTATGTTTACTGGTTCTACAGAAACCGGCACACTTATTTCACAAACTCTCGCTGCGCGTAACGATATTCAAGTACCGTTAATAGCAGAAACCGGCGGCCAAAACTGTATGATTGTTGATTCAACAGCGCTGCCAGAGCAAGTTGTGGATGATGTAATAAGCTCAGGTTTCCAAAGTGCTGGTCAACGCTGTTCAGCACTGCGTGTATTATTTATACAAGAAGATGTAGCTGATGGCATTATTGAAATGCTTAAAGGTGCGCTGGCAGAGCTGCATGTTGGGGACCCGTCAATGCTTTCTACCGATGTAGGCCCGGTAATTGATGAAAAAGCCCTTAAAACGCTAAATGAGCATGTTGAATACTTAAAAGGTAATGCAACACTTCATTACGAGTGTAAGATCCCTGACAACACGCAAAACGGTGCCTACTTTTTTGCGCCTCGTTTGTACGAAATCGAAGATTTATCAGTACTTAAGCGTGAAGTATTTGGTCCATGTGTACACATTATTCGCTTTAAAGCGAATGATATCGACAACGTAATTGACCAAATAAATAACACAGGTTACGGCCTAACAATGGGTGTTCACTCTCGTATAGAAGAGCGTTGTGAGTACCTAGCTAAAATGTCGCGTGCGGGTAACGTATACGTAAACCGTAATATGATTGGTGCCATTGTAGGTGTGCAACCGTTTGGTGGCCGTGGTTTATCTGGTACTGGCCCTAAAGCCGGTGGTCCTAACTACCTGCAGCGTTTAGTAAAAGAGAAAGCATCACCTGATAACGTGCAAATGACTAACCTAACGCCAGATGAGCTTGATTTACACCATTACAGCGGTGCAAATGAGCAAGTTAAAAAGCTAATGGCTAACTCAATGCGCGATGAGAAAATTTGGCGTGCAACGCCGCTAAACGACCGTGTATCAGCTGTTCGTCAGTTACTTGCTAAAGTCGCAACGGTCGAAATCATTGATGATTTAGCGGATGATTTAGCGTTAACGCTTTCAGAAGCGCGTGCACAATTAAACCGCCTCGAAAAACACATGCGTAAGTTCACTACATTGCCTGGGCCGACTGGTGAGTCAAACACCTTGCATCTTGAAGCGCGTGGTTGTGTGGTGTGTTATGCAGATAAAAGCACGTCATTTAACTTTTGGGCGCTGTCAATTATTACAGCACTAGCTGCTGGTAATACAGTAATTACGGTAGCATCGGAGCTGTTTTATGATGAGGCGGTAGCTTTTAAAGACAAGTTTATTGCCACAGGCGTTGCAGAGGGCGTGTTCCAGGTTGCAAAACCTAACCAGCTTCAAGCTATTTTGGCTCACCCTCACTTAGCGGGTGCGGTGGTTGCTGCACGTTCGTCTCGTTTAGGTTACTTCAGCCAACAACTTGCACAGCGTAAAGGCGCTATTTTGCCAGTAATTACTTCAGAGTATTACGATACGTTAATTAAACGCTTAATTACCGAAAAAACGATCAGTATTGATACCACTGCCTCTGGCGGTAATACCTCACTGATGACCCTAGTAGAAGATGACGAATAACCATCTAATACTAATTAACTAAAAATGAAAAAAAAGGCACTTAAAAGTGCCTTTTTTTTTACGTTGCAACGTATAATGATGCTAATTTAAACAAAGACCCCTTATAGAAGTAAGAAAATTGAACGTTATCTCTATTTCGCAATTACAGCCTGGCATGTTTGTACAAAGTGTTACAAAGCAAACTGGGCGCATTAAAATTAAAAACCAAGGCTGGGTTAAAACTCAGGCGGGTATTGATAAGCTCAAAAAAGCGGGCATTTTAGAAATAGAGATAGATCCAGATAAAACATTAACGTCATCCGAGCCCGACACCCAAGCCCCAACGCCAACGCCTAAGGCTGATATTAAAAAACGCGATCCATGGCTTAAAGTTCACAGTAGCGAACAAGAAATGGGCAAAGCTAAAAAGCTCTACGACGAAGCTAAAACACTTCAACAAAAGGCCTTTGGCGATATAAAAGCGGGCAGAGATATAGACATAGCGCCTTTTAAGGAGCTTGCCAGTGGTTTTATGGATTCAATTTTTAGAAACCAAGATGCCCTAGCCTGCTTAACACAAATGCGCCAAAAAGATGCATACTTACTTGAGCATTCTATTAATGTATCTATATTAATGGGGATTTTTGCAAAGCACTTAGGCATAGAGCGCGATATTATTGTAGAGCTTACTACAGGTGCTTTGTTACATGACATAGGAAAAATTAAAACCCCTGACGAAGTGCTCAATAAACCGGGCCGCTTAAGTGATGACGAATTTAAAATTATGCAAAACCATGCTTTGCATTCAAAACAAATTTTGGAAGAAGCAGGATTAACAGGTATTGCTGTAGATATTGCCGGCCTACATCATGAGCGTTTAGATGGAAAAGGCTACCCGTTTGCCAAAAAAGGCGATGAGATAAGCCAATACGTACGCATGGCATCTATTGTAGATGTATATGATGCACTGACAGCAGAACGTGTCTATAAAGCAGGCATGGAGCCCATTAAAGCGTTTAAAATTTTAAAAGATGGCTGCCCCGATAGCTTTGATGGTGAACTACTCACTAAATTTATTCAATGTATTGGCATTCACCCGGTAGGTACCTTAGTTAAGCTTTCAAGCCAAAAAGTAGGCCTAGTAACCGAAAGCAACCCAACGACTCCTTTAAAACCTGTGGTAAAAACATTCTATAGCGCAAAGCATAGCCGCTATACCGAAGTACAAGATATTGACTTAGCCAATAAAAAAACAGCTGACGTACTCGAATCGACAGTTAAACCAGCTGATTATAATATTGATTTAGAACGCTTTTATAAAAATTCGATTTTACCTTAAAAAACCGCGTTACGGCGGCTTTTTAATAGTTCAATATTACTGTGGCCAGTCTTGCAGAGCTTTTAAGCTAAATTCATAGCCATCAAAGTCTAGTACACTTTGCTCTGGGGTAATTTCGCGCACTTTTAGCGCACCTATATTATCGCCTTCGTGTAACTCACGGCCGTTAAGCTTTATCCAACGCTTATCCGCACTTGAAGAATATATGTGTGCTTGATATTTAATGCTCGGCAACATAGTTTGCAAACCATCGGGTAATAGCTCAATAGGTTCTACTCGCGAGGAGCTGCGTGAAGCCTGCGTTACTTCGTAGTCCTGCTCCTGCTGCGAGTCTTTGATTGCTTGTGCAAAAGCGTCTTTTAATTTGCTCGGTACAGCATCAAGCTCCGGACTACTTTGCGGCACTTGCGTACTTGGAGTATTTTCACCATTCAATGGTTTTCCGAGCACTTTGTACTTGCTCATATCTAAACCTGCTGAGCTGGTATTTTGTGCTTGCGGCTGCATAAATTGTGTGTTTTGGCCGGGTGCATTATAAGCAAGCGGATTATAGTTTTGCGTGTTAGGTAACTGTGCATTGTAAGTCGGCTGATTAAACGCATTTTGACTATAGCCATTAGCATTTATAGGGGTTTGCACATTGTAAGCTTGTTGCTTTGTCGGGTTATCATTAATAGGGATATACTGCCCTTGTGGGGTAAGCAACATTTTTTGTACACCTGTTGGTGTTTGCACATACACCCACTGCCCTTCTATAGTGGCTTTATTGCTATTTTTTTCAGCCTCTGTAGAAGGTGACTTTACAGGCTTTGCGGCTTCATTTTGCGCTGTAATTGGCTCATCTGTTGCAACTTGTTTTTGTTTTTTACTATCAGTACTAACAACATCAACCGGCTGGCTTGCTTTTAGTAGTGCACTGGTTTGAAACCACTTACCCGCCGTAAATCCACCCGCTATAGCAATAAACGCTGCAATTGCGCCGCCAAGTAGCCACACCATCTTTTTATAACGCGTGAGTGCGTGTTGCTGTTTTAACTGCGCTGCCTGCAAATCATATTGCTCGGCGCTCATATCTGCTTGTTGAGATTGCTTTAATGCATCTAATAAATAAGACATAAATTACCTAACTATATAATAAACGACATACCAACACCCACTGCAAATAAAGCAGCAAATGCTAAGTAATAATAAACATGGCCTGTGGATTTAAGTTCATTACTCTGCGTAGCCACAAAGTCCATAGGCAGTGATTCTTGCGCTGATTGTTTAACAATATCACTATCAACAATAAGCTGCTGCTTAGAAAAAGCCCCAACTAACGCCCGCTCACACACTAAATTCATTAAACGTGGAATGCCGCCAGTTAACTGATGCACAGCTTGCATAGCATCGAGCGAGAACACGCCTTTATCACACCCCGCAATATGTAAACGGTGCTTTATATAGGCAACCGTTTGCCCTTGGGTGAGCGGCAATAAATGATACCGTGCTGTAATTCGCTGTGCTAATTGCCTAAGCTCTGTGCGTTTTAATAATGCCTGAAGCTCTGGTTGCCCCACTAAAACAATTTGTAACAGCTTTTTATGATCAGTTTCTATGTTAGTTAGCAGTCGTAACTGCTCAAGTACATCGGGAGCAAGAAGCTGCGCTTCATCAATAATTAAAATTGTATGCCCGCCCGCTTTATTATTAGCCTCTAGGTGCTGCTTAATAATGTCGGTTAAACTTTTAAGGGTGGCATTTTGAACATCGTAAGTAATGTTTAGCTCATCGCAAATACTGGCCAAAAGCTCAAGCTCCGACAACGCCGGATTGTGGATCATCGCAACTTGGGTATTCTCTGGTAGTTGCTCTAGCATACTGCGGGTAATGGTGGTTTTGCCTGTTCCCACTTCGCCGGTGAGCAATACAAACCCGCCATCTTCGCCTAAACCATAGGTTAAGTGGGCAAGTGCCTCTTTATGGCGTTCGCTTAAAAATAGATAATGGGGGTTGGGCGAGATCGAAAATGGCTTTTCGCTCAAGCCAAAGTAGCTTAAATACACCGCAATGTTCCTTCGTTTTTAAAACTCGGCCTATAATGGCAAAAAAAATGACAAAGTAACAACGTTGTATGTGCTTTATTATTGAAATATCGTAAATTTATGTAAAACAAAAAGCGTCGCTAAATTTAGCGACGCCTTTATATTAACGCCACGTGTTGGCTATTTCATATACTTAGGGGCTGTTGACCTTTCGAGGTTGAATTTGCAGCAGCCTGTTTGGTATTTAGGCAAGGCAGAGCCTATGTAGTGTGGTTGTTCTCCATAAATAGGCGATAACGACGTATAAATGCTAAACAGGCGCTGCCCAAAGGGTTCTGCCTAAGGGCTATTTCCTCTTTGTTGCCTACATGGATGTAGGTAAGGGCGTGAGCAGGGCGCGGAAGCTTTACTCAGTTTTTACTTATTCTTACATGGATCTAAGTCATTAGAATAACGCAGGAGCAGTTATCGAGCCCACTAGGTTACAAACCTCGCGCCGCGATTAAATGGCCCTTAGATTGAACAAATTATAACCCTAAAAGGTCAACAGGCCCTAGTTTTCGTAACGCACTAAACGTAAATACACGTCACTGGTTTTAGCATGTAAACTATTGAGCCCACTATCAAACTGATAAACCCATGCTGAGCTCATCGTGCTAACGCCTGACGTATTAGTCCAATAGTTTTGCAATTTAGTGCCTAAAAACACCTCTTCGTTAATACTCGGCTCGGTACAGCTGTGTTCTAATATACTGGCAAGCTCTTTAATATTAGGCACCTGCCAATCATCATAATCAGCAGTGGTGTCGTTTTCTGCTCCTCTAAGCGCTTCTTGCCAATTCAGTGATGGTGTAGACCCAGCGCACGTTTCGGTGTCGCTATCGTAAACTTGCCCATAGCTACAGCGCTGCCACATCAGGCCCGTTTCGGTATCTAATACTGTGCCATCATCATTAAGGGTAAAGCGCGTAGTGGGTGTTGTAGTATCTGCCCCGTCGTAACACGTTTGCGCTGCGGCTAGTTGAAAGCTGGCGCTAAACACAGCCAGTGAAAATAATATGCGTGTTTTCATGGTTTTCTCCTATCGGCTTCTGACTAGGCGTACATACGCGTATTTTTCTTTCGGGTAAGCTAAGTCATTCCCATTACTCATATCTATAATGTACGCTTGCGATAAGCTGGTACCATCGGCTGCAGTTTGTGATGTCCAGTACGGTAAATTAACATCATCTATAGCGCCTGCTGCTGGCATATTAGGGAAAAACGCTTCATCAATTAATACGTTTTCGCCCTGCTTGCCGTAATCTATTAAGCTCAAGAGCTCAGTGTAAGTCGGTAAGCGCCAATTGGTACCGCCGCAAAAGTCTAAGTCGTTCACTTCATTTATATAGGTTTGCACACCACAGCTTGTATCATCTGGGCAGGTGGTATTTGCGGTACTGGTATCGGTAAAGGTTGTCGTGCCTAAATCCCAAAAGTAATGATTTTGGCCATCACGCAAGGTGGTATTAGGTAATGTACCTGACTCTACACTTTTAACCTCCCATACAAGCCCCGTTACGTTGTCGCGAATGCAAGTAAAGTCGTCACTATCATCAGCTACTTCATCAGCAAATTGATTTAGCTTAGTGTAGTCAAAGGCAAGGTTACCTTGGCCTGCTTTATCGAGTTGATTGGCAAAGCTGTCTCGGCCAAGCTCTGCATCTTGTCCTGGAAAATCACTACTTTGGCAATTGATACGTTGGGTATTGTTATAACACTCGCCTAGGCCACTGTCGTTGATTAACCCTAATGCTTTTGGAGATACATCAATAAATACGGTATCGATGTCAGTGCGCCCTTTAGAATCAGTAACAGTGACTTCAAAGCTCAATGTGGTATCTAAATCAACGTCGGAGGCAAAAAATGTCGTGGTACATTGGCTAGTATTTGCCAGTGTTTCGGCATTGCCTGTTAATTGTTGCCAGCTACATGAAAACGTATCTGTTAGGGTGTCACTTTCACTTGCATCTAAGGTTACTTCCTCAAATTCTTCAACGTTTTGGTCATCTCCGGCATTAGCCACAACCAGCTCGTCTGTTTTATTGAGTGTCATACTGTATTCAGTACTTGCCTCGCCGCCTTCGTCATCGGTAACGCTTAACTGCCACACTAAATTAGTATTTGACTCAAGCAGCGGGTGGCTAAAACTTACCGTTGAATTATCAAAGTCGGTTACATCTAAATCGGGGCCTGAAATTAATTCCCACTGATAACTATTAATTTGACCGTTTTCATCTGGATCGCTCGACTCTTCAGCGCTTAAAGTTACGGTATCATTATAGGTCGAAGGCAGTGTTTCAGGAGCTATTTGACTCAC
Source organism: Pseudoalteromonas sp. P1-13-1a (assembly GCF_001401875.1). NCBI lineage: Bacteria > Pseudomonadati > Pseudomonadota > Gammaproteobacteria > Alteromonadales > Pseudoalteromonadaceae > Pseudoalteromonas > Pseudoalteromonas sp. P1-13-1a. Next base: position 71,525 of record NZ_LKDV01000009.1, on the reverse strand, counting down.
AACAGCAAGTGGTAACTGGTTGCTTGAAGTAATAAATATACTCACATTGTCACTCACTAAGCTGCCGTTATCTGTTTGATAGCTTACAGATAGTACAAGTTCACTATCGGCTTTAACATCGGGAGCTGTAATAGTTTGCTCTGCACCTTCAAGCGGAAAGCCGTCCACTGACGGGCCGCTAACGCGCTGCCAAGTAAAGGTACCGTCTGCCGGTGAGCCTTGCGCGGTAATGGTAAACTCTGTTTTTTCTACAACTTGAAGATCGTTTCCTGCATTGACCGTAGTTTCAACAGTAGAGTCATCACTACCGCCGCCTCCACCGCCACAGGCAGCCAATAAAAAACAAGATATAAGGGGAGCAAAAGCAAACGCTTTCATAAAACGCACCTATAATGTCAAATAATTACTATAGAGTAATTACTAGCAATAAAGATGCCATTAAGAGTTATACCAATTCGCTTAATTAGGTGATCTACTTTGAGGCAGGAAATATGTGTTAATAACTAGGTAATAAATGCGCTATTTAGTTGCTCTCGCCAATTGTTCCTGTATTGCGCGAGCTTCTGCATCCATGCAGCCGAAATGAAAATTTTTTAACGCAGGAAGCGGCACGTTTAGCCCCGCAAAATGGTTAAATATTATTGTACATTGGTATTACATATACGTATCTTGATGAATACGCACAAACAGCTTAGTGCCTATTTTAGAGTAATCTACTTTGTATTCACGTCCATCAAGCGCCTGAATAAACAATAGCTGTTTTTCTTCGCCAAAAATATCCGCGCTACTTACATTAACAATTTCAAGGTACCGCTCTTTGGCATCTCGCCGGTTTTTAGGTAGGTCCTCTTTAAACGGCTCTAAACCATTTTGAGTTACCTTTATACGTGGGTGCTGCTCTGCATTTACAATGACTAGATCAAGCTTTTTATCTTTATGGATGATGGTATTGCGACCACTTTTAATAAAAGATCTTTCTTGGCTCATTATTTTTCCTACTATCGCATTTAGTGTCCAACTTGCGATGCTATAAACCGTTCAGGTGCGCGTTTCCATTTATTTAAGTCGGCACTAAACGACCAAATGTCTGTCTCTAATACACTTGCGGGTAACAGTAAATTATACCCCGTTAACAACTCAAGGTGCTTCGCTCTGTTAGCAAACATAGCTATGAGTCCAGTATAGCTAAATCCTTTAGGTGAAGTGTATTGTGTCTCTTCTATTAACCATTCTGATGGGCAATTGCCATTTTTGCAATGTTTTTGAACAGCTTGCATAAATAAATTACGTTGCTCTATCAGTAGTTTTCCGGCGATGCGTGGATGTATAGCGCTTAAAAATTCGTCCATATCATTGAGTTTTAAACCCACTGCGTTTAATTCAAGGTATTCAAGGCCGTCAGCCACCTTAGGAATACCGCTGTGGTGCAGATTACTGACATTTAACTGCCACTGACCGTACTTATGCTGATACACAAGTAAGTACTCACTAAGTAGTAAACTATAATATGGCTCCTGTGTTTTTAAAAAACCAATAAAGATAGCCGCTATGCACATACTGACTAAAAATATTTCTATTAAGCTAATTTCACCCGGGCGCAATAAATTAAACAGCATAATAAATACTAAACCTATGCTGCCGACAGAGAGTACTTCAATGCCATTGCGTGAGCCTTGCGCTCTGTATTTTATTATTGAATTTTGCTTAGCCATATTGGTAAAAAGCCATATAGAATAAAAACATAACAATACCCCAGAGTATTATTTTTCTGATTGTTAAACAGGTTTTACACTGTGCTTGTGGCTTCATTGTTTTATCATAATTTTAGCGTTAAATGGGAACAAGTAATTAGTCTCATAAATTTTTACGCCTAACGCACAAATTTATGAGACACATAACCGCCTTTCCACGGTCTTATTTCGTACAATACTTACAATTTATTTTCAGGTATGAAAACGATGTACTCAAAACAGTCAGGTAAAGCCCTTTTTCCATTTCTAATTTCGCTTCTTGTTATTTTAAGTGTGTACCTATATTTACCATCTAGCCATGGTGAACAATCTAATTCAAGTAATAAGGCAACAAGAGTTAGCGCTCATACGGTATCGTCTCAAGAAAACACCGTTATGATTGAAGCCATAGGCAGTGCACGTGCAAATCAAGCTATTTATATTAAAAGCGCACAAAGCGATTATGTCACCCACATTTATTTTGAAGATGGTGACTTAGTTAGTAAAGGCCAACGCCTTGTGCAATTACAAAATAAACAAGAGCAGTACGCAGTAAAAGAGTTAAACATTAACTTAAAAGAGGAGAAACGCCAGTTAAGTCGCCTTACCGAGCTTTCTCGCACACAATCTACCGCTAAATCATTGTTAGAAGAGCAACTTTCTCGTGTAGATGCTACGCAAGCACAACTAGAAAGCGCTAAAACCAAACTTGACGAGCTACTAATCACTGCACCATTTTCTGGCTTATTAGGTAAACGAGAAGTATCTATCGGTGCTTATGTAAGCAGCGATACAGTTATTACAACGCTCGATGATATTAGTATTATAAAAGTTGACTTTAAAGTTCCTGAAAAATATTTATCTCAACTTAGCCTTGGCATGAAAGTACATACCCAAAATGACGCCTACCCAGGTAACACCTTTACCGGCAAAGTTACTCATATAAGTTCCCGTATTGATTCGGTTACCCGCAGTGTTGAAGTAACCGCAAGCTTTGCTAATAAATCAGGATTACTGCGACCTGGCATGCTTTTAAATACCGCCCTTGAACTCAGTAGTAATCAGGCGCTTATGGTGCCAGAGAAAGCCGTGATCCCACTGCAAGATAAACACTATGTGTACCAAGTAAAAGAGGGCATTGCCAATAAGGTAGAAGTGCATGTTGCTGGCAGAAATAACGGGTGGGTAGCAATTGATGAAGGCCTTAGCGATGGTGTGCAAGTAATTACCGAAGGTATTATAAAAATTCGCCCTGGTAGCAAAGTAAGTGTTGAGGGTTAATCGGTGAAAATTACAGATACGAGTGTCAAACGCCCTGTTTTTGCCATAGTAATTAACTTACTACTGCTTACATTTGGGTTGGTAGCCTTTTCGATGCTACCACTTAGAGAATACCCTGATATTGAAACCCCTATTGTCAGTATTAGTACTGACTATACCGGTGCGTCGGCAGAAATAGTCGAGACAAAAATAACGCAAATATTAGAAAACAGGATATCGGGCATTGAAGGTATTAAAAGTATTAACTCTTCAAGTAGAAACGGGCGCTCTAATATTGTTATCGAATTTGATATTAGCCGTGATATTGATGCAGCCTCAAACGATGTACGAGAGCGAGTTGCGCGTGCACTAGATAACCTACCAGAGCAAGTACGCCCGCCAGAGGTCTCTAAGTCAAACAGCGACGAGAGCCCTATTGCTTGGTTTGTACTCAACAGTGAAACTATGAACTCGTTGCAATTGAGCGATTATGCACAACGCTTTATTGTCGACCGATTAGCCGTAGTAGATGGTGTATCAAATGTCCGTATTGGCGGTGAGCGTCAATACGCCATGAAAATTTGGTTAAACCGCCAAGCCATGGCTGCACGTGGTATCACTTCAAGCGATATCGAAAATACCCTGCGCAGTGAAAACGTAGAACTACCAGCAGGTGAAATTGAATCTATCGACCGCGACTTTACCGTACGTACAGCGCGTAGTTATAAAGATCAACGTGATTTTCAAAACTTAGTTATTAAACGCGGTGAAGACGGCTATCTTGTACGCTTAGGTGAAGTGGCTGACGTACAGTTAGAAGCCGCCGACGATGAAAGCCTGTTCCGTGGTAACGGCCGTAACATGATTGGTCTAGGCATCGTAAAGCAAGCTAAAGCAAACACGTTAACGGTGGTAGATAACGCGCGCAGTGAGCTTGAAAAAATAAAACGTAACCTGCCAGAGGGCACCACTATTCAAGATAGCTACGACTCGTCTGTTTTTATTAAAGAGTCAATTAGCGAGGTTTACAGTACGCTTGCCATTTCTATGGGATTAGTGGTGTTAATCATTTTTATCTTTTTAGGTAATATTCGCGCTACACTTATCCCTGCCGTTACAGTGCCCGTTGCCCTTGTTGGCAGCTTTATGTTTTTGCTTGCCATGGGGTACTCAATCAACTTATTAACCCTGCTTGCATTAGTGCTAGCGATAGGCCTAGTTGTAGATGACGCCATTGTAATGCTTGAAAATATTCACCGTCGGATTGAGCTTGGCGAGCCTCCCCTATTAGCCGCCTTTAGAGGCGCCCGTGAAGTAGGTTTTGCAATTATTGCGACAACACTTGTGCTTATTTCGGTGTTTGTACCTTTAGTGTTTATGGATGGGCGAATTGGCGCCTTATTTACAGAGTTTGCGATGGCTGTAAGCGCCGCGGTGTTTTTCTCTAGTATTACGGCCCTTACGCTTTCGCCTGCGCTATGCTCTAAAGTTTTAAAAGCGTCAGAAAAAGAAAGTAAATTTAGCCAATGGATGGACCGCGTTTTTAGCAAAATTGAAAACAGTTACCGCCAATCGCTCACCTCAAACATGACCAAAAAATGGGGGCTTATGGTAAGCCTTGTGCTAGCTGGTTTTGTGAGCTATTCATTGTTTTTACAAGTCCCCTCAGAACTGACACCAAAAGAAGACCGAGGCACCTTTTTTATTATGATGAGCGGCCCTGAAGGCGCAAGTTATGAAAATAACGCTGCCAATATGGCAAAAATAGAAGAGCGCCTGCTGCCTTACTCTGAGGCTGGAGAGTTGAGCCGCGTGCTAGTGCGTGTTCCTGGTTGGGGCGGCAGTGGCGGTGTAGCCATTGTAGGTATGGCCGATTGGGATAAACGCAAGCGCTCTACCTGGGAAGTAATGGATGAAATAAGCGCTAAAATGACCGAGGTAACAGACGTACGTGCCTTTGCTATTATGCGCCGTGGTATTGGCGGTGGAGGCTCTTCTCGTCCTATTGAGTTTGTACTGCAAGGTAACGATTACGAGCAGCTTGCTGATTGGCGCGACCGCATTATAGAGCGCGCAGAAAAGAACCCTGGCTTGGTAAGAATCGATCATGACTACAAAGAAACCTTTCCACAGTTTTTGGTCAGCATAGATAAAAACAAAGCCGCTGATTTAGGTGTATCGGTATCAGATGTAGGCACAACCCTTGAAACCATGTTAGGTCAGCGCCGCGTAACCACCTTTATTGACCGCGGTGAAGAATACGATGTAATTTTAAAAGGCACGAAGCAAGACTTTACAAACCCTACAGATATTTCAAATATTTACCTTAAATCGCGCAGTGGTGAGCTTGTTCCGCTAGATAGCCTTATCAGCTTAAAAGAAGAAGCAACAGCATCACGCTTAAACCGTTATAACCGTATGCGTGCTATTACACTTAGCGCTAACCTTGCAGAGGGCTATACGCTTGAACAAGCACTTAACTTTTTAAACAAAGTAGCCGCAGAGGAAAACGACATCGATGGCGCAGTAGATTACAAAGGTGAATCGCAGTTATTTTACGAAGGCGAATCAGCTATGACCTATGTGTTTGTGCTTGCACTGACTGTGACCTTTTTAGTTTTAGCGGCGCAATTTGAAAGCTTTATCCACCCGTTTGTAATTATGCTTACGGTCCCCCTTGGCTTAATGGGCGCTATGTTTGGCCTATGGGCCACAGGTCTTACACTCAATATTTACAGTCAAATTGGTATTGTAATGCTGATAGGATTAAGCGCTAAAAATGGTATTTTAATAGTCGAATTTACCAACCAACTGCGCGATAAGGGCATTGAATTTAGCGAGGCTATTTTGCAAGCGGCCACTCAACGCCTGCGCCCAATAATAATGACCTCTCTGACCACAGTAATGAGCGCGGTGCCTTTAGTATTAGCATCGGGCCCAGGCGCAGAAAGTCGCATGGTAATTGGTGTGGTGGTATTTACAGGCGTTATAGTATCAACATTACTAACGCTGTATGTTGTCCCTACAGCGTACTATGCCCTAGCTCGCAACACACAATCGCCCGAGTTTTTGCAGCAAAAATTAAATAAGCAAGCCGACTCTCACCCGCTAAAAGACAGCGAAGAAACTTAACTGAGCTTAGACTGCGCCGTAACTTGCTGTTGCGGCGCAATCAATTTATGCTCGCTGTAATACTGCAACATACATAATTAGGACAACTTATGAGCACATCAACACAACTAGCAACATTTGGTGGAGGCTGTTTTTGGTGTATAGACGCCGCATTCAGGCGTGTAAAGGGTGTACTTAATGTCAGCTCAGGTTACACTGGCGGCAATACCGACAACCCCACATATAAATCGGTTTGCTCAGGTACAACAGGTCATGCTGAGGTTGTTCAACTGGAGTTTGACAGCGATGTAGTGAGCTTTGAAACCCTGCTTAGCATGTTTTTTACCTTACACGATGCCACACAATTAAATCGCCAAGGTAACGATATTGGCACACAGTATAGAAGTGTTGTTTATTACCACAACGATGCACAATTAAAGCAAACCAATGAGATGATAGCCCAGCTACAAAATCATATTAGCGAGCCAATAGTGACAGAGGTTAGCCCTGCTACAACGTATTACCCTGCAGAGCATTATCATCAAGATTACTACAACGAAAACCCACAGCAAGGTTACTGTAGTGTTTTAATAGCACCTAAATTACACAAGTTTGAAACTGTATTTAAAGCGTTTTTAGCTGACTAGCTAATTTGCGTTGTTAAATTGATTCTAAACACACATTAAAAAGCCCGATATAAATCGGGCTTTTGTATATTAAATAACGCGATTAAAACTGATAGCTTGCCCCTGCAAAAAAGCGACGTTCTGGGGTGTTATAGTAGTAGACTTCACCGCTTGTAAAGTCAGCTCTTGAGTCAACCACATTGTAATCTCTGTCAAATAAGTTCTCTACACGAAGCGACAACTCAATACTATCGTTTAGCTGATAGTTGCCCGCTATGTTCCAAAGTGTATACGATCCTAGGCGCGTTACAGCCCCCTCGCGATCACTGCGGTATTGCACATCAATGCGAGCATCAAAATCTCCAAACTGCTTTGCGATTTCCCAATTAACAGTGCGCTTGGCAACGTTACGTAGCTCGTCGCCGGTTTCTTTATTTTCAGCACTTAAGTACGCAAAATTAAAGCGGCTATCAAACCCAAAAATTTGTTGAGCAAGGCTAAACTCAACCCCTTCATAGCGAGCTTCGTTTATATTAGCTAATGCAAAGTTTGCATCGTAATCAATTTTATCTTCGATATCGTTTCTAAAAATTGCAACATCGACTTGTGCACTGTCAAAATTAACATTAACACCAAGTTCGCGGTTTGTTGATTTTTCAGGTTGCAGGTCCGGATTACTAAAATTTGGGTAGTATAAATCGTTAAACGTAGGTGCTTTAAAACCCGTGCTTTGACTAATTCTAAATGTTGAATTTTCAGATAAATGATAACCGGCCGCCGCAGTATAGGTTGTTTCATCGCCAAACTGTTCATCGTCGTCTTGGCGAAGAGTTAAATTGGCAAGCACAGTATCGGTGTCGTAGTAAGCCCCAACAAACACAGCTAATACATCACGGCTATCTTCATCAAAAGCTTGAGAACTGTGTGATACATCATCCTTATACCAATTAACGCCGCCGCTAATATTAAGCGTATTAGTTAAACGGTATTGGCCGTTGTAATCTACTTGCGAACGTTTAGTAATAAACGTACTGGTTGTTGGCCCACCTGTAGAAAAATCGACATACGTGCTGTCAGAATCATCCGTTGCAAAAGCAACCTCAAGAGCATGAGATTGGTTAGTGTAGTTTTTGCTCCACTTCGCCGACAGTTGATAGTTTTTAAAGTCCCCTCTTTCGACTGTGCTCGTGGCAGGGCTAAAGCTGCTATCATAATCTGCGTAACCTTCGCTGTACTGACCTAGTAGCTTAAAATTACCATAGTGAGCGTCAGCATAATTGACTTTAAAACCTAGATTCTTATTTTCGTAACCATCGTCATCTGGGGCAACACCTTGCAGCGCGTCAAAGCCATCTGTTTTTTCAAAACCGGCGTTAAAAGCGCTAGTCACAGCAGCCGATTTAACAGAGCCCGCAAGCTGGTAGTTTTGATAGGTATTAGAGCCAAATGTGGCATCAAGGGAGGTATTGCTCGCTTCGCGCGTTATTATATTAATAACACCAGCTAAGGCATCTGAGCCATAAACAGCGGCACGCGATCCTTTTATGATCTCGATTCGCTCAATACTATTTAGCGGCACGTTACTTAGTGCTTTTTGGCCAAGTGTGGCTGAGCCCGTGCGAACGCCATCAATTAAAATTAACGTATCGCCAGAACCCGTACCACGTAGAGACACGCCCGACGTTTGGCCAAAGCCCCCATTAGGATTAATTTGAAAACCCACTTGTGTGCTTAGTAAGGTTGGTAAATCGCGTACATTACTTTTGTCTATTTGTTCTCGACTGATAACATTAACGCTTGCTAAAACATTATTTATTGATTGTTCAAATTTATTAGCGGTTACAGTGATTTTTTCAATTGGATTTTCTGAAGCAGAGGCAGAAAAAGACAACGCAGCCGAGATAGCAACGCCAAGAGTTGTTTTATTTAGCATGATGTTCCTTATCTTTGCCCACCGCAAAGATTTAAGTAAGTAAGATTACTTCAAGGCCGGTCTCCGGACTCAGTAAACACATAAATGCGTTAATACTTTACCGTTGCGGGGGCAGTGTTGGGATCGCTTTTATCATAAAGGCTCACCAACTTCCCGATTATCTTGCTGTTAGTTTTAATACTTTAAACCCTGTATTTAGCAAACAGCAAGCACCTTGAAAATAGGCGGTTATTGTGAGCAGTTTGTTTACAAATGTCAACGGACGTCTATATAGCTAAAAGCTAAATTAATTGTTTTGTGTAAAGCTAGAGGTTATGCCATATGAGCTTAAAAGCGCGGTGATTTTTGGTTTTATTTCGGGCGCATTTAAAAGCTTATCCATTTGTTTTACCGAAATTTTACTGCGCGAAGGGTTAACTAAAAAGTGAGTATCGTATATAGCATCTGGTGTATTGCTCCTATAAAGTAGGTCCATATTAAAAATGTTATTCTTTTTAAAATATTGATAAGCAATATTGTTTATAACCCCTACATCTGCTCGCTTTAATAGCAGCATTTTTACAACGTTAAACTCATCAATTGTTAAACTAACTTGGTGTTCTTCACTTAAATATTGTGCATCAGTTTTAAAATCAGCAAAACGATAGGAATACCCCAATACCCCCGCTTTTGTTAAATCATGTAAGTCGTCGAAATAGCTTTGCTTTTGGGCGTTCTGTGCTAACGTATACAGCTCATTTTTAGCAATAACATAAAAACTCGTTTCCTGTAAGGCGCTTCTTGATCCCTCGGGCACCCATTGCTTAGCCATTAAAAACAACACATCAAACTCACCCCACTCCACCCACTTTTTGAGCCTTTTTACAGGCAAAGAGTTAAGCGTAAATTTATAGTCATTTTGAGAATCATTGAGTATTTTAATAAACTCTGGAGCTACTCCTTGCTCTTTTTCAGCATTAATAATAATTGGAAAGTAACCGTCCTCTACCAACACATCTACATTTATTGGCTTAGCATAACTAAACTTACTGCACACAATGATCATTATAAAAATAAAAAACTTAAGCATTTAAAGCCTTTAACAGTCACTATTAAGTAATATTGATATTAAGAATAGCCTAATATACGCAACTGCGTGCTAAGCAGGTTTAATAATGCATTTAAATAATGTTCAAAGAGTATGGAAGCACAGTAGAGTGATTTTACGCAGGTAAAAGGGGTTTAGGGTTGCGAGTAAATAAAGGCTGTAATTAGGGCGGGGTAAAATGTGTGGCTAATACATTTAATAACCACACATTTAAATTTTCACTTTAAAATACTAAAGGCACTTAGCTAATTAATCGCGAAAGTTTTTAAACTGGAAAGGCTGACCTAAATCTGCAGTGCGAACGACTTGCATAGCGGCTTGTAAATCGTCACGCTTTTTACCCGTCACACGTACTTCTTCACCTTGAATAGCAGCTTGTACTTTTACTTTTGAGTCTTTAATGGCTTTAACTACTTTTTTAGCCATGTCTTTTTCGATACCTTGTTTAAGTACAACATTACGAAACACATTTTTGCCAGCACGAGTAATATCTTGCAAATCTAAGCTTGCCACGTCCATACCTCGTTTAGAAATTTTAGCGGCTAAAATATCAAACAATTGCATTACCTGTTGATCAGCCTCTGCTTTTAACTTAATTGTTTTATCATTTAACTCAATTGATGCATCCACACCTCTAAAGTCAAAGCGCGTTTCAAGCTCTCGGTTGGCGTTATCAACTGCATTTTTAGCTTCGTTCATTTCTACTTCTGATACGATATCAAATGAAGGCATTGGGTTCTCCTAACTATTAAATCTAAATTTATGCGCAGATTATAACGCTAAAATTATAAATCTTTACATTTTTCTGCCAGTTGTTCAGGTGCGATACTAATTTAGTTTGATATACTGCAGCCTCTTTTTTAAGCGGTTTTAGGATTTATCGTGACAAGGCGTGTTTACCAAGCAGTTTTTTTGATTAGTATTGTGGTGTTTACCCTCTTATTTGCCAAAGAAATAAAAGGCGGCGTTACGAACTTATTTCCACATGTTGATAAAGTTGCCCACTTTGGGATATTTTTTATACTCGCCATCATTATGGATAAAGCCTTCAAATTACCGCTGTACACGCAAATACTCCTGCTTGCGGGCTACGGTGCAGCAATAGAAATAATGCAAGATGCGCTTCCCTACAGACAAGCCTCGTTAGGTGATTTTGTTGCTGATTTTGCCGGTGCGGCCACGTACTTTTTACTAAGAAGCATTTTTACTCCTCGAAAAAAGAACCCTTATGGCTAATATTCTTATTATTGGCGACGGCGCTATTGGTTTATTGCTCAGCCATTTTTTATCTAAAGCTCATAACGTCCATGTTTTAACACGTAAAGCTACTACAAATACGCGTTTTTATTGCAAAGCAAAACAGCCTTCGCAAAAAATTAATGCACGGTTCATTACACTCACACAAATGAGTGAACAGCCCGTGTTTGATATTGTTATTTTTGCTGTAAAGGCTTTTCAGGTGCAATCGGCGTTTACGCAAGTAAAACCCTTTTTATCGTCAAATAGTGTATTAATTTTGTCGCACAACGGTATGGGGAATGTTGAAATGCTCAATGAGCAACTTGATAAGCAACACGCGTTGTATTTTTTAACCACCAGTATGGCCGGTTTTAAAACAAACGACTTTATAGTACAGCACACCGGTGAAGGAAAAAGCATATTAGGTGCCTGTAACCCATGCGCGCACAGTTACCGCCAAGCAATGTGCGAGCAATTGCAAAACGTACCGCTGCTAAGCTACTGTACTAATATTGAGCAGCTACGGTTTGAAAAACTATTAGTAAACATTGCTATTAACCCATTAAGCGCACTGCATGATATTAAAAATGGTCAGTTACGTGCCCCTTATTTTAATAGCATTATTTTTAACTTATTAACTGAAGCATGCCAAGTAGCCCATGCTTTAAAGCTTGATATTAAACTGGCCGATGCGCTTAACAACGCTTACAACGTAATGATGCTAACCGCTGAAAACTACTCTTCAATGCATCAAGACGTAGCACACAACCGGCAAACCGAAATAGACGCCATTTGTGGCTACATTAGCCAACAAGGTAAGCGATTAAATATCAGTACTCCGCTAAACGATGCCCTACTCGCTAAAATTCAGGCAAAAAAAAGCGTGGTATAAGCCACGCTCTAAATTACGTTTAACCTTTACGGGCGGTAAACTTTTACACCCGTAAAGCCTGCCTCGTGAAGAATAAGCGCTTGCAGCTGGCTCATAACCCCTCTTTCACAATACAGGTAATAGTCTTTATCTTTTGGTAAGTCACCAAACTTAGTCGCTAAGCGGAAAAACGGTAAGTGCACTACATCTATGCCGTCAATCTCAAGTGGCGCTGCATCTTCTTCCTCTGGTGAGCGAATATCAACAACCACCGCACCCGCTGGTAAATCTACAACCGACTCAGCTTCTTTAAGTTCTTGCTTAGCCTCTACGTCAATGTCGCGCACATCCATAATACGCGCGTTTTCAACAACAGTATTGAGCACATCAAAGTCAAACTTTTCTTCTTCGGCTTTAATAACGTCAATTTTAGCTTTCACCGTTGGCTTTTTAGATATTACGCCGCAGTATTCAGGCATGGTTTCGGCCATTTCTGCGGTGCCGATTTTACGGGCAATATTAATAATTTCTTGCTTATCGTGCTGAATAAGCGGGCGCAAAATAAGGGTTTCTGTCACGCGGTCAATCACACTTAAATTAGCTAAAGTTTGGCTAGAAACCTGACCAATACTTTCACCGGTTACAAGTGCTTGAATATTTAATTTTTCAGCAACTTGGCTACCAGCACGCATCATCATACGTTTTAGTACAACACCCATTTGGCTGTTTTCAACGTTTTCTAAAATCTCCGCAACAACGGGTTCAAAATCAACCGTGATAAATTTAACTTTATGGGTAGAGCTAAACTTTTTCCATAAATAGTAGCTAGCTTGCTTAACACCAATCTCGTGCGCAGCTCCTCCTAAGTTAAAGAATAAAAAGTGCGTGCGAGCACCTTTACGGATCATCTGATAACTTGCTACCCCCGAGTCAAAACCACCCGACATTAGCGAAAGCACGTCTTCTTGCGTAGGTAGAGGAAAGCCCGCCATTCCAAGGTGAGTCTTCGTCACTATGTACGCTTTATCGTCTTTTACTTCTAAGCGAATAGTGACTTCTGGGCGGCTTAGTTTAACGCGCGCGCCTTCAACGTGCTGGTTTAAACCACCGCCAACGTAGCGCTCTAAATCGGTAGAAGTAAAGTCGTGTTCACCAATACGCTTAGCGCGTACACAAAACGTTTTACCAACAATGGTGTGCCCTACTAGGTCTATGGTTTTTTTATAGATATCGTCAAGCGTAGTGAAGTCAGTTTCGGTCACTTCAATAAATTGCACAATGCCAGGAATACGCTGCAGGCTGTCTATAAAGTTTAGGCGTGTTTGTGCATCATCAAGCTTAGTTACAACAGAAATATTATCCCAGTTGTTTCTTACTTGTACTTTTTCGTCAACACGGCGCAACATAATTTTAATGTTATTTTCTAACACTTTAGTAAAGCGTTTACGTACCGAACGGCTTTTAATGGCAATTTCAGGATGTAGTTTGACGATAAATTTAAGCATAGTTCACTCTTAGACTGCGGGAATTCGCGCTCCCAGGCATTGGGCGCGCGATTATAGCAAAAATTTTTGCGTCTAGGAACTAACCAACTAACACCAGTTAGGCAAGCGCTGGGGCTTGCTCTGCAAGTTGGGTGTATTTTTCACGTAACTGATTCATTTTAAGCATGCTTTTTTCGGTGCTGTAAGCCCTAAATAATGCTAATACTTTTAAAATGCCATGATAAATATCTTGCTCGGCTAAATTACCACTGAGCCTACGCGCTTTAATATATGGAGTCCAAAAACTAACGGTTAGTTTAAGCGTATGGGCAAGTTCAAGCGCATCTTGCTCTTGTATTGCAATCATTTCGTTATCACGCAGGCCTAAAATAACTTGGCGAACCTGCTCTAATAGCGTTGCCTGAAAATCTATGTAGGCCTTTTTTAAACTTTCATCTCTTGAGAGGATGTCGCCTAAGTTGTCGTAAAAAAAGTGATAGCGCCACATTAACTCAAATAAAGAATCTAAATAAGCAGTTAAATGATCAAACGCATCATCGTTAACTTCAATAGGTTTAAAATGAGTATGTAAGTGTTCACTATAAAGCGCAAAAATATGCCGAATAATGTCTTCTTTATTTTTAAAATGATAGTAAAGGTTACCCGGGCTCATCCCTAAATGTGATGCAATGTGATTGGTTGATATTGCACGCTCACCGTGTTCGTTAAATAACGAAATACTGGTGTGTATTATTTTATCCTTAGTATTCATATGCGACGACTCAAATTAACTTATAAACTACTTTACACTAAATAACAGTCCTGCAGTATAAACAAATCAGGTTGGTTTAAATACCATCATAATTTACTATTTTAAAAACACGCTTAGCTGATTTGTGCCACAAACACTGATAGACTACTTAAAAAATAATAGTTAGTGAAATCTATGAACGTTACGGCAATCTACCCGGGTACATTCGACCCCTTAACTAATGGTCATACCGACCTCATTCAGCGTGCAGCTAAAATGTTTAGCACGGTTATTGTTGCTATTGCACATAACCCCACTAAAAAGCCGTGTTTTAGTCTAGAAGAGCGAGTTAGCTTAGCCAACAGCATTTTAGGGCATTTGAGTAATGTAAAAGTGATTGGTTTTTCAGGTTTACTTGCCGATTTAGCTTTTGAGCATAAAGCCGATGTACTTATTCGCGGTATTAGAGCAGTGTCTGACTTTGATTACGAATTTCAGCTTGCGAACATGAACCGCCGCCTGAACCCCGATTTAGAAAGTGTATTTTTAACACCTTCTGAGCGTAATTCGTTTATATCATCCACCTTAGTTAAAGAAGTGGCTCGCCATAATGGCGATGTAAGCGAGTTTGTAAGCCCACTTGTAGTGGATGCTTTAAAACAAAGATTAGGTGGCGAGGTAAGCTAAATAAACACAATGAGCGCACGTTGGTGCGCTAATATACCTAACTACTTTTTAGCCATAGCGTGTAATTCATTGCGGTTAAACAAAGCGCGTTTAAGCTTTATCAAGCCTAAAATATCTTTATTTATAATTAATACAAGTGCCATTGTGAAATCGCTAAAATACATACCAAAAGTATATACGGTCCAAAACCACCAATAGTAAAGTGTACCCTGTATAACAATGTCGTAATGCATACCTAAAAATAAGCAGGCATTACAGCTTAGTCCTATAATTAAATAATAAAAGGACGTAAGTATGGTTTGCTTGGTGAAATTACGCCACAAAAGTAAAACGAGGAGAGTTACAGCATCATAATAAAAATAATTTAAGTGTGGCGTTGCAACAAGTGGGTCCATGAGCAAACTAGCTGTGTAGGATGCCATCATAATAAATGAAAGCTGTGCCCTGCTTTTATCTGGCTTATTAATACTTGCCGATAAATTGTACAAAAAGGCAATAAGAAAAAACCACGTAAACAAAACAGCTACGTTGTACCCTAAATCAACAAGCTCCCAAAGGATATCAGCCACCTTGCTTCGCCCTCATAATAAAGCCTGTTAATTTATCCATAACATACACAAACCTTAAAAAATCCTTTTTTACGAAAAAAATACTAATCATAATGATATCCATCATATTAATAACAATTGTATAAACAGACCAAAACCACCACGGTTCGTAGTTACCACGTACAAACACATCTATATTCATAGCTAAAAACAATAACGAATTGATGCTCAAGCCAAATAATAAGTAAGTAGATATGCATTTTTCAGGTAAGTAATACCGCAGAAAAAAAATAAAAAATAACGTGACTACGTCATAACAAAATAACTCTATGTAAGTAATATCATAAATATCAATAAAGAAGCTAAAGCAATAAGATATGGCCATAACTAAAGATAGCCATACAGCCTGTTTCGATGGATTGTTAATGCTAGTTGTTAATGAATATAAAAAGGCCATTAAAAAGCCCCACTGTACTAACACACCGATATAAACTGAAATCTCTGGAGGGATTAGAACATTATTCACTATCGCGGTTTCTTAGCACATAGCGAGCAAATAAGGTTTTTGAAAAAAATAATTTTTAAGAAATCTCTATTGATAAACAACACTAAAATCATGCTTAGATCTAATACTAATACTACCGTCACATAAAAATCATAAAACCACCAATGAGTGTAGTTCTGTAAAATATGACGATCTAAATACATACCCAGAGCTAAACACATATTTATACTAAGCCCAAATATAAGGTAGTCATAAGCAATTGTTTTTTCTTTAATATATAGGTTCTGCACAAGTAGCAAAATAACAAGGGTTATAGCATCTAATGAAGCAATATCAAAATAAGTAACTGTTTGAAAGTTGAAGAACATTCCTGGAAAATATGAAACAGCCATTATAAGCGAAAGAACAACTAATGCCTTAAAGCGTGAGTTAATAGACGAAACTAACGAGTATAAAAATGCCATGAGAAAACCCCATTGCATGATAATACTTAAAGTATGTGCAAAGCTTATATCTGAGATAAAAGAAATAAACCCCATCTTACAAGCAAGCTCGGTGAATAAAGCTCTCGAAATTCATTAAAACAACCATTTACTGCACAACCTGACTTAACATTAAACTTTTTAACAATTCTAATTAATTACAAAACTCTATTGAAGATCCGACTTTTTAAATTAACAAGACCTAAAAAATCTCGATTTATAAAGCACGCTATGATCATGCAAATATTTGCACACCCTACCACAACCGTAAATACTGACCAAAACCACCAATATTCATAATATTTTGATAAGGTCATATCTAGATGCATTAAAAAACTAAAAATAACATTAATGCATAGCCCTGTAGTGACATAATAATACGCTACCGGGTATGATTTAAATTTGAAACGCTTTAAAAAGAGTAGAGCAAGTAATGTACATGCATCTAATAAAATAAAATCTAAATAAGTAGTTTGCCCATAATCAGTAAACAAACTTCCCGAATAGCAAATACACATAACAAGTGAGATATACACAAGCTCTTTATCTGACTTGTTAATCGAGTTTGCTAATGCATGCAAAAATGCAAACAAAAAACCCCACTGTACAATTGCTCCAAGATAAATTGCGTAATTATAACTTACTGTCATTTTCCCCTCTATTTAAAATAACGGGTTGAGGGGGATTTACCATTCGGTGGTTAATCACTAATGAAAGTATCATTAATACATCGATAACATTTACACCAATGGAGTAGACACTCCAGTACCACCATGGCTCAAAGTTATACAAAATGTATATGTCATAATACAGAATCATTGTAAGTACAGCGTTACTTGTTAACGCCAGAACGAGAAACAGAAAAACTTTAGTACGGTTAAAAGCATTAAAAAATTGTAATGTGAACAGCGCCAAAATCGTAATAAAATCGTATAAAGCCCAATTAAGATATAAATTGTCTAACAGTTTTAGATAGCTGCTGAAAATATATGAACAGAGCATTAGCGCAGATAGATAAACTGGAGATTTATATTCTTTATTTATGCTAGAAACTAAACAATAGAGGAAGGCCATTAAAAAGCCCCACTGGGAGAAAGCCGCTACATAATCCATTAGGGCTTCGGATAAGTACATTTAAGCTATATTATGGGCTGCGGTTTTGAAGATTTAAACAAACCAAATAGCTTATTTTTGAGCCTGTGGAGGCCTAAGAAGTCTCTATCTACAATTAAGGCAACTATCATTAATATATCTATGATACTAACAGCAAAACCATATATATCCCATAAGAGCCATGTATCGCGATTATTAAATATAAACACATCTAAATGCATAGCTAACAGTAGACACATGTTTATACTTAAACCAGTGATTAAATAAGCAAAAGAAATGGTTACTTTTTTAATTATTTTATATGTAGTAAGTAGAAGTGCTATTGTAATGGCATCATAGAGAGCCCAATCGAGGTAAGTAAGTTCATTTATAGATATCCATGTTAAGGAATAATCAGATACGCCATAGGAGACCATCATGATAAATGAACTTATTAGCAATGTTGTTTCTCTTTTTACTCCTAAGCTGTAAACAAATAGGTTGAATAAAAAAGCCATAGAGAATGCCCAAAAATTTAGGGCAGATAGAGAAAAGTATCCAAAGAAATCAGTTAAAAACATTAAAATCCCATAGTCATTACTTCGGGCGTGGATTTCCACCCGGTAAAATTATTCCTGATCTCTGTAGATCATTACTAGAAGCACTCATCGCCTCTTGAGAGAAACTTACTGTATCAGATTGTAGGGTTTTAGGGCTAGCAATTTGTTCCGCTGCAGGCTGTAATTGTTGTGTTTTATTGTATGCTTGCATTTGTAATTGGCTATTAGCTGAAACTTGCATGTGATTGATCCTTGTAAAAGTTTTAATATTTTTTGGCGCAACTTATAATCACACCATCATGTAGGTAATTGCATTACCTGTTTTAAGCAGTGATAGCTATTTTGCTATCTGACTTATACAAAGCAACCAGCGTGCCAATATTTTTTGACATCTATAAAATATGTGCTACTAACACGCATTTATCAAAACTAAACTGAAATCCTTATTAAACATCAAGCTCATCTGACCAGTGTATTATACACATAAAAAAACGCACAGGGGTAACCGTACGTTTTTTATATCCAGGGAATTTAAGCCACGTATTTACACGGGATCTCCGCACGTGTACTTGGCTTTAAAATATATTCCATTGCTACTTCGTCGCAGTTTTCTTTACGAAGGCAAAGCTCGCAATCTTTCATTACTTTTTCTGGTAACGATTCTTTGCTACAAAAAGTAAAACGTTGCTGTTCAAAAAAATCTGGCACGCGGGTTAATACAATCACGCGATTAAGCGCCAATTT
Organism: Pseudoalteromonas sp. P1-13-1a; assembly: GCF_001401875.1. Lineage (NCBI taxonomy): Bacteria > Pseudomonadati > Pseudomonadota > Gammaproteobacteria > Alteromonadales > Pseudoalteromonadaceae > Pseudoalteromonas > Pseudoalteromonas sp. P1-13-1a. The sequence goes on along the minus strand of NZ_LKDV01000009.1, from coordinate 52,815 downwards.
TTTGGCTTTTGCTAATAAGTGCTCTACAAGCTGCCTACCCTGCCCCGTTACCACACTTTGTGGATCTATGCCTAAAGAACGAATTTCAGCAAGCCCCGTATCGTAAATGTACAGTGATGCACAGCCCGACACTTTGCCGTCTATTTCTGTTACTGCAAATTCGTTAATTGAATGGACCATGTCGCTTTTTGCACGCGGCAAGTTTTCGCCAACGGTTGCCCAGTGCTGTATAAGCCGAGCAATATCTTCAACATCATCTAAATTTGCATCACGAACCGTTATTTGCAGTTTTTTTTTGGCGTCTTTTACTGCTTTAGTCACTTGTTCAACAGAGGTGCCGCCAAGGGCTTGACGCGCTTTAATACAGGCATCTATTTCAAGTACCGGGTAAACGTCATCTTCAAATACGTCATTAACTGATTTGTACTGCTCAAGCGAAAGCTCCTCTAGGGTTTTACCTTCGCTTATAGCAAGCTGCACAAGTACACCCACTATGTGGTGGCCTTCTCTAAATGGCACACCTTTAGCTACTAAATAGTCTGCAAGCTCAGTTGCATTAGCATGGCCACCTTTTGCCGCTGCGAGTGTTTTATCGCCGTTTACTTTTACGCCTTTAATACACGCTTGCGCCATGTGAATACAGGCAAGCCATGTTGGCATGGCGTCAAAAAGGCCTTCTTTGTCTTCTTGCATATCTTTATTGTACGCAAGAGGAAGTGCTTTTAAGGTCATCATCATGGCGCTAAATGCGCCAAATACACGGCCAGTTTTACCACGAATAAGCTCTAGCGCATCAGGGTTCTTTTTTTGCGGCATTAACGATGAGCCAGAGGTAACATTATCAGCAAGCTCTATAAATCCGGCTTCACCAGAATTATAAAATATTAAATCTTCAGCCATACGCGATAAATGAATCATCGAAATAGACGCACAGCTTAAAAGCTCTACTACAAAATCACGGTCAGATACGCCATCAAGGCTGTTTTTAGTTGCGCCAGTAAAGCCTAGGCCTTGCGCCAACGCTTGGCGATCAATTGGGTATGCAGTACCAGCGAGTGCACCACTGCCTAGAGGGCAAAAATTAAAACGCGCTTTGGCATCTTGTAGGCGGCTTTCATCACGCTCTAGCATTTCTACGTAAGCCATACACCAGTGGCTAAACAATACCGGTTGGGCACGTTGTAAGTGAGTGTAGCCTGGCAATATAGTGCCCAACTCGCGCTCAGCTAACGCCACAAACTCAGCTTTTAGTGCAGCAATAGCACCCAGTAGATGATCGGCAGTATCGCGGCACCATAATCTAAAGTCGGTGGCTACTTGGTCATTACGGCTTCGGCCTGTGTGTAGCTTTTTAGCTAAATCGCCTACTTTTTCGATAAGTGCAGCTTCTACGTGCGAGTGAATGTCTTCTGCGCCTGAGGTTGCTACTGCTTGTGGATCTGCTTTTACTTCTTCAAGCAGTTCATTAAGTGCTGCAACTAACTGTGTGTGCTCATCGCTTGTAAGTACATTTACTTGCTCAAGCGCACCTGCCCATGCCACAGAGCCAATAATATCTTGCTCTGCTAACTGATAATCGAACGGAAGTGAGTCGTTAAATTGTTTAAACGCCTCATCTGGACCCGTAGAAAAACGTCCGCCCCATAATGCCATGAAATCTCTCCAAACCCTGTAATGCCCCTTATACAAGGGGCTATAAATAATTTACTTTTTAGCCATTGCTGAAATTCTGCTCGAAAGCGAGAATAAACGAATAAAGCCTTCAGCATGTGACTGATCATATACGTCGTCTTCACCAAAGGTAGCAAAGTCTTCGCTGTATAAGCTATTAGGTGATTTTTTCTGAACGGCGGTTACTTGGCCTTTGTAAAGCTTAAGTACAACTTCACCTGTTGCTAGTGTAGAAAGCGCTTCTGCACCGGCTAAAATAGAGTCTTTTAGTGGTGTAAACCAACGACCGTCATAAACTAAATGCGAAAATTCACCGCCCAGTACTTCTTTCCACTTACGGCTTGATTTATCAAGCACTAGCTCGTCAATGGCTTGCAGTGCCGCCATAATCACGGTACCGCCTGGTGTTTCGTAACAGCCGCGCGATTTCATGCCCACTAAACGGTTTTCTACAATATCTACACGGCCAACACCATGTGGCGCAGCAATGTTGTTTAATTTAACTAAACAGTCGTAAGGTTTAAGCTGCTCACCATTTACCGCAACCACTTCGCCTTCAACAACTTTTAGAGTTACTAGCTCTGATTTATCGGGTGCTTGCTCTGGTGAGTTAGTCCACGTCCACACTTGGTCGCTCGGCTCACACCATGGGTCTTCAAGCTCGCCACCTTCGTGCGAAATATGCCACGCATTAGCATCACGGCTGTAAATTTTTGTTGCAGAAGCAGAACACGGAATATCACGCTCAGCTAAGTAATCTAATAATGATTCACGGCTTGATAAGCCCCACTCACGCCACGGTGCAATAACTTTTAAATCAGGTGCAAGCGCTGCAAAGCACGACTCAAAACGAACTTGGTCGTTACCCTTACCAGTACAACCATGCGAAAGTGCATCAGCACCTACTTTACGTGCAATTTCAACTTGCGCTTTAGCAATAATAGGACGCGCCATTGACGTACCTAATAAATACGTACCTTCGTAAATAGAACCCGTTTTAAGCGTTGGGTAAATGTAGTCACTTACCATTTCATCTTTTAAGTCAACTACGTAACACTCTGATGCACCTGATGCGATAGCTTTTTCTTCTACGCCTTCAAGCTCTTCAGCGCCTTGGCCTACATCGGCAACAAAGGCAATAACCTCACAACCGTAGTTTTCTTTTAACCATGGCACGATAGCTGAAGTATCAAGACCACCTGAATAGGCTAAAACGACTTTTTTAATTGAACTCATAGGTGTTCCTTAACAAAATTTGGATTTAGTAATGTAACTAGCAGAGCATTTTGCGCATGCATGCGATTTTCTGCTTGTTGAATAATTTTTGATGCTGGGCCATCCATTACCTCAGAGGTAATTTCAAACTCACGGTGTGCCGGTTGGCAATGTAATACCGTAGTCGCACCTGTTTGTTCTAGCAATGCTTGGTTTAGCTGATATGGCATGTATTTTTCTTTAACTTGCTCAAGCGGCGTATCATCGCCCATAGACACCCAGGTATCTGCATATACAACGTTTGCGCCTACAGCCGCCTCTACACGGTCGCTTACCATGACTGATGCACCGTTCATTGCCGCTATTTGCTCGGCCTTTTTAAGAATTTGCGAATCAGGCGAGCTGCCTTTTGGTGTAACAGCAACAAAATCAGTACCTAGCGTTGCCGCTAATAACATAAGTGAATGAGTAACGTTGTTACCTTCACCTAAGTAAGCCACTTTAAGCTCACTCACATCGCCATGTACTTCTTGTAGTGTTAAAAAGTCAGCCAATACTTGGCACGGGTGATATAAATCACACAAGCTATTAACCACAGGCACAGAAGAGTACTCACCTAGCGTTGTTAATGTGCTGTGCTGATTAACACGCGCTACAATCCCATCAGCCCATGTAGAAATATTCAGCGCGAAGTCTTTTACCGATTCACGTGCACCCATAGCGCCATTTTGCTGGTCTAAATATACAGCGTGACCACCTAAGCGATTAATACCAATATCAAACGATAAACGCGTACGTAAGCTTTGCTTTTCAAATAAGGTAACAACTGACTTGCCTGCTAGTACTTGGCTGTATTTCTCTGGATTTGCTTTTAAATCACGCGCAAGCTTTAATAAATTAAGTGCGCCTTGTTGGTCTAATTCTAGACCCGTTAAAAAATTCTCTAACATGGTAACCCTATGGTGTAATCTTTGTTCCGACATGCTCGCCTTGTAGCAAAGCAGTTAAGTTTTCTGGCTTTTGCCAGCTGGAAATATACACACCTCGTCGTAAATGTTGGGCAGCGTGTAGGCTGGTCTTCACTTTGACCTCCATCCCGCCCAAAATCACTCCTTCATCAATTAAAGTATCAATGTGTTTTGTGTCAAGTTGATGTAGCGGTTGTTTATTTGCATCAAGTACCGCCTCTACATCGGTCATAAATATAAGTTCTGCGTTTAAGTTGCTCGCAATCGCTGCCGCAGCTTCATCGGCATTGACGTTGTACCAATTGCCTTGCTCATCAAAGCCGATTGAGCTCACAATAGGTAAGCGACCAAGCTTAAGTAAATCATTCACTATTGAATCATCATTACTTGTGCATTTACCTACTTGACCAAGTGCTTTTAGTTTTTGCGACGCCATCACACCGGCTTCATAAAGGCTTAAACCAACAGGTTTATGCCCTGCATTAATAGCTTGGCTTACCAGCTGCTTATTTGCACAGCCAGCCAACGCCCCCACTATGTAAGGCATTTGCTCACTTGGGCTAATACGTAAGCCTTGGTGTTTTGCACTAGCAAATCCAGCTTGTTGTAGCCAGGTATCAACTAACGAGCCGCCACCATGCACTATTACAAACTGATTATTTTGATCTGTGCTTAATACATCAAACAACGCTTTTGCTGCGTTTTCAGAGTTAAGTACAGCACCACCTAATTTAATTACCCACGTTTTAGTGCTCATTAAAAGGCTCCCTTTAAACCCGTTGTATGATCTAAATTCATAGATAAGTTAATGCACTGCAATGCTTGGCCTGCAGCGCCTTTTAATAAATTATCTATGGCTGCCATAACAATTAACTGCGAGCCTTGTTGCTGCCAACCAATATCAACGTACGGCTGTTTAGCTACACCTTTAATAGAGGGTATTTTATCGCCTAGCAAACGAATCAATGGCTCGTTTTCAAGTACTTTATAAGCATCAGAAACGTTTTCCTTGGTAACGTTTGGCTTAAGCTGTACATAGATAGTTTCTAAAATCCCACGCGGAAAATTACCTAAGTGCGGTGTAAATAACACCTTGTGTCCCAGGTGCTGTTCGATTTCTGGTCCATGGCGGTGGTTAAATAAACCATACGGGGCAAGCGATACTTCACAAAAGTGAGTACCTACGCTGGCTTTGCGCCCAGCACCAGTTACACCAGAAACCGCATTAATAATTACTTTTTCATCACTTAACAATCCAGCCTGCTGCAGTGGTTTTAACGCATTAAGTGCGGCTGTAGGGTAACAACCTGCCACAGCAACAAGTTGTGCGCTTGCTATGGCATCACTATTCCACTCAGCTAACCCGTAAGCCGCTTCACTTAATAGCTCAGGGTGTTGGTGCTCAAAGCCATAGTAAGTGACGTAGTCGTCATTACTAGCAAGGCGGTAGCCGCCAGATAAATCAAATACTTTTTTACCCATGGCTAAAAATTGTGGGGCTAAATCAACACTTACTTTATGATCAGTACATAAACAGATGAAATCAGCGCTTGCGCTAATATCATCAAACGCAGAGTCACTTAGAGGTAATAATGGCAAGTCCAGTAATCCGTTATGCTCTGGGTATAAATCACTTAATAATTTATGTTTATCTAAACTTCCCTCAGACACATAACAACCTGATAAAGTTAAATTAGGATGCTTAGCAACTAAACTTGCTAATTCTGCGCCGCTGTAACCGCTTGCGCCAATAATCACTACATTCATTTGTTACTCGATTATAAATTTACTACTAAATAGGGATGGTGTTCGCTTACACTAGCTTAGATGCTAGCTAATACTTTTCTTAATGAATTGTTGATTATCGTCGCATTATCTTCATGGCTATACTTAATATATTTATGCTTAAAAAGTGAATTGATATTCATCATAAATACTTTTATATTGTTATGCAATTAAATTGAATAATTATTTTGGATTTTTTTATGTCTTTGCCGTCATTTATCTCAATGTACCAACAACTCATTGCTGCCCCCTCTATTAGTGCAATAGAGGATGATCTTTGTATGAGTAATAAAGGGGTAATAGAGTTACTTGCACAGTGGTGTGAAAGCCTTGGTTTTACATGCGAAATTATAGAATTAGAAGGCGGTAAAGGCCGATACAATTTATTAGCTAAACGCGGCCAAGGTGATGGCGGTTTAATGCTTGCAGGGCACACCGATACTGTACCGTTTGATGATAGCCGCTGGAACCACAACCCGTTTAAACTAACAGAGCACAATAATAAATTGTATGGATTAGGCAGCATTGATATGAAAGGCTTTTTTGCTTTTGTGCTGCAAGCAATTAGTGAACTTGATGAAAAGCAACAATCTCAGCCTATTTTAATACTTGCCACTGCCGATGAAGAAACCACCATGGCGGGTGCACAGCAAATTTGCAAGCACCCTAATTTAAAACCTGCTCGCTGTATAATTGGCGAACCTACTGATATGACTCCTGTATTTACCCACAAGGGGCATATGAGTACCGCTATAAGAGTGGTAGGCCGTTCAGGTCATAGCTCCGATCCCGAACGTGGACTTAACGCCATCGAAGTCATGCATAAAGTGATTACAAAATTGCTGATCTTAAAAGAGCAGTTAAAGAATAAATATTCAATTGAACATTTTGAAATACCTTACCCTACTTTAAACTTAGGCAATATTCATGGTGGAGATAACGCAAACCGCATTTGTGGGTGCTGCGAAATGCACATAGATATGCGCCCACTCCCGGGGTTAAGCATTAAAGACCTACAAGCTTTGCTTATTGATGCCACCCGCGATATAAACGCGCAATACCCAAACGCAGTAAGTGTGATTGATTTACACGACCCCATTCCTGCTTTTAGTGGTAGCACCGACAGCGCACTCGTTAAAATGGCAGAAAAAATTGCAGGAGAGAAAGCTGTTGCCGTTAACTATTGCACGGAGGCGCCGTTTATCCAGCAACTTGGCTGTGAAACAATAGTCATGGGGCCTGGCTCTATTAATCAAGCTCACCAACCCGATGAGTTTTTAGCAATGGAGAAAATAAACCCATCGCAAAAAATTATAACTGACATTATTAAAGCAAACTGCTTTAACGCTTAAAAAAGACTGTATTAAAAACTAATAGCAAAAATAACAAAGGCGCCCAATGGCGCCTTTGCTTTAGTAATACCTATGCGTTACTGCATATACTTACTTAAGTACTTTTTAAATACAGGGTCTGTTTTTGCAAGCTCTTTTTGCTCAGCTAAAATCTCTTTTAATATAACCCCCGATGTTAGCGGGTTAGCCAATACAACTCTAAATACCACTGTCGGTTGATTGTCATACTTTGAAGGTGTTAAACGAGTCCGCGATACAAACGAGCGCCCTGATTCACGTTGGCGTTTTTGCATACTGGCAGTGAAGCGGTTAAGCGACGCGAAAATTTCTAATCGTGTTGCGGCATCCGCTTGGGCTATAGCCTGCTTAATTTGTTTAGGCACATAACGGTATGTAAGTAAACACAACTCAGGCTCAGAAATCAGCTCAAAGTCTTCATCGGCTTTAATTAAATCTGCAAAGTAATGTGCTTTTTTGATACTACGATCAATCAGCATTTCGTACCCTTTACGACCAATTACACGTAAGCAAGCATGTACTAACATAGCCATACCAGGGCGGCTGCCTTCGAGTGTATGGCTTCCCAAATCTTTTGAGCCCTTACGTAATATGTACTCTGCATGGTGCTCTATTGCATCCGTAGCGGTTGGGTCTTTAAATAACACCAAGCCTGCGCCCATTGGCACATACATTTGTTTGTGCGCATCAATGGTGATTGAATCTGCGCGCTCAATTCCTTTTAGTAAAGGGCGATGCGTTTGCGATAAAAGCGTAGCCCCACCCCACGCGGCATCTACATGAAAGTGGCAATTTATTTCTTGCGCTAAGTCGGCCATATCATCAAGAGGGTCGATATTGCCGGTTTCGGTAGTCCCTGCAACCCCAACAATGGCCATAACTTTTATGCCTTGCGATTCAAGCTCTAAGGCTTTTTCGCGCATGGCATTCACATCAACCTTGTTATTTTCGCAGGTTTTTACACCCATTAAGTTTTCACGGCCGATGCCTAGTAAGTCAATTGATTTACCTAAAGAATAATGCCCTCGCTCAGACACTAAAACCGCTAGCCCTTTGTAGCCATAATGCAGCATACCGGCTACGAGCCCTTGAGCGGCAATGCCTTTAAAGCTGCCGTCGGGTTTTAATAAGCGGTTACGTGCAATCCACAGGGCCGTTATGTTTGCAACTGTTCCACCGGAGCAAAAAGCGCCGAGTGATGTTTTAGCGCTGTGCATCCATTTAGAATAAAACGACTCATCTTGCGAGTAAGCTAAATGATGCATCATGCCTAGTACTTGGCGCTCTAGCGGGGTAAATGCTTTTGAGGTTTCTATTTTTACTAGGTTTTGATTAAGCCCCACCATTAACTTTGACAGCGGCAGTAAAAAATGCGGAAGCGCCGATGTCATATGACCAATAAAGCTAGGCGCAGCCGTGTGCACCGAATGGGCAACTAGCTGCTCCATAATATCTTGGGCGTAAGCAGATACAAACGTTGGGTTTTCTGGGATCACCGCAGCCTGAAAATCTTTTTCAATTTCATGTAATGGTTTTTCAATTGCCGCTATATTTTCGTTTAAAAACCCTGCTAAATTACTCGAAATTTCAAGCTCAATTTTGCTTAAAGTTGAGTCTGGCGCTTCAGGTACAGTAAATATACGCTTAAGGCTTTCTTTAGAGGCGACGGCACAACGCTTTTGATCCATCTTTATACCTAGTGTGTGTAGCTAAAACACGCGTTTAACAGTTAAAAATGCCAAACTATGGCGCTATTATAAGCAGCGTGCTTCTTTTAAAAATTGCGCTAACTTTACTGCAATATAAGTAAAATGTCTCCCTTTAAGCCATAAAAGCGGCAAAACGGATGACAAATATTGTAAAAAAATTTCAATAATAGGATTTTATTAAAAAGTCACATTTTAGTTTTGGGCAAATTACATTTATGCGTATACTTAACATGTGTAACAATAAGGGACAAGTATGCTCACAGGGAAATTAAAAGGGAAGTGGTTTATAGCTGGCTTTACATTGTTTTTGGTCAGTTTATTAGTCTATGTTTATTACACCTATAGCTCTGCACGTAGTGAAATAATGCGCGCAGTAGATGAGCGTCTTCTAAATGCAGCCACTAGCGTAAAACATATTTTAGGGCAAAGTTACCACGATAGAATTAGCCAAGGCTACGATATTGGTTTTTCGGTTTACCAAACTAAAAGCAAACAACTCTCAGAGCTTGCACAAGCGCTTGATATAGCTTATGTGTATTCGATGGTTATGCGCGATAACAAAGTTTATTTTACCTCATCCAGTTACACCAAAGACGATCAAGAAAACGCACGTGTTACGCAATTTCTCGACTTATACCCAGAGGCCACCGACATCAACAAGGGCGCGTTTTATTCTACCGAGCCTGTTTTTGAGCAATCAAGCGACCAATGGGGTGATTTTAAAACTGTTTTTATTCCCTTCGTAGATAAATATGGTACTACCTTCATTACAGGTGCCGACATAACCTTAGATGATTTAAATAAAAAACTTCAATACAGCGTCACTAAAGCCATAATAACGGCGTGCTTTTTCTTTTTTATTGCGGTACTGGTTGCGGCCATTTATATATATTTGTTAAAGCGTACCCTAGCAACCGATGCCAGTACTGGCTTTGCTAATCACATTGCGCTTGAGTACTTTATTAAAAAGAGCCATTCACACCACATGCAACTTGCCATTATTTGGGTGAACGAAATTGAAGATATTAATAGCTTTTATGGCACTCAAATTGGCGACAACGTAATGAAAAGCTTGCTCAGTCATTATCAAAGTCGCAGTCCACAAAACTGTAAAGTGTACCGGCTTGCCACCAATAAAATTGCAATTCTTGCACCTAAAAACTTCAAAAATAGCGAACTGAACGATTTAGTCGAATCGTATAACGCGAATAGCCCTGTATTAACAAATCCGTTTATTTATATAACTTACTGTGCTGGTATTGCCAGCGGTAATAAATCGTTATTGATTGAAAATGCACATATTGCAACACTTCAGGCTAAGCATGGCCGTGGTAAGATCATTAGCTACTCAAAAGTAATGAGTGATGTGAAAAATCAGTATCAGTATAATGTAAGCCTTGCTAAAGAAGTGCAAGAAGCGTTTGATAACAACCGCATAGTGCCTTATTTTCAAGCTATGTTTAACACCACCAATAATGAAATAGTCCATTACCAATGTTTGGCCAGAATGGTAACTAAAAGTGGTGAAATTTTAAAACCCGACTCATTTTTAAACGTAGTGAGCCGCTCAAGAATGGGTGGACTATTAACCCGCACGCTATTTAGCCAATGTATAGAACGCTTTAGAAAAACAGATATACGCTGGTGCTTAAATATAAGTGACAAGGATATTCTCGATCCAAGTTTGAGTGAATACATTTCCAACGAGCTTAAACGTTACCCTCACCCAGAAAACATAACGCTTGGCCTTTTTGAGTCACACGCTATTACTCACTTTTTAGAGGTTAAAACGTTTATTTCTATGGTAAAAACTAAAGGGGTAAATGTCATTATTACTGGTTTTGGCAGCGGTTATTCAAATATTTCGAATGTGCTAAAGCTTGAAGTAAACGGTATAAAACTCGACGGCGCATTAGTAAAACAGGCCGTAAGCGATGAAAATATAGCATTATTTATTGAGCATACAGTTAATGCTGCAAAGCAACTTGGTTTAACGCTCATGGCAGAGTCGGTAGAAAATATAAGTATTGAAAATGCACTTAAAAATGTCGATGTGGCGCTAATGCAAGGTAATTATTTTGCTTACCCAACGCCACATGTTAACTCCCCTAGCCAAGAGGAAGTAGTCGTTTAAAGGTCAATCACTAAACGGTGGCTTTGTTGGCCGCTAGCCCAGTATTTACGTTCAAACGGAGTAATTGCTTCGTTTGACTCATACTGGGTTACCTCACAAGGCTTACCCGCAAGCTCAAGCGCTCTGGCAAATTCTTTTACATAAATATCCCAGTTACTTCGCACCTCTAAGCGACCACCTAGCTTAACAATAAACGGAAAAATAGCCGCACCATGCCACCTACGCTGAATATGCTTAGACTTAGGCCAAGGGTTAGGATAAAGCAAATAATGATGAGTAGGCTGCCAATTAGCAGCCACAGCTAAACGCCAAAAGTCGTTTAAGTCAGCTTGTACTAAAATATACTGGCCGCTGTCTGTTTGTTTATACTCAACATCGTGCTTATCTAAGCGGTGTGATGATTTATCTATACCAATAATTAACGCATCTGGATGGCGCTTAGCTAAATTGGCGCTACTTTCTCCTACCCCACAGCAGGAGTCTAAAATAAGCGGGCCATTAAACGCTTTCACTTGCTCATTTACTTCATCAAACGCTTTTTGAGTATGCTCAGCAATAGGCTTTTTAAACTCTGCGTTTAAATGCTTGTTAACGATTTCATCAAGCTTTTCGTGTATACCCGCTTGATTAGATACAATACGACGTGAATTTGCATCGCTCATTAATGTCTAAGCCCCACACCTTTTTTAATTAATGTTAGTGCTAAAGTAAATAGCACCGTAATAAATACTAATATAACACCAAGCGCGACGCTTAAATCAACATCCGACACACCTAAAAAGCCATAACGAAACGCATTAACCATATAAATAATTGGGTTTATTTGCGATACATTTTGCCAAAACTCTGGCAGTAGCGTAATTGAATAAAATACGCCGCCTAAGTATGTTAGTGGCGTTAAAATAAAGGTTGGGATAATACTAATATCGTCAAAACTATTGGCGTAAATAGCGTTAATTAAACCACCTAGTGCAAACACCGCTGAGGTTAAAATTACCGTTGCCATAATTACAAATATATTATGTATTTGAATATCCACAAACAACAGCGATACACAGGTAACAATAAAGCCCACCATCATGCCGCGGGTCATACCACCGCCCATATAGCCCAGTACAATGATGTAATTAGGCACAGGCGCAACTAGTAACTCTTCAATACTTTTTTGAAACTTGGTTGAATAAAAACTAGAAGCAACATTAGAATATGAGTTGGTAATAACCGACATCATTATTAGCCCCGGAACAATAAATTCCATGTAGCTAAAGCCGCCCATTTCACCGATGCGCGAACCTATTAAATTACCAAAAATAACAAAGTACAAACTCATCGTAATCGCCGGCGGTACTAAGGTTTGCACCCAAATACGTAAAAAACGAATACACTCTTTAATCCATAAACTCTTTAAGGCTACGCCATATTTAAACATTTATTCGCCCCGCCCTTGCTCTAATAATCCTACAAATAACTCTTCTAATCTGTTTGCTTTATTACGCATACTCAAAACAGTGTTACCTTGCTCGGTTAGCGCGCTAAAAACTGCGTTTAACCCTTGAGATTTAGCCACTTCAACTTCTATGGTGTGCTCGTCAGGCATGCTAAACGAGTACCCTTCAAGGGTGACTGGCTGCGCTGGCTGTTTTAAATCAAGTACAAAGGTTTCTTTATCAAGCTTTGCAAGTAATGCTTTTATTGTGGTGTTTTCTACAATGCGACCAGTATCAATAATGGCAATATTTTTACACAGTAGTTCGGCTTCTTCGAGGTAATGCGTGGTTAAAATAATCGTTACGCCTTGTTCATTTATTTGGCGTAAAAAGTCCCACATTGAACGGCGCAGCTCTATATCAACCCCCGCAGTGGGCTCATCTAATATTAGTAGCTTTGGCTCATGCATTAATGCGCGGGCAATCATTAAACGACGTTTCATGCCCCCTGAAAGTGTGCGTGCTTGCTTGTCTTTTTTCTCAAGTAAACCAAGTTGAGCTAAGTACTTATCGGCACGCTTATGCGCTTCACTGCGGGTAACGCCATAGTAGCCAGCTTGGTTTACTAGTATTTGGCCAAGCGTTTCAAACTGACTAAAGTTAAACTCTTGTGGTACAAGTCCTAAATGCGCTTTAGCAGCTTCAAGGTCGGTATCGATGTTGTGACCAAACACCTCCACCTTTCCTTGGGTTTTATTGACTAGTGAAGAAATAACACCAATAGTGGTGGATTTACCTGCGCCATTTGGGCCAAGCAAGGCAAAAAAGTCGCCTTCAAAAACTTGTAAATCAACCCCTTTTACGGCCTCTACGCCATTATTATAAACCTTGGTTAGGCCTTCTATATTTAAAGCAACATTTTGCTTATCCATTATTTACCCTCACCATAACCCCAACGTTTAGTTAGGTTATGTTCAATGTTTAAATGATCTAAAATTCGCGCCACCATAAAATCAACTAAGTCTTGAATGCTCTGTGGCTGGTGATAAAAGCCAGGTGCTGCTGGCATAATAGTGACCCCTAAACGCGCAAGCTTTAACATATTTTCAAGATGAATTTCGCTAAAGGGGGTTTCACGTGGTACTAAAATTAGTTGGCCTCGCTCTTTAATAACCACATCAGCTGCACGCTCGAGTAGGTTATCAGATGCCCCTAGTGCAATAGCTGATACAGAGCCCGCACTACATGGGCATACCACCATTTTTTTAGGGGCCGCAGAGCCTGAAGCAACGGGGCTAAACCAATTATCTTTACCAAATACTTTTAACTGCTCTGGCTTGGCATTAAATAAAGCGCTTAACTGCTCGGTTGCTTTATCTTCATTAGCTGAGAGTTTAATGTTTGACTCAGTATCGAGCACCACGCGCGCAGCACTTGATATAAGTACATACACTTGAAATTGCTGAGCGAGTAATACTTCAAGCAATCTTAAACCGTAAGGCGCGCCTGAAGCACCACTAAACGCCAGTGTAATTTTATCTTTGTACTGCACATTATTCTCCGCTGTATTTTTTAGCTAAACCATCAACTAAGTGTTGATGTAAGCCATTAAAGCCGCCATTGCTCATAATTAATATGTGCTGATTTGGCATGATATTTTCAAGCACAGTGTCAATAATCATTTGCGTACTATTAAAACACTGCATACCGGCATTATCGGCTTGCGCTTTTAGAGACCAATTTAGGTTATCTGGCTCAAATAGCAGCACGTCATCGGCATCACTTAACGAAGCAAGTAGCGTATGTTGGTGTACACCCATCTTCATGGTGTTTGAGCGAGGCTCTAAAATAGCAATAATTTTTTCATCGCCCACTTTTGCACGTAACCCCGCAAGGGTGGTTTTTATTGCTGTTGGGTGGTGTGCAAAATCGTCGTACACTTTAATGTTATTTATATCGGCTTTAAGCTCCATACGCCGTTTAGGGCTAATAAACTCTTCAAGCGCTGCAATGCTATGATCTACGGCTATACCAACATGGCGCGCTGCCGCGATAGCCATAATGGCATTTTTAACATTATGCTCGCCTATTGCCTGCCAATTAACTGTGCCTTGAAGTTCATTGTTTAAAAGCACATTAAATTGACTACCATCAGCGCTTAATAAGTCATAATGCCAATCACCATTTAGGGTTTCGCTTTCGCTCCAGAGCCCTTGCTTAATAACATCATTAAGCGCTAAATCGTCTTTAGGCCAAATCACTTTGCCACTGTGAGGTAATGTACGCATTAAGTGATGAAATTGTTTTTTTATTGCGTTTAAATCTTCAAAAATATCGGCGTGATCAAACTCAAGGTTATTTAAAATGAGCGTTCGTGGTAGGTAATGTACAAATTTACTGCGCTTATCAAAAAACGCAGTATCGTATTCATCCGCTTCTATTACAAAAAAGGGCGTTTCACCCACTTTAGCTGACACACCAAAGTTTTGTACTATGCCACCAATTAAAAACCCTGGCTTTAAGCCTGCATACTCTAATATCCACGCCAGCATACTTGCGGTAGTGGTTTTGCCATGCGTGCCAGCCACCGCAAGCACCCAAGCATTTTGCAACAGGTTATGTTTAAGCCACTCTGGCCCCGATGTATACGGTAAGCCCTTATCTAACACATACTCTACACAGGGGTTACCTCGGCTCATGGCATTACCAATAACAACTATATCAGGCGCAGGCTCTAACTGTGCAACATCGTAACCTTGGGTTAGCTCTATACCTAACTGCTCAAGTTGAGTGCTCATCGGCGGGTAAACATTTTGATCAGAGCCAGTTACTTTATGGCCAAGTGATTTAGCAATCGCCGCAATACCGCCCATAAAGGTGCCGCAAATGCCTAATATATGAATATGCATAACTTTTTAAATCCTTTGGTACTTCGCACGTCTGTGAAGTTTTATGGCGCTATAATGCCAAATTTTAGGCTTAATGACTACGCGCGTCTCGTCAATTCATTGATGCTAAATCTGCGTTATCAAAATAAAAAAGCCCTCCAACCTAAGTAAGAGGGCTTGTTCGTATTAATTTAAATTACAGCGTTAAAAATACAATTAAACCAACACCCAGTAACAATCTATAAATTACAAACGGCAGCATACCCATTCGTTCTATCACTTTTAAAAACATGAAAATACAGGCGTACGCCGATAAAAACGAAAGGACTACACCTAAAATTAATGTACTCCAATCAACTACATGCTCGCCTAAAGCCAGCTCTATTGTGTAATAAAGGCCCATCATAGAAATAATAGGTATAGCAAGTAAAAACGAAAAACGGGCTGCGCTTTGTTTGTTCATGCCCAGCAATAAACCCGCTGTCATGGTAATGCCTGAGCGAGAAGTTCCTGGGATCATCGCCACCGCTTGAGCAAAGCCAATAAGCAGCGCTGTTTTCCAGTTAAGCTGGTAAATTGTTTTCATTTGCTTACCTTTGGCATCGGCGTACCAAAGTAATAAACCAAAAATAATAGTCGTGGCCGCTATAACCCAGGCACTGCGCAGGTACAGCTCAACAATGTCTTTTAGCAATAAGCCTAGTATCGCAGCTGGTACAGTCCCCAGTATAATCCACCAGCCAAGTTTACTGTCATCGGTGGTACCTTGAGTACCAAACGATTTAAACCAGGCGCTAAGAATATCAGCCACTTCTTTACGAAAATAAATAACAACCGCTATCAACGTACCAACATGTACAGCTACATCAAAAGCAAGGCCTTGGTCTTCCCACCCCAAAATTTGCGAGGGTAAAATTAAGTGAGCGGAGCTCGAAATAGGTAAAAACTCAGTAAATCCTTGTATCAGGGCTAAAATAATTATTTCTAAAATACTCATGGGTTAGAAAACTCCACCTTCCATAGTTTTTGTTGAGGGTTATTATACTCACTCCATATCGCAGCAATGGTTTGCTTTGCAACGGGGTGATAAAAATTGGGGGCTACTTCACAAAGAGGCTGAAGCACAAAAGCGTTTTTAGTAATTTCATCGCGAGGTAATTGTGCTGGCGAGTCGCAAATAACGTCATCGTAAAAAAGTAGATCTAAATCGAGCGTACGGGGACTAAATTTTTTATCGTCCGCTTTACGCCCGTTATCACGCTCAATTTGTTTTAATAATTTACATACACGTTCAAGCGGCATTGATGTGGTAGCAGCCACCACCGAGTTATAAAAGTTATTACCTTTAAACCCTACCGCTTCGCTTTCAAACACAGATGAGTGCACAATATCTGTGAAATGTTGCTTGAGCGCATCAAGCGCACAACGAATATAATGCGCTTTGTTTATATTTGAGCCTAGGCTGATATAAATTTGCGCCATTTAGCTCATTGCCTTAGTGCGTGTTATTTCTACACCTACCGTGTTTGCTTGCGCCACAGCGGCTGGTTTGCTCACTCTAATTGTTACTTGGGGTGTATTAAATTCGGTTAATATAATAGTCGCTAATTGCTCTACCAAGGTTTCAAGTAGCTCAACCGGCTTAGCCGTAGCGTGTTCAATCACCCGTTCACTTACTTTTGCGTAATCCAGTGCTAAATTTATGTCATCATTTGCTGCTGCAGGCTTTATATCGCTGAGCATTTCAATATCAAAATAAAGGCTTTGTTTACTTTCTTTTTCAAAGTCGTATACGCCAATAATGGTGTCGACGTGTAGTTGAGATATAAAAACCTTATCCATTGATACTCCAAATAACTATAAACACCCTCAAAACATACAATGCATTGATTAAATTAATACTGTATATGCTTTAAGCAGTGTTTAAATATGTAAAAATTACTTCTACAATAGCCATATAGCTAGATTAACTGCAAAATACAGCAGTTAATAATTTTCACGATAAATTGTGCCGCCAATAATAGCGTAAAAGTGCTATCGATGGGTATAGCAATTAAAAAATAAGGGACTTTGTGTTAGCCATTTTACTGTTTGTTTTAGCCTACTTATTAGGGTCGATTTCATCGGCCATATTAGTGTCTCGGCTATTCAAACTGCCAGACCCTCGCAACAGCGGTTCAAATAACCCTGGCGCCACTAATGTGTACCGTTTAGGTGGGCCTTTTCCTGCGTGCTTAGTATTAATATTTGATATTTTAAAAGGCACCATCCCCGTATGGGGCGCTTATTTTTTAGATTTAACCCCCTTATCACTTGGTTTGGTCGCCGTCGCCGCATGTTTAGGGCATATGTACCCACTATTTTTTAGTTTTAAAGGCGGTAAAGCGGTAGCCACTGCATTTGGCTCATTATTGCCGATTGGTTTATCGCTGGCGGGGCTATTAATAAGTACCTGGATTATTGTAGTTGCTGTGACCCGCTTTTCTTCATTAGGCGCCTTGGTCACGGTGTCGCTTGCGCCACTGTATACGTGGTTGATTAAACCGCTTTACACCCTACCGGTAACCTTTATTACCGTGCTAATTATATTTCGTCATCGCACTAATATTATTCGCCTTTTTAAAGGGGAAGAACCAAAAGTGGGCGCTAAAAAAGCGCCCACTGATAAAAAAAATAATAATTAATGCTAAATCGCTTCTAAGCTGTCTATTGGCCAACGCGGTTTGGTTTTCATGTCGAGGGTGGCAAATTGGCCGGCTTTTAAGCGCTGCATACCGGCGTAGGCAATCATTGCGCCATTATCTGTACAAAACTCAGTACGCGGGTAGTAAACTTGTCCTTTCATGCCCTGCATAACACGCTCAAGCTGTAAACGCAGCTGTGTATTAGCACTCACTCCACCAGCAATCACTAAACGTTTTATCCCAGTGTGTTTAAGGGCACGCTTACATTTAATAACTAGTGTATCAATCACTGCGGTTTGAAACGCATGGGCGATATCTGCTTTGGTTTGTGCATCATCATCACTTTCGCGAATCGCGATAGAAGCCGCAGTTTTTAGACCACTAAAGCTAAAATCAAGACCAGGCTTGTCGGTCATCGGGCGTGGAAAAACAAACCGTTTTGCAACACCTTGCTCAGCCATTTTAGCTAATCGAGGGCCGCCAGGGTAATCAAGCCCTAACAGCTTAGCCGTTTTATCAAATGCTTCACCAGCAGCATCGTCAACAGACTCACCTAATACTTCGTACTGACCTATACCGGCGACTTTTACCATCATGGTATGACCGCCCGATACGAGCAACGCAATAAAGGGAAATTCTGGCACATTTTCTTCAAGCATAGGCGCAAGTAAATGCCCTTCCATGTGATGTACGGCTACAGCTGGAATATCCCAGCCATAGGCTAAAGAGCGGCCAATAGAGGTGCCTACCAATAACGCCCCTACTAAACCAGGGCCTGCAGTGTATGCAATGCCATCTAAATCTTCAGGGCCGCACCCCGCTTGAGCAAACGCAGCATCAATAAGTGGCAGTGTTTTACGAACGTGATCGCGCGATGCAAGCTCAGGTACGACACCACCATAATCTGCATGTACTTTTACTTGACTGTATAACTGGTGAGCCAATAAGCCTTTTTCATCATCGTAAATTGCAATACCGGTTTCATCACACGATGACTCAATGCCTAAAATTCGCACTGTACTTCTCCTGCCTTTTTAAACTTTACTTAATGTATTATAACGCCAAGCCAATGTTGGTTTGCCCATCTGCAATAGCTTGTTTTTTTAGTGCCTTCACGTTTTCAGAAGTTACGCGGCCCATATTTTCTACAAAGTCGATTAGCTCACTCAATACTTCAATTTCATATTGCATTAATGGGTGTTCTCGTACGGCTTTATTATCGGCTACTTCACCTTCAACTGTCATTTGGTATTCAATAAAACGCGCCACTGTAGCTTGGGATATTTTACTAACGCTAATAAATTCTTGCTCGTCTTGCCCCATCAAACCATGCATTAGGCTTAAAAGCGAGGTAGCAGCATCTATTGCGGGGTAAGTGCCAAACATATCAAAGTCGGCAAGCTCGGGGACATTTGGCTCAATTTTTTCTACTTGTTTTTCGAGATCTATTTTACTTTTGGGTAGTAATATTTTTTCCCAGCAAACATTTAACGCACTGCGTAATAAGGCTGCATCACCAAAACCGGTGGCTTCACTAAATAAACCATAATTAGGTAACATACGCTCAATTAAAGCACTTGCTAACACCGCTTTTTGTAAGTAGTTTAGCTCTCTAATACGTTGAAAGTTATTCGCTTTTGTCATTTCTTAACGTCTCACATGACCAACAAAAATCAAATGTTGATCCATTATGCTCATTACAGTTAGGGCATACCCAATCTGGAGCGGATTGTTTTACTTGTTGGTAGTTTACCAATATTTCGCGCGCGTGGCGCTCTTTTATCGAATAAACCTGCACACTAACTTGGGTTTGTTCAAAGGGAATTTCGCCCAAGGCGCCTTGAAGCATTTCACCTTGAATTTGGCACTCAATTCCCGCGCTTAATAACAGCCCTTTGATTATATTTGCCTCTAATGTGTTATCTGCTTTGTAGATCGTTACCCACTGAAAGGCTTGGTGCGTATTATGAGTATTAATATTTTGCAATTATCACCTCAATTATTTTATGTTTACAATATCCTACGATACTCTACTAAAGTGTATAGCAGGTAACTTTTTAGGACATAACAATGACACTTACTACCCCAGGTTTACTTTTCCCAGCAATCTCACTGCTGCTTCTTGCATACACAAACCGCTTTTTAGTATTAGCGCAATTAATCCGAGAACTAAATTCAAGAGAAGGCGAGTCTATTCGCCCCGTAGTCGTAGCGCAAATAACGAACTTAAGAAAACGCATCAAGCTAATACGCACCATGCAAGTATATGGTGTAGCCTCTTTTTTATTATGTACGCTATCGATGTTTGCCTTATTTATTGAATTTAATACCACGGGCATTATTTTATTTGGAGTAAGCTTAGCGTGCTTAAGCCTGTCGTTATTAACGTCGTTATTTGAAATTCATATTTCGTGCGACGCTATAGAGATAGAGCTACAAAGTATTGAAGATAAGCCCCTCAGTAGCCGCATAACTAAAAACTTTACGAATAAAAATAATAAGTCTTAGCGGTTTATTTTTCTAAAACCATAAACAATAAAAAAGTATTGGCAGACTTGATACTTTAAGTTGCTATGCATCATATCATTACAAATCACTAAGTAAGATTTTCGTATAGCCTTTTTTCTGGCATACTTTTTTATTAATTGATGCTAAATTATGTCTAAAGTATTACTTTTGTACGCTACAAAGAGCCTAAGTTGTTGTATTTAATATTACTTGCTCATTTAACTTAGTTTAAAATAGAGTAATAAATCACTATAACTAAGCCTAATTGGTAATACTTTTAAATGCGTCTGCTCTTTAAATAATACTAAAAGAGGGATATGCTGAGGCAAATATGTCATAAATTTGCAAACACAGTTATATATTAGGCTTCGCTTATAAGCGCTTGAATCTAATATTATTGATGTTCGCGGCACACGCGACTTACTTATAAAAAGGGACTATAAAGTGAGATTTGAACAGTTAGAACAATTTGTAGCGCTTGGTGTGCTACGCCACTTCAGACAAGCAGCCGAACAAACTCAAATAAGCACATCAGCGCTCACACGTAGCATTCAAACCTTAGAAGACGAAATGGGGTACGAACTGGTGAAACGCTCAACCCGTTCAGTCAAATTAACACCCGAAGGTGAGCTGTTTCTTGATTACGCCAAAAACACCCTTGCCGAACTTGAGCATACAAAAAAAAGAATTTCTCAATCTGTTAATGGCAATTCAGATGAAAAATTAGTGATTGGCTATACCAATAAAGCCAGTAGTGTAGTGCCCGTATCATGCGGACAGTTTTTAGCGCAATACCCACATGTAAAAATAGAAATGCAATTGCAAGAACAACATGAACTTGCAAGAAAGCTCCAAGAGGGTGAAATTGATATTAGTGTTTATTCGCAGGCTATTAATAGCATCGGCAGCGACATACACCTACCGGACCAACTGGTGTTGTTTGTTTCTAAACACCACCCGCTAGCGAATAAAAGCGATATCAGCAAACACGACCTAGACAGTTACCCTATGTATGGCTGTTTTTCTCAGTCTAAACAAGTTCAAAGCATGCTTAACGAAGCTATCGATATGCTCAACAAATCAGCGAGTATTAAAGTAGGTAGCATTGAGCAAGTAATGTCAGGGCTGGTTAAGTCAGATCACTTTGCTATTGCAAGTATTGAACACGCCAATACGCTTGCTGAGCACACAGAGCTTGTACAGTTAAAAACAAATAAAGACTTAAGCCACGAACAACTTGTTGTACAAACAAGTCAACAAGCAGCGGTTGGCGAACACATTGACCATTTATTATCGCTTATCAAAAAAGCATCTACCGCGATTAATTAATCCAAGGAAAATAGCATTCAGCGCTGCCCTTAAGCTTTTAAGGGCAGCCCGTTTAGTCAATATTTCACTGTTCTACTCTTCTTTTTGCTAAGGCCTGCAGCACAGCAGCCTAACCTCAAAAGCACTTTTCGTTTATATGCTTACGTGGGAGGTTTTTTATTTGCTTTAGTAGCGCAGCACAAACCATTAGCTATTAAATTTTTTTAGGCTACACTGTCGCACCTTTTTTAATCAACTGACATGAATGAACACACTTTTTAGTCCTGATGTTTATTTAGATGCAATAAAAACCCACGGCTATGTTGTTATCCCTAACGCACTTATTAATGAGCTAGTAGAGAGTTTAATGACCAATTGCCACCGTATAAACCCGCATTTTAGCCTTGCAGGTATTGGCCGCTTAAACGATTTAAAAATAGATAAAACTATCCGTAAAGATAAAACCTATTGGTTTGATGGCAGCTCTCAAGCCCAACTAACTTATCAAACTCTAATGGAAAGTATAAAAACAACATTTAATCGTCAGTTTTTTTATGGGGTTATTTGACTACGAATGCCATTATGCAAAATATACAAATGGGGATTTTTATAAAAAGCACTTAGATGCGTTTAAAGGGCGTTCTAACCGCGTATTTACAACAGTACTTTATTTAAATACGCCCGAGCAAGGTGGCGAGCTTGTTATATACAAACCAAAAAGTAACCACATAGAAATAATAATTAAACCCACCGCAGGGACACTCGTTATGTTTGAAAGCGAGCGATTTGCACACGAGGTATTACCTGCCATTAATGAGCGTTACTCTATTACTGGCTGGTTTAGAAAGAACGCGTCAATAAGTGGGGTAATTGACCCGCCACGATAAAAAAACATAGCCACAACAACTAGTGGCTATGCTGAGGTTAAATTAATAACGTTGAGATGAAATTAACGCGCAAATACAAATGACAAGAACAAGCCAATAAAAATGGCTAATCCAACATAGTGATTATTTAAAAACGCTTTAAAACATGCATCACGCGCACGTTTATGAATAAGCACTTGCTGATAAATAAGTAACCCAGCGGCAGTACATAAACCAGCAACAAACGCCAAGCCTAGCTGATTAATTAAGCCAATAAGTGCCAACAGCGCTATAAAATTTGCGTTTAATAAAAATATAATGTGACGGTCGTATTTACCAAACAAAATAGCAGTAGATTTAACCCCTATTTTTAAATCATCATCCCTGTCGACCATGGCATACATAGTATCGTACGCTACCGTCCAACAAATATTTGCGGTAAATAACAGCCATGCCTGCAGCGGCAATGTGTCAATTGATGCCATATATGCCATAGGTATTGCCCAACCAAATGCAGCGCCTAAGACCACCTGTGGAAGGTGCGTATAACGTTTCATAAATGGGTAGCAAAAAGCCAGTGCCAACGCCCCAAACGACAATAAAATAGTGTTGATGCTAAGTAGCAATACTAGTACAAAGGCGATGGCTATGAGTAATACAAATAAACTCAATGCTTCACCGGCACTTACTTGTCCGGTGGCTAAAGGACGCCCTGCTGTACGCTTAACTGAGCCGTCTATTTTTCTATCAGCAAAATCATTTATAACGCAGCCAGCACTGCGCATAACAATTACGCCTAAGGTAAATACAATAAAGTTAACTAGACTAGGCATACCATTGTTTGCAAGCCATAGCGCCCAATAAGTAGGCCACAGTAATAATAATGTACCTATAGGCTTATCAACGCGCATAAGTTGAATATAAAAAGGGCTATGCTGTAATTGCAAAGGGGCTAATTTCATGAGTACAAATAGGCTCCGGGTAAAAATACTTCGCACACTAAAAAGTGGTAATCATTAATAGAAAACACACTACGGCGGCCTAGTAACGGGCGCATGGTTAAATTCAACTCTTTAACAAGTGACTGCAGTGCATGCTCTGAGTCAAAGCGTCCTACTTCAATATTGCTGCGGGTAAGTTCAGGGTGTTGAAAAATAACATCGCCTAAAGGGCGTGCCCCCATATTATGCAGTGTTGTTTGTGTACTTGGCAGCCAGCTTTGGGCATACACCATAGGTGCATTGTCACACAATAAAAGCACCTCACGCTTAAGTGCTTTATTTGTGTTTGAACCAAGTAATTGCTGCTGTGCATCGCTTAAAGTAAAAGTTTGCTCATTAAGCACTTTTACACTAAAACTTTGTGCATTACTTTTCAATTTAGCGGTTAACGAATGTGGCTCAAATAGCCACTCTTGTTCTAACTCAGATAAGTTATTTACCAAAGATGCACATTGCCAATTGGCAGATATAGAAAGCGGAAATGTAATCACAATAGCTCAATAAAATAAAAACCGAGACGATGATAACATTGCCAAAGCATTTGAAAAAGTGATGTTTTACTGCCGATAAATAATTGTAGAAGCTGTTTATTAAGCGCTATTAAGTATAAACTATTTGTATTAAGAAAATGGAAACACACTAAAGATGAAAAAAATAGTATACGCAGGTTTTTTAGCACTATGCCTAAGCTGTTTTAGCTTCTGGGCAAAAGCACAATCCACAGTGGGTTATTTTGGTTTTGAGCCAGATATAATTACCAATTACATAGGTGCCTCAAGTAAGAAAATGGGCTATGTACGCGTGACTATAGACTTAATGCTTAGCAATAACGCAGACATTGCAATTGTAGAGCATCACACTCCACTTTTACGCGATGCATTAGTAGAAATACTCTCAAAAGAGCCTGAAGAAAAAATAAAGTCGCTTACTGGGCGTGAAGAAATTAGAGCAAAGTGTGCTGAAAAATTAAAAAGCCTGTTAAAAGAAGAAACAGGCCAAGAGATTATCCGTGAAGTATTATTTACTAAGTACTTATACCACTAAGCTCACGCTTTTTTAGCATTAAATAAATGAGCGGTTACGGCGTAAGCCATGCCGCTTAAAAGCCCACCTAAATGTGCCCAATTAGCCATACCAACAAATAAAACATCTGCAAAGCCAAGTATTAGCCAAATTAACATAAAGCCAACAATCGCTGTGCTCACTAGCGCAGGCTGCTTAGGGTTTAAATAGCCGTGAATCCAACAAAAGCCCAATAACCCATACACAACACCGCTTAACCCGCCGAAATTGGGGCCCACTATTATAAACTGGGCCCAGTTACTAATCAGTGCAGTAACCACAAATAATCCGACTAAACTGAGCTTACCGCATTGTTTTTCAATATTATCGCCAAGCGACATCCACCAAATTAGGTTAAATACAATGTGCATTGCACTAAAATGAACAAGTGCCGGCGTAAACCAGTTCAGTGGTTGGCTCGGGTTAAACTGCAAAGCAGTGTATATTTGCTCAAAACCACCCAATAAAAATGCAAAGTAAATAGCAACGCTTACAATACTGACGGTTTTATTCAGCCAGCTTAGTGCTTTAAAGCGCGCCACTAAATTAAGCGACTGCCCTTGGTACGTTAAGCCAGATTGTGTGCTGCCAACATCCCAAGAGGCTTGTTGATAGCGCTGATGATTTGGGTTTTGTACAAACTCAGCCCATAGCGGTTGCACCTGATGAAAATGTTCAGGCTTAACGCTTATAACCACATTGCTGCCATCAGGTGAGTGTAACTGCCCTTCTAAGCCTTGGCTTTTTAAGTAGTCTATAAACCCTTGCGCAGCGCGTGGGTTATTTAAGCTACCTAATTCAATCATCGCTCTACTTGCTCGCTGTAAGCCGCTTCCCAAGCAGTAAAGCCACCATCCATGCTGTAAACATCTTCAAAACCCTGCTCGACTAGGTAGCTCGCCGCTCCTTGTGAGCTCATACCGTGGTAGCAAACAATAATAATGGGCTGATCAAACTCTTTTTCCATCATAAATTGAGCTATATTGGCATTTGAAAGCGCTTCAGAGCCAGGGATATGCCCTGCTTGGTACGAGTTAGGATCGCGTATATCTGCAATTACTACGTCTTCTTTATCAAGTAGCTCATGTGTTTGTTCTATAGATATATGTTTAAAAGCCATTAAAATCTCTTTATAAATTAAATAAAAAAAGGCGGCCACAGCCGCCCTTCTTGTAATTTTGTAGAATTAATCCCAGTTTAAAATTACTTTTCCTGACTGACCTGAGATCATCATATCAAAGCCAGCTTGGAAGTCATCTACAGAATACTGATGCGTAATAATTGGATCTAAATTAAGACCAGACTGAATCAAACTTGCCATTTTGTACCAAGTTTCAAACATCTCGCGGCCATATATACCTTTTATTACTAAGCCCTTAAAAATTACTTGGTTCCAATCTACTGCCATGTCTGAAGGTGGAATGCCTAACATGGCAATTTTACCACCGTGGTTCATGTTATTTAGCATAGAATTGAATGCGCTTGGTACGCCTGACATTTCAAGGCCTATATCAAAACCTTCTGTCATGCCCAGGTCATTCATTACATCTTCTAACTTATCATTGGCAACGTTAACGGCACGAGTAGCGCCCATTTTACGCGCAAGCTCAAGACGGTATTCGTTAACATCGGTAATCACAACATGGCGAGCCCCCACGTGCTTCGCTACGGCTGCTGCCATAATACCAATTGGCCCTGCTCCCGTAATAAGTACATCTTCGCCCACTAAATCAAACGATAAAGCAGTGTGCACTGCATTGCCAAACGGGTCAAAAATAGACGCCAACTCATCAGAAATATTGTCGGGAATTTTAAACGCATTAAAGGCAGGAATCACTAAGTACTCTGCAAATGCACCTTCACGGTTAACGCCCACGCCGGTGGTATTTCGGCATAGATGTACACGACCAGCACGACAGTTGCGACAATGCCCACAGGTAATATGACCTTCGCCAGATACGCGATCACCCACAGCAAAGCCGCGTACTTCTTGGCCCATATCAACCACTTCACCTACGTATTCGTGGCCAACAACCATAGGCGTAGGAATAGTTTTACTCGCCCATTCGTCCCATTTGTAAATATGAACGTCGGTGCCGCAAATTGCCGTTTTACGAATTTTAATAAGTAAATCGTTATGGCCAACTTCAGGCTTTGGCGCATCTGTCATCCAGATACCCGGCTCTGCTTTTAATTTAGATAATGCTTTCATAGTTAACACTCAACTAAAAACCGAGGACTGACCTCGGCTTATAAAAATTTAAATTACACCCATTTCTTTACCAATACGGGTAAAGGCTGCAATAGCGGTATCTAGCTGTTCAATGCTATGTGCAGCAGAGATTTGTGTACGAATGCGCGCTTGACCTTTTGGCACAACGGGGAACGAAAACCCAGTTACATAAATGCCTTCTGCAAGTAGCTTGTCTGCCATTAGTGACGCTACTTTTGCATCGCCAAGCATGACAGGAATAATGGCATGATCTTTACCCGCACAAGTAAAGCCAGCAGCTTCCATTTGCTCACGAAAATATTTTGCATTAGACCAAAGTTTAGCGCGTAACTCGCCACCATTTTCAAGCATTTCGAGCACTTTAATAGACGCTGTCACAATTGAAGGCGCTAAGGAATTTGAAAATAAATAAGGACGAGAACGCTGACGCAGCCATTCAACAATCTCTTTTTTACCCGATGTATAACCGCCTGATGCACCGCCCAGCGCCTTACCTAGCGTACCGGTAATAATATCTACACGGTCAAGCACATTACAGTACTCAGGGGTGCCTTTACCATTTTCGCCAACAAAGCCTACTGCATGCGAGTCATCAACCATTACTAATGCATCGTACTTATCAGCCAAATCGCACACAGCCTCAAGGTTACAAATTACACCATCCATTGAAAACACGCCGTCGGTGGCTATTAATTTTGTTTTAGCGCCGGCTTCATCAGCTGCAATTAATTGTTTTTCAAGATCCACCATGTCGTTATTAGCATAACGAAAGCGTTTAGCTTTACATAAGCGAACACCATCAATAATTGATGCGTGATTGAGAGAGTCAGAAATAATAGCATCTTCAGCGCCTAAAATAGTTTCAAATAGGCCCGCGTTAGCATCAAAACAAGACGAATATAAAATGGTGTCTTCGGTTTCTAAAAACTCACTAATTTTTTGCTCTAGTGTTTTATGGATATCTTGCGTGCCACAGATAAAACGTACTGAGGCAACACCAAAGCCATGGTCGTCTAAACCATCTTGCGCAGCTTTAATTAATTCTGGGCTATTTGCTAAACCTAAGTAGTTGTTAGCACAAAAATTAATAACTTTATCGCCAGACGCAACCTCTATCTGAGCTTGTTGCTGCGAGGTAATAATACGCTCACTTTTATACAAACCTTGCGCTTTAACGTCTTCGATTTGCTCTTGTAGTTGGCTAAAAAAAGCAGATGCTCTCATCTGTAGTCTCCAATTAAATGAACGGGTAAACAACAACATTAAAGCCACTGTTTATGATGGGATGTATTGTAAAAGTTTAACGCGTAAAATGCACGGTTTGCAGTTCATCGCAAACACCCGAATTGGCAGGAACTCCTGCCACTTTACAGATGAATAAGAAGGCTCAATCTAAAGAGTGATAACTGTCGGTAAATCACGTATCGAGTTAATCACGAGATCAGCATGTTGTTTGGCACTTTCATCTATATGCTGGCCTGAACGCACCAAAACACGCGTTGCAATATGTGCTTTTTCTGCCGCTTGCATATCGCTGAGTTTATCCCCCACCATAACACTGCTAGAAGGGTGAATACTATGCTCTTGCATAGCTTGTAACAGCATACCTGGCGCTGGTTTTCTGCACTGACATTGTTTTAAATATTGCGCTAGCGCTTTTTTGGGGTGGTGCGGGCAAAAGTACACATCTGTAATTTTAATATTATGCTCACTAAATTGAGTTTTCATCCACTGTGTTAACGCTAAGAAGTCTTCTTCAGTGTAGTAACCACGGCCTATTCCCGATTGATTAGTCACTATAATAATTTTATAACCTGCATCATAAAATGCTTTACAGGCACTAAACACACCCTCTATGAATTCAAATTTTTCACTTTGATATACATAGCCATGATCAATATTTACCACGCCATCGCGGTCTAAAAAAAGCGCTTTGTTTTTTTCTTGTACACTCATTTGATAAGCTCTTTTTGTACCACATGGTCAAACATAGCTTTAACACTGTCTACGGTTATTTGGCTCATTAAGTCATCGCCCTTAACGCGCGTCCCCCAAGGCAATTGTTGCGCTGTTTTACCCGTTTGCTTTAGCAGATTTTGATGATATACCTCAACTACATAGTCTTGATATAAATAAGGGCCTGTACGTGCAGGATTAGAATGCGCATATAAACCAATAACCGGCGTACTTACCGTTACCGCCATATGTGCAGGGCCAGTATCGGGAGCGAGTACTATATCAGCGCGCTTAAGCACACATAGCAGCTCTTTAAGTTTTGTTTTACCTACTAAGTTTAAAATAGTGCAGTGACTGTGTTTTATAATTTGGTTAGCTAAATTAATCTCAAGCTCAGTTGGGCCGCCCGTTAGTACCACGTTAAAGCCCTGATCATGCGCGTAATCAGCAAGCGCTGCGTAGCGCTCAGGCAGCCAGTTGCGCTGGGCTTTACTGGCCGCAGGCGATATCACCAATAGTTTACCTGACAAATACGCAGGCCCTAACAACTCATCTGCTTTTCTCTCATCCGCTAAGGTATAAGGCATATCCCAGGTAGGTGAATAGTTTTTAACACCAATGGCCTGCGCAAAGCCTTTAAACCCCTCTAACACATGCGCTTCTTTTTGTGGGGCTATTCGTTTATTTATAAACAAGCTGTGTAATTCTTTTGAACGAGCCCAATCAAAGCCTATTTTCACTTTAGCCGGAATACAGCGCGCAACAAAGCCAGCTCTTAATGCAACTTGCATATTAAGTAGCACATCAAACTGTTGCCCTTTAAAAGAATGTTTTAATTTTTTAAGTGCATCTTTACCTTGTTTTTTATCAAAAACCACCAGCTCAACCCCAGGTAAGTCGGCAAGCAACATAGCCTCTACTTTGCCCATAACCCAGGTTATTTTTGCATTGGGGTGTGTTTTTTGAATCGCTTGTACAGCACTAACAGCATGACAAACATCACCAATGGCAGAGAGTCTTAAAATACAAATTGAGGAGTAATTAGGCACTTGAGTCATGCGTTCCATTTGGCTTTAAATAATAGACTGCGATCTTAAATTATACTCGCGCTAATGCAAGCACTTATGCTGCGCTATAAAACACGTTAATATACACGTATTATTGAATTACTTTAACGAGCTATGTTTAAAACACTAACGCAAGGCAAACACACTATTTTAAGCCACCCCGATTATACTAACGAGGTTAATTTAAATTGGTTTGATGCAGGTTACTGGCAACAACAAAATAAAATAGTCGGCGCTAAAAAAGGCCGTGCCACAGCCTGGTTTTTTAAACACGATAATTTAACCGCTGTACTTAGACACTACTGGCGAGGTGGTTTAGTGGGTAAGTTATTAAGCGATCAATACCTTTACCCTGGCCTTGAAAGCACCCGCGTGTATAAAGAGTTCAGCTTAATGATAAGGCTTATTGAGCTTGGTTTAAATGTGCCAAAACCCATTGCCGCTAAAGTAACAACCACAGGCTTAATTTATCGTGGTGATATAATTACTGAGGCTATAAAAGGGGCTAAAAGCCTGCTCGATATCTTAATTGAACGCCCAATAACGGGCGATGAGCTAAAGCGCATTGCCAGTACTGTGGCTCTCTTTCACTCAAAAGGCGTGTATCACGCGGATTTAAATATAAATAATATTTTATTTAATGAAACGGGTGACGTTTATATTATCGACTTTGATCGCGGTGAAATAAAACCATTAAATAAACAGTGGCAACAAAGTAATATGGCTCGTTTAGAGCGCTCATTTTTAAAAGAGCAAGGACGCAACAACGCATTTTATTGGCAAGATAATGACTGGCAAACATTATTAACGCTTTATAAAAGCCAGTTAACCACACAAAGCTAGGTATTGCTTAGCAACTTGGTCGGCCGTTACCTTTTGTAAAATATCGGCATTAGCTACATTAGGCTTAGTGTTTAAAACCAGCTCAATTTTAGCTGCTAGCTCATCGCTATTCCCTACCGGCGCTAAATATTTGGCTAAGTCGTTTGTTAAAATTTCACTCGGCCCAAACGTGCAGTTAGTACTTACCACTGGCGTACCCACAGCGAGTGCCTCAATTAACACAGTGGGGAGCCCTTCAAAATCAGAGCTTAAAACTAACGCCTCGGCCTGCTTTATCCAGTTATACGGATTTTGTTCAAACCCAGGCACTATAAGTTGCTCCTCAATACCATGCGCTTTGGCAAGCTTAAATGCTTTACTAGGCTTATTGCATAGAAGGACTAATTTGTATTTTTTATCAAGCTTTGCAAATGCCGCAAATAAAATATCATGGCGCTTTTGTTTAGCTAACCGCCCTACATGAATAATATACGGCGATTGCGGAATTTGCGCATTCACCTCATTTGAGAGCCGCTTTATATCCTCTAAATTAAAGGGATTATAAATAGTGGTGATGGCGCTTGGGCTAATTAAACGCCCTTGAGTAATTTCGTGCTCTACCCCTTTAGACACGCACACCAAAGATTTTCCGTTTAAGTTTTGCTTTGACTTTTTAAGGTAGTGATAAGATAGCGGGCCTAACTTTTTTTGCCTAGCAAGCTCTGCATTAACAGAGTTATGCATAACAAAGTGAACATTTTTAATCTGGCTTTTAGCCAATAAGTTATTGCTTCTGTCTAAATTGCTAAGTACTAAATCTATGGGGCCAGTTTGTTTTTGTTTTTTATTAAACCACGCTTCTAGCTTTGCTACACTTTTATTTATTTTCCAAAAACGATCCACTTTAGTGGCTTTATCGGTGAACAAACTTTCAACCTTAATACTCGCAGGGATAGTGTATTCATATTTATTAGCCAGCGATAAAATAGTCACGCTATGCGCTTTTATTAACTGCTGAGCAAGGGTTAGCATCACTTTTTCGGCGCCGCCACCCGCTAACGAGTCTATTACAATCACTATATTCATCTATCGGCAACCATTAGCATGCTTTTAACCCCTTGCGTTATTTCTTCATAGCTATGCGTGCTTTCAAGCAAAGCGTATTTTTCTAATAGCTGGTTAAAATCAGGCTCTATTAGCAAAGCACTGACTTTATTTACTATGTCTTGAATTTCAAAGTTCGCTTTAATTACCACACCGGTTGTGGTGCAACTTGCTAAGCGCTGTGTTTGATCTTTTGAAATAGCACAGGCTACAGCAGGTGTTTTAACCGCAATGGCTTGCAATAGGGTGTCGCCAGCACTTAACAGTGCGAACTTTGCTTGTTCCATAAGCGACAAAAACTCACTATTTTCTAGCGTATTTAAATTTAAAACCGCATTTGATACTGGCAACGCTTTATTATAGTTAGGGCCAAATACCACCACTGCTTTTAACCCTGTTTGTAATGAAACCTGCTCTGCGGCGGCAAAAAATACATCTGCACAGTTTTGGTTATCTAGCATGTGGCCGCCAGAGCCTGCACTCACAATAAAGTAGCCTTGTTCATCAAGCTGATATTTTTTTAACACCTGTTTGGTATCGCACGCTGATGAAAATGCTATGTAAGGGCCCACATTTTTAGGCATAGCCAAAGAAAACATATCTATTTTAGCTCTTTCAGCCCAGCTCAGAGGTTCAATGCAATAATCGGGCTGTACCACCCAATGGCTATCAATTAAATTAATACGGTTAAGCTTTAACCCTTTCGCTCTTTTTTTGGCATGTTGAGAAATAAACACCACTTTGGCGCCCACTTTTTTGGCCGCTTTCATGTGAGCTGCGCGCCCTGCACAGTCAAATATAACAATGTCAGGTTTAAAATCAGCGATAACTTCACACACTTTATCGCGCTCTTTAGTTGCAGAGCGCTCAAGCAAGGTGGCATCAAATGGGCAGTTTTTAGCGTAGGCCGTGTGTTTATTTAAAACAAAATGGATACTAAGTGAACCTGGGCATTCACTTTCTAAGCTTTGAGCTAGCAACAACGAGCGCATGTATTCGCCTATTCCTTGTGGCGATGATACGGGTATGAATAAAAGTCGTTTGTTGCTCATTGCATTCTCTATTTCCTATTTGCGCAGCAGTATACCAACCCCATAGTTTTTACGATAGCTAGGTTACATTTTTATACACAAATTTAACGCCATAAAATAAATTATTTACTGCAATAGGCTTGCTAGATTGGTAAACTTAGTCGTAATCTTAATCACAAGGATCTGAACTTTGCGAAACAGAATTTTTCTACTCTCTTCTCTTTTTTGCGCTATGAGCGCATCAGTAACAGCAGAGCCCTGGGTAAAGCCAGACGATTACGGACTCAGAGCCGATATACAACAGCTGGCTGATGCCGGTGTTATTTTAGCGCCTGTAACCACCTACCCGCTAATGTGGAAAAGTTTTATTGGGGAGTTAGAATCGAGCAAGCTTGAGCTTTTATCTCCCAGCCTGCAAGATGCATTACTTCGTGTAAAACATCGTTATAAGTCAGAAAACAGTAGCTCGCACAGTGTACAACTCTCAGCGTTTGCTGCATCAGACCCAATTATAGCCACCAGCTTTGGAGCAACCAACACACAGGAGTCTGAGCTTTCTGCGGCCTACGCCTACCTAGGCGATAACTTTGCAGCAAAGGTAGCCGTTAATTACCGAAACGATGGTAAACAATGCTTAGTTGATGGCAAAACAACCAATGATATAGCCACTAACGAACAGGCGCTTGAAGAGTGTAACGATACCTCATTTGACGATAGCTACTTAGCCTACCGCTTAGGCAATTGGATTTTTAGAGCCGGTGCCGTAGAGCAGTTTTGGGGCCCGGGTGTTGATAACAGCTTAATTATGTCAGGTAATGCAAAGCCACTGCCAGCACTGAGTGTAACCCGTGAGCAAAGCACAGCGTTTGAAACGCCTTGGTTAAGTTGGCTTGGCCAATGGAGCTTTACCGCGCAAATGGCAAAGCTGGAATCAACCCGCGTTATTCCTGATGCATTACTTTGGAGTAGCCGTGTTAACTTTCGCCCGATTCAACAGCTTGAAGTTGCTTTAAGTTGGTCTGCACAGTGGGCTGGCGAAGGCCAACCAAGCTCGGCAGGTGATTTTATTGATGTAATTACTGGGCAAACAAATTGTATTGATGGCAATGAAAATTGCGATAGTTCCCTAGAGTCTAAAATCGGTAATCAGCTTGCTGGCATAGATGTGCGTTGGTCTGACACTTTATTTAGTCATCCTTATGCCATTTACGCAAGTACAATTGGCGAAGATGCCAGCTCGCAATTTAAACCAGCCGACAGAGCATACTTATTTGGCGTACAAACTACGCAGCGCATTTACAATCAAAATGTGCTCGTTAACGTTGAATACATAGACACAGGTGTATCGTGCTCGGCCGAGTCAACCAATGAAAACTGCTACTACGAACACTCAGATTATAATTCGGGCTATCGTTACCATGGCCGCACTATTGGCTCAACCTATGATAACGATGCACAGTCAGTCGTGTTAACACTACTTGGCCAACTTTCAAATGGCGATGACTGGCAAGTAAAGCTGCGTAGCGTTGATTACAACAGCGATAATCGCGATCGCTACCCTAACAACCCAGACTTAGGTAATACAATTACCAAAACTGGTTATAACTCAAAACAAGTTGAGCTTCGTTACAGACAACTTGCAATGGGTGGGCGCTTAACGCTCGGTGCTTTTGCATCAAACAATGATGGCGCTGAAAACGACACTTCAGCGTTTGCTAAATACGAATATAATTTTTAAACCCTATATTTAAAAATAGCATTTAGAAGTTAGTATTTAGAACAAAAAAGGGTTGAAAACGCAGTTTTCAACCCTTTTTTGTTCGCTAAGCAAATGTTATTGCTTAATTTTTCTAATTACTTTAGATGTAGAACAACCATCTAAAAATGTCAGCACTTCTACTTTACCGCCATGGCGTAGCACATGATCAGCCCCTGCTATTTGCTCTACAGTGTAATCCCCCCCTTTAACTAAAATATCGGGGCTTATTTGCTCGATTAATTTAGCCGGTGTGTCTTTTTCATCCTCGCTGCCAAAGGGAATGACCCAATCAACAGAGGCAAGTGCACTTAACACCATTGCGCGCTCATCAAGTGGGTTTATCGGGCGTTCAGGGCCTTTTAAACGCGTAATTGAATCATCATTGTTTAGCCCCACAACGAGCCTATCCCCGCGCGCTTTGGCTTGTGCTAAATAGCGTACGTGGCCTGCGTGTAAAATATCAAAACAGCCATTGGTAAACACTATCGTTTCGCCGTTTTGCTTAGCAAATTCAATATGTTGCAGTACATCGTCAAACGGCGTTTGGTAGTGCTCGCCATTGGTGTGTAAGTATTGGCCAAGCTTTTGGCTTAGCTCTTCTGGTGACACTGTTGCCGCACCCAATTTACTTACTACAATGCCTGCCGCTAAATTGGCAATTTCTACCGCATCTTTGGGGGCCATACCTGCACCGAGCATCACGGCAAGCGTGGCTATAACAGTATCGCCTGCGCCAGTTACATCGCTTACTTCTAACTGCTGAGCCGCAAAGTCATGTTTTTCATCGGCATTAATTAATGACATTCCCTGCTCTGAGCGTGTAAGTAGCATGGATTTAATACCATTTTTGCTAATTAGTTCACGGGCGCTTTGCGCTAAAATTTCTTCAGAGCCTGTTTTACCACCTGCTAAATTGAACTCGTGTAAATTTGGGGTAATGTAGTCTGCGCCTTCGTATAAGTGTAAATCGGGCGACTTAGGATCAATCAGTACAGTTTTACCTGCGGCTTTAGCAACGCTCACCATCTCCTTAATTAAGCTTAACGAGCCTTTGCTGTAATCAGAAAATACCACAAAGTCGTATTCATCAAGTACTAGCTCTAAGCGGTTTAATAACAGCTGGCTATGCTGCTCGCTAAAGGTTTCTTCTAAATC
The DNA here is from genome assembly GCF_001401875.1 of Pseudoalteromonas sp. P1-13-1a. Classification (NCBI taxonomy): domain Bacteria; kingdom Pseudomonadati; phylum Pseudomonadota; class Gammaproteobacteria; order Alteromonadales; family Pseudoalteromonadaceae; genus Pseudoalteromonas; species Pseudoalteromonas sp. P1-13-1a. The sequence goes on along the minus strand of NZ_LKDV01000009.1, from coordinate 17,092 downwards.
TAGGCGCACAAGTTGTTGATGGCGGCTAATAACACGCATTTTAGAAATAGTCGGTAAATCACAAACACTCACAAGTTGAGAACTTATTTTCTCACCTTTTAAAATGGTTTCTAAAATTTGCCCGCTTTCATCTTCACCAATTAAACCAAGTAGCCCTACTTTTGCATCAAGTCTAGCAATGTTTTTTGCCACATTGGCAGCGCCACCTGCTTTATCTTCAAACTTACTTACTTTTACAACCGGTACCGGAGCCTCAGGCGAAATACGTCCTGTATCGCCATACCAGTAACGGTCTAGCATAACATCGCCCACAACTAAAATACGCGCTTTAGATAAGTTTTTTAATAGCGATAAATCCATTACTGCTGCTCCGCAACAACCATATCGATGGCTTCACACAACCAATGACCAATAAACATATGTGCCTCTTGGATACGGGCTGTTTCATCATTTTTTATAATAATGGGCAATTTAGCAATGTCTTTTACTTTACCGCCCTCGCGTCCGGTTAAGGCAACTGTAAATGCACCAATTTTGTTGGCTGCTTCAAGCGCTAGATTAATATTGGCGCTGGTACCTGAGGTTGTTAAACCAATCACTAAATCCTCAGGTTTACATAAAGCCTGAACTTGGCGCTCAAATACCGTATCAAAGTGGTAATCGTTACTGTGCGCAGTCAGGATTGAGGTATCTGTAGTGAGTGCGATAGAAGCTAATGGGCCACGCTCTAATTTATAACGCACTACAAACTCAGCTGCTAAATGCTGCGCATCAGCTGCACTGCCACCGTTACCAAACCAAATAACCTTACCACCAGCTTGCAATGCACTGTGGCACGCTTCTAATAATTGCATAGACTCTTGATGATAAGCCTCCATCGTTTCAAATAAGGCTTGATGACGGTTTAAACTTTCAACGTAGCTTGTTGCCACAGAATCGATAATTGACATGAAAAATTCCTCTAGGAACTGAAATGGCAGGAAAAAATTAAATCCATTATTCCATAGTTTTATTTAGTTGTGTGTATTTTATGGGAATATAGCTGAACTGAATTATAATTTCGTGCTTCACATGTTCAGAAATTATCACTTTCGCGTTAAACTAGCGCCACTTACCTTAATAAAAGTTCAGTATGGCACGCATTTTTTACTCACTCGCTTTAATTTTAATTAGCCCACTGATTGTATTTTACTTATATGTACTAAGAGGTAAAAAAAATAAAGGCTACCGCGCACACTTTAAAGAGCGCTTTGGTTTTATTAGCAAACACTTATTTAATAATAGCGCTAAACCGGTTGTGTTCCACTGCGCTTCTGTAGGTGAGGTGCTTGCAGCAGCGCCACTTATTAAAGCACTGCAAAAACAACACCCGCAGCTTAATATACTTATTACCTGCAATACCCCTACCGGGCGTGCGCAAATTAGCGAACAATTTAAACATACCGTGGCATCTTGTTATTTACCTATTGACTTTGCAGGTTCAAGCGCTCGATTTTTAAAGCGTATAAACCCACAAGCACTGTGTATTTTAGAAACTGAGCTGTGGCCTAACTTAATGGCCATAAGCCATAAAAAAAATATTCCGGTATTAGTGCTTAATGCTCGACTAAGCGAAAAGTCGCAGCAAGGGTATCAAAAGGTGGCAGGGTTAACGCAAATAATTATGCGTTCAATTTCAGTACTTGCAAGCCATAATATAAATGATGCGAAGCGGTTTATTGAACTTGGTTTACCTTCTTCAAAAAGCCATGTTACAGGCTCAATAAAGTTCGACATTACGCCAAGCGACGAACAACTAACTAAAGTGGCAAATCTTAAAACCGAGTATAAAACCAAAGAACGTTTTGTATGGGTGGCAGGCTCTACCCACCCGCTTGAACATGAAATGATATTAAACGCACATCAGCAGCTATTAAAAAAATACCCTAATGCCCTTTTAATTATTGCACCGCGCCACCCCGAACAGTTTGATAAAGTGGCCGACACGTTAGCTCAAAGCGCCCTTAGTTTTAGTCGTCGCAGCAACAATAACTATCAAAACGAGCACGTGCTATTAGCTGATACATTGGGCGAGCTACAGTGTTTATATGGCGCAGCGAATGTAAGTTACATAGGCGGCAGTTTAATTCGCCGCGGCGGGCACAACCCACTTGAAGCTGCTGCTTTTTCAGTTGGTGTTATTACAGGCCCACATACGTATAATTTTGATCATATCTACCCTGAGCTAATTAAACTTAAAGGGGCTGTCGTTGTTGAAAATACCGATGAGCTTGCTAAACAATTAATTAATTTAAGCCAAAACACCAAAGCGTGCCAAAGCTTAGGAATTAAAGCGCAGCAATGTGTAGTAAAAAACCAAGGCGCCATTGAAAAAACATTAACCATTATAAATCAGTATTTAGAGCCAAAAGCATGACTCATCAAGCAATTGCCCAAACCCGCGAGTGGGTATCATCTGTTATTGTAAAATATAACTTTTGCCCATTTGCCCGCAAAGAAGTAGAAAACAACTGTATTCATTATGTGCTTAGCCCAGCAACAAAAGTTGATGACGCTGTAATGGACATGCTAGATCAGTGTGTGCAGCTTGATCAAAACCCCGAGCGCGAAACCACATTAATACTGTTTGATAACGGCTTTAGCGATTTTGAAGACTTTTTAGATTTAGTCGATTTAGCCAATGCCTTACTGGTAGCGCAAGGTTTTGAAGGTAAATACCAAATTGCTAATTTTCACCCTGACTACGTGTTTGCCGACAGCGATGAAGATGATGCGGCAAATTACACCAACCGAGCCCCCTACCCTACACTGCATTTAATACGCGAACTGAGTATGAGCGAAGCGCTTGATAACTATAATGAGCCTGAATCTATACCAGAACACAATATAAAGCTTGCAAGGCGAAAAGGCATCGACTTTTGGCAGCAACTTTTAGCAAACATAAAAAAACGAGCGCCTAAACGCTCGATTTTAAAGTAACAAATTCAATACTACTTTTTAACCCAGTTCCCATTCACTTCAATATAGTGGCCACTTTTGGTCTTTTCGATTGTTTTAGCTGCAGCGAGTGCTTCGACTTGTGCCAGTGATAAGTCGTTCTTTTTAGCCAGCTTTAAATACTGTGCTTTGCGTTTAGCATTAATTTCCTCAACCACTGCTTTTGCCTCGCTGTTTTGTACAACAAGCCCTAAGTAACCTGAGCTATCTTCACCCACTAAGCCTTGATTTTTAGCATCATCTAAACTAATCGCCCACGCCGAAAACGACATACACACTGCACCAATTAAAGTGGCAATACTTAATTTATTTTTTATAGTCATCATTTAGCTCCTAAAATAATTCGCTGTCGTCACTGAACAGGGTATCGAGTTCTTTATCCACCTTTACACGAATTTCATGATCTACTTTTACATTAAGGTTGATAGTTATTGGCTCTTTAGCTGCTACTTCTACTCTGTGTGTACATGCGCTCAATGCGCTAATAGCAGCAAGGGCAATGATTGCCTTAATGCTTAACGAATTTTTCATCATTAGTTTCCTTTTTGAGAATATTGCTGCTCAACTTTTTGTGTTATTTCGTCGCTCAGCCTAAGCGCTCTTAGTAACGTAAACACGTTTTCTTCGTGGTTATAATTAAAGTTAACTTGCTGCTGCTCTGGCTCATTAAAACCTTGTAAGTTAACACCTAAGTTTAACCAGCCATCACTTTTAAGCACCACTGTACTGTTAAGCTTTTGTATATCAAGATTTTTGAGTAAGCCAAGTACAGGTTGTAACTCTTGTTGCTGACGCATAACGGCGTCAAACGCTTCGTTATTACTAATAATAAGCTTACCTTGGCCTTGGTTGACTAGGCTACCATTTTTTACCTCAACCCCTGTTTCATCAAAATAAAATGGCAACGACCCTTTTAACCTACCAGTGAGGGTAATACCCGACTTATCGTCAAGCGTTATTAATTTACTAGCATCAACATTTTCAAACGTAACATATGCTGTTTGCTGCGGTTTTAAAAGCGAGTATTTATCTAATTCAAATACCCCACCAAACATATTGCCAACTATATTAAAGGCTTGCGCACTATTATTTACCACTTCTATTTTGCCATTAATATTATTAACTACCGCGCCCGCTCTTAATTCATTAACGTTAAAGGTAGTAGGGGCAACATTAAGCTGCCCTGAATCGTACTGCCCACTAAATTGCGTACTAAACTGATTAGCTAAGTAATCGTTGTAAAGCGCGCTGGTATCACCAACAGTTAAATTAAAATCGCCTTTTTGTAAATTAACATCGCCACTAATACGCCCGCCAAACTCGCCTTGAGTGAGTTGAGCTAATGGCTCAAATTGGCTAATAATCGAATTTAACGAAAGCACACTTTGCTGCGGTATAATCACTTCAAACGGATGCGCTACTTTTGAAACATGGTGATTAGCCACCAGCTCTACACCATTTATAAGTACATGATGCGACGCTTTAAGCGCGCGACTTTGCAGCCCTGTTGACGTTACGTTTATTGTATTTAAATCGACATTTGGGCTTGTCAGTGTGTTTATTTGAGTGCTTGCATTTAAGTGAGCAAATAACTCTCCCACACCTAAGTTTGCCCTGACACTAAGGGTGTTATTAATACCGGTAAGTTTAAATTCGTTGTATTGCACGCTATTAAGCTTACTTTTAAGCGTTACTTTTGCATCGAGCTTTTCATTCATGCTTGCTTCAAGGTTACCTGTGTAGCCGTTAAGAGCGCTGCCATAAGCAGCTGCGCTATCAAAGCTAAACTCAATACGTGCGTTACCTACGGGCTTAAAGTCAATAAGCTGAGTAACTGTAAAATCCCCTGCGGCTTTTACATTATTAGCCTCAGCCGGTAAAAAATCAGGCAAAGCAGTAAGCGCAATATCGTAATTGCCACTTAGTTGTTCATTTTCAAGCTGCGTATTTAGCACTACAGCCTTTATATCATCAGTGTGTAGCTGCGCTTTAAGCTGCGTGCGCGCACTTTGTAATGGCGCAGCCGTATTTATAAACGTATCTGTAAACGTTATATCTATATTTTGCTTGGCTTGCTCTGCGCTTTTGAGCGTTATTAACGGTAAAGATAGAGTGTTATGTTCAGCACTAATTGGTTTAGCTAAAGCCCATTGCCAATTAAGTGGTAGCTGCTTTACAGCAAATGACTTGTAGGCACTTTCAGGAATAAGAGTTTGGCAGTTATTACTAAGTTTTACATTGTTTTTAAGCGTGCTTGGGTCAAGCTCAAGGTTTTGGTTATTTAAATGATAGGTAGCACTTAGCACACCTTTTGAGCTGTTTGTTATATCACAGCTTTGTATTTTATAGTCATACTGGGCTTGTAATTCACCAGTAAGGCTTGCCTCTACTCCGTTAAAGCTAAATGCCTGCGCTGAATCAAAGCTAAGCCCATTTAATAACGCGTTATCGGTTTTAAGTAACTGTTTAAGTAATTCATCATTAACTTTAAGCTGCCCTTGTACCTTATTATTGTAAAGCGTTGCACTTGCGTTTAAATCACCATTGACTACAAAGTGGTTAAGCTTAGGCTCGGTAATATTTAGCACAAGCGGGCGCTTTAAAAGCGCACTGTTTATACTTAGTTGCTCAACTGTAATTGTTGGTCTTTTTTCAGGAAGGGCTAAATCTAAAATTGTTGCAGGGCTGCTTTCTTTATCACTTTGTGGAAACGGATTGACATTAAGCGCCGCTTGCTTAATTTCAACATGGCGAGTATTTGCGGTAATGCTTGTAACAACAAGCTCTTGATTTTGATAACTTAAACACGCTTTTTGTACGTGCACATTTAATTCACTCGTAAGCGAAAAGTCTAGACAACTTAAAGTAACGCCTGCTTTTTCAAGCGCAGGTGCTACAGCCCATTGTAATAGTGGCAAACGAAATACATAGCCAAGCAAAACTATACTTAGCAATACAGCACCCATAATTAAACTAACGCGCTTTAACATACTATCCTTATAAGCTTTTATTCATACCTTACAAACTATCGTAATTTTAAATCTACGCAATCAAAAAAGGCTGCACAGTGCAGCCTTTTTTATTTTACAGCTAGATTATGAATCTAACTTGTATATGTCATTTTTAACCGACATTTTTACGTGCATTGCGGAACATACGCATCCACGGGCTATCCTCTTTCCACTCATCTGGGTGCCACGAGTTAGCAACAGTGCGGAATACACGCTCAGGGTGCGGCATCATTACAGTGGCACGGCCATCAGTAGAGGTAATACCGGTAATACCTTCTGGTGAACCATTTGGGTTAGCCGGGTATTGTGTTGTCGGGTTACCGTAGTTATCTACAAATTTAACCGCAACAGTGCCGCTGTCAAGCGCAGCTTGAGTGGCAGCATCATTTGCAAACTCAGCATGGCCTTCACCATGTGATACAGCAATTGGCATACGCGACCCAGCCATGCCATTAAAGAACACTGACGGGCTTTCTTGTATTTCAACTAAGCTAAAGCGTGCTTCAAAACGCTCTGACTTATTTGTTACAAAACGTGGCCAATGCTCAGTCCCCGGAATTAACTCTTTCAACGTTGATAACATTTGACAACCATTACACACACCTAAGCTAAAGGTGTCTTCACGGTGGAAGAAGTTTTTAAACTGTTCACGTGCCATATCGTTAAACAATATAGACTTAGCCCAGCCTTCACCGGCACCTAATACGTCACCGTAAGAGAAACCGCCACATGCCACTAAGCCTTTAAATTGCTCAAGGGTTAAACGTCCTTCGAGGATATCGCTCATGTGTACATCAACAGCGGCAAAACCAGCACGGTTAAACGCAGCAGCCATTTCTAAATGCGAGTTAACGCCTTGCTCACGTAAAATAGCCATTTGCGGCTTAGCGCCCGTTGCAATGTAAGGTGCTGCTATATCTTCGTTTAAATCAAAGTTAAGTTTTACGTTTAAGCCTGGATCTTTTGCATCAAACTTGGCATCAAACTCCTGCTTTGCACAATCAGGGTTATCACGACGTGCTTGCATTTGGTACGTTGTTTCGGCCCAAATTGTACGAAGCTCAGTACGAGTATGATTAAGCACTGTTTGCTCACCACGGTTAAACACAATGCTATCGTCACTATTAAGCGAGCCAATCACGTGGCTAATTGCAGCCACACCATGTTGCTCAAATACAGCATTTACGGCCTCTAAATCGCTGTTAGCAACTTGAATCACCGCGCCAAGCTCTTCGTTATATAGTGCTTCTAGGTCTGTCCCTGTTAAACCAGCTAAATCAACAGTCACTCCGGTGTGCCCTGCAAATGCCATTTCAGTTATGGTAGTAAATAAACCACCGTCTGAGCGGTCATGATAAGCAAGTAGCTTGCTATCCGCGACAAGTGCTTGCATGGCATTGAAAAAGCCTTTAAGTAGCTCAGGGCTGTCAACATCTGGCGTAACATCACCAAGCTGCTTGTAAACTTGTGCAAGGCTTGATGCACCCATTCGGTTTTTACCTGCACCTAAGTCAACTAAAATAAGCGATGTATCGCCTTTATCAGTACGTAACTGCGGAGTCACTGTTTTACGCACGTCGTCAACACGGCCAAAGGCAGTAATAATAAGTGACAAGGGCGACGTTACCGATTGCTCAGTTGCATCATCCTCGTTTTTCCATGTCGTTTTCATCGACATAGAGTCTTTACCTACAGGTATAGTTAAACCAAGCGCAGGACAAAGCTCTTCGCCTACCGCTTTTACAGCTTCATAAAGGCCTGCATCTTCACCTGGATGACCGGCTGCAGCCATCCAGTTAGCCGAAAGCTTAATGTTCTCAAGGCTGCCAATGTTGGCACAGGCAATATTGGTTAGTGACTCTGCCACAGCTAAACGTGCCGATGCACCGAAGTTTAATAGTGCAGCCGGCGTGCGCTCACCCAGTGACATCGCTTCACCGTGGTAAGTGTCGTACGTTGCTGCGGTAACTGCACAGTTAGCCACAGGTACTTGCCAAGGACCCACCATTTGATCCCGTGCTACTAAACCGGTAACCGAGCGATCGCCAATGGTAATTAAGAATGTTTTTTCTGCAATTGTCGGTAAGCGTAATAAACGCTGAGCCGCCTGTGCTATATCAATTGACTCTGCATCAATTGCCTTGCCGGTAACTTGCTTTGAAGTTACATCACGATGCATTTTAGGTGCTTTACCTAGTAATACATCAAGCGGTAAATCAACAGGGCTGTTATCAAAGTGACTGTCGGCAACAGTTAAGTGGCGCTCTTCTGTGGCTTCACCTATTACTGCGTACTGCGCACGTTCGCGCTTACAAATGGCTTCAAAACGATCAAAGTCTTCAACAGCAACAGCCAGTACATAACGTTCTTGCGATTCGTTACACCAAATTTCGTGCGGGGCCATGCCCGGCTCATCGTTAGGAATATCACGTAGTTGGAATTTACCACCACGGCCACCATCATCTACAAGCTCAGGGAATGCATTAGATAAGCCACCGGCGCCTACATCGTGAATAAAGGCAATTGGGTTTTTATCCCCTAGTTGCCAACACTTATCAATCACTTCTTGGCAACGGCGTTCCATCTCTGGGTTTTCACGCTGTACAGATGCAAAATCTAAGTCTTCGTTAGATTGACCCGATGCCATGCTTGATGCAGCACCGCCGCCTAAGCCAATATTCATTGCAGGGCCACCTAGTGCAATAAGTTTTGCACCTACTGGAATATCCCCTTTTTGCACATGATCAGCACGAATATTACCTAAACCACCGGCAAGCATAATAGGCTTGTGGTAACCGCGCACCTCTTCACCGTTGTGGCTTGTTACTTTTTCTTCGTAGGTACGGAAGTACCCTAATAAGTTAGGACGGCCAAACTCGTTATTAAATGCCGCGCCACCTAAAGGACCGTCCATCATAATATCAAGGGCATTTACGATACGGTTAGGCTTTCCAAAGTCGCTCTCCCACGGTTGCTCGTAACCCGGAATACGTAAGTTAGAAACCGTAAAACCAACTAAACCCGCTTTTGGCTTAGAGCCGCGGCCCGTTGCGCCTTCATCACGAATTTCACCACCCGAGCCTGTAGCCGCACCAGAAAATGGTGCAATCGCTGTTGGGTGGTTATGGGTTTCTACCTTCATTAAAATTTCTATGTCTTCTTGATGATACGCATATTCACCTTGCGCATTCGGGAAAAAGCGACCCGCTTTTGAGCCCTTCATTACTGCTGCGTTATCTTTGTACGCCGACAGTACATTTTCAGGGTTGTGCTCAAATGTATTTTTGATCATTTTAAACAGCGATTTAGGCTGCTCAATACCATCAATTGTCCAATCAGCGTTAAATATTTTATGACGACAATGCTCTGAGTTTGCTTGGGCAAACATAAATAACTCTATGTCGTTAGGGTTACGGCCTAACTTTTTAAAGTTTTCTACTAGGTAGTCAATCTCGTCATCAGCAAGCGCAAAACCTTGTTCAACGTTTGCAGCAGCTAATGCTTCGCGTCCACCACCTAAAATGTCAACTGATGACATTTCACGAGGCGAGTCGTTACGGAATAATTGTGCCGCCGAAGCAAGCTCGCTATGCGTTGCCTCAGTCATACGGTCGTGTAATAAAGCCGCTACCTGCGCAAGTTGCTCTGCACTTAGCTCACCTTCTACGTAATAAGCAATACCGCGCTCAACACGGTGAACCTGTTTAAGACCACAGTTATGTGCTATGTCGGTTGCTTTAGATGCCCATGGTGAAATGGTGCCAGGGCGAGGTGTAACTAAAATAAGAGTGCCAGCTGGGGTATGCTCGGCAATAGTTGGGCCATAAGTAAGTAGCTTTTCAAGCTTAGTTTGCTCATCAACACTCAAAGGCGAGGTTAAATCGGCAAAATGTGCATACTCGGCATATACATTGGTGACTGGAAGTTGCGATAGTTTGCAACGCGCTAAAATTTTATTAACTCTGAACTCTGAAAGTGCTGGTGCACCACGAAGGATCAACATAGATAATTTCATCCGGGGTTAGGGATTGAACGATATTTTAGGCGGGCATTATAGTCTAAGTAGCACTCAGTTTTAACTCCAAATTGCGCTTTTCAGAAAATTAACTTTTTATTTATATAAACAGCTGCAAAATTACCAATAAAAGCTAAACGCTAAGTGACGCCATAGTGAAGTTTTGGTATAACGGGGTATGAGCTTTATGGGGCGGTTAATGTTGAAAGAAAAGCTAATAATTATCATCACTTTAGTTATGTTGTTGTGCGCCTGTAATATGCAGGAGCAACAAACTCAACTTGCCCAAATTAAAGCACAAAATAAAATACGTGTAGGTACGCTTGCCAGTGCCAGCAACTACTACCAAGCAGTGCAGGGCGAGCAAGGCTTTGAATACGAGCTTTCGCAAGCCTTTGCCGACTACCTGGGTGTTGAGCTAGAAATAGTGCCGTTTTTTAATTTATCCGATATGTTTGAGCGCCTTGAAAGTGGTGATTTAGATATAATAGCCTCAGGCCTTACCTACAACAAAGTACGTGCACAACAATACCGCTATGGCCCCACTTACAGAACAATTAGCCAAAAGTTGGTTTATAAACAGGGTCGAGTTCGCCCACGTGAATTTGACGACCTGGATGGAAACTTTACCGTTATAGCCAAAAGTAGCCACTCTTTAACCTTACAAAAAATAAAAAAGAGCAACCCAGATTTAACCTGGCAAGAAACCGAAGAGCTCGACGAAGAGGAGCTTTTACAAGCCGTTATTGATGGCGAAATAGACTACACCCTCGCTGACTCACACACGCTTTCACTATTTAGACGTTACCACCCAAATTTAAGTATTGGCTTTTCAGTTACCCGAAATGACCCCATAGCCTGGATACTGAATAAATCAAAAGATGATTCGCTTTATGCATTGCTAGTGCCTTTTTTTGGTGAGGTAAAGCAAAGTAACCAATTGTATGTGCTTGAAGAAAAGTACTTTGGACACGTACGCCAATTCAACTACGTTAATACGCTTGCATACATAGAGGCTATAAAAGAAACACTCCCCACATACAGACCTTGGTTTGAGCAATATGCAGGCAGCCTAGACTGGCGCTTACTTGCCGCACTTAGTTATCAAGAGTCTATGTGGAACCCACGTGCTAAATCGCCTACGGGTGTACGAGGCATTATGATGCTTACACGTAGTACTGCTAAACAGGTGGGCGTGACTAATAGATTAGAGCCAGAGCAAAACATCCGCGGTGGCGCTAAATACTTAGCTAAGCTTGTTAAACGCATCCCCGATAGAATCCCGCAGCCTGATAGAACTTGGCTTGCACTGGCAGCCTATAATGTAGGCTGGGGGCATGTTAACGACGCGCGCATTATTACCGAACAACAAGGGGCGAGCCCTGATAAATGGGCCGATGTTAAAAAGCGCTTACCACTTTTAATCAAAAAACGTTATTACCGTAAAACCCGTTACGGTTATGCGCGTGGCGATGTTGCGGTAAAATATGTTGATAATATTCGCAGATATTACGATGCACTTGTTTGGCTTGATGAAAATAATGCCTTAGCGCCAGAGCCTGAAACACCTAAAGTTGAAAAAGCGGCTCAGCCAAGCAAAGAGCCTGTAAACAACGATAAAACCGAGCCTACCCCTTCGCTTTCACCTGAAGAAAAAAGTAAGCAAGGTGAAAATAACACGCAGCAGTCTCAGTAAAGGGTTTATATTTACATTTTTTAATTGGCTGCTCATGCATGTTAAACATTAAATGTGAGCATTACACACTTAACTTTGCGTTTTAATGAGCGCTAATTTTTCCTTCAAGATTAACCACTGCGATAACTAAATTAAAAATCTGTTTACTTGTCATGAAATGATCACTAATGTGTGTTTATAGTATATTTACCTGATTTTTAATATATATCTTGTGCCTTTCTCACTCTCACGCATTAGGAGAACACATGCTAAAACGTAGACGCACACAAAAACTAAAACGCAATATTATTCATTCGACAGCCACCAGACGTCGTATAATGCTACGTAACTTACATAAAAAAATTATTTGGCGTCGTCGTATGTTTGCTATGCAGCAAATGATAGAAGCAGACTCAGAGGCTGCTAACTAGCCACTAATTTGACGAGCCGCTTTTTTAGCCGCTTTAATTTGCTCTCGGCGTTGTTTAAAAAACGCCGAAATAGTACTACCACAGGTTTGTCCAAGCACCCCACCTAATACTTCTACCTGATGGTTCAGCCTCGGCTCTTGCAATAAGTTCATAATAGATCCAGCCGAGCCCGTTTTAGCATCGGGCGCACCATACACCAAACGCTTTATTCTACTGTGCACTAACAGCCCAGCACACATAGAGCACGGTTCTAACGTAACGTACAAGGTGCAATCAATTAAACGGTAATTATTTAAAGCTCTTCCTCCTTCTCGCACTGCAATCATTTCAGCGTGCGCAGAAGGGTCGTTATCAGTAATTGAACGATTATACCCTGCAGCAATAAGTGTGTTGTCTTTGACAAGGACTGCTCCCACCGGAATTTCGCCCAATTGCTGCGCTTTATTGGCATACACCAATGCTTGCTCCATCCAATACTCATCGCTTTTAAGATCGTTCATAGTACTTACTTTAAATAAATTTTCTGTCGCTATTATATCAATTTGCTTGTTTAAAATGCGAAATTGAATAAATTATTGCAAAAATAAAACAAAATAATGTGGTTTATCGTGGCTCATAGAGTGTGATTTACGCTATAATCTCACGCTTTTTTTATTTAGCTCACAACACAGGTAGCAAATGAAATTTCCTGGACGCCGCAGACATAAACATTATTTTCCAGTGGAAGCTAAAGATCCACTTACTAATCAACTAAACGCCACTGAGCGATTACAGCGTAGTTACATTACGGGAATCGATCAGATCGTTGTTGATATTGAAGCCAAAGTCGATCAGGCTTTTTTAGACGAGTTTCAACTTCGCCGTGGTATGTCGCAAGTTATTGATAGCGATATTACCAACGCCCTATACGACCGTTTAAAATTAAACAATATGGTTGATTACGAGTTTGCCGGTGGCACCATTGGTAACACAATGCATAACTACTCAGTACTTGCAGACGATCGCTCAGTATTGCTTGGTGTTATGAGTGAAAACATAAAAATAGGCAGCTATGCCTATCGCTTTTTATGTAACACATCAAGTCGCGTTGATTTAGACTATTTACAACCTGTAGATGGGCCTATTGGCCGTTGCTTTACCTTAATTGATGAAACTGGCGAGCGTACATTCGCGATTAGTGCTGGTTTAATGAATCATTTAAAGCCTGAGTCTATCGATAAACACTTAATCGAGCAATCTTCTGCCCTTGTGATCAGCGCCTACCTGATGCGTACACAGGGTGATGAAACAATGACTGAAGCAACCCTACAAGCAGTTAAATACGCTAACGATGCAGGTGTACCGGTAGTTTTAACACTGGGCACTAAGTTTTTAATTGAACAAGATCCAACCTGGTGGGCTAACTTTGTAAACGAGCATGTAGATATACTCGCCATGAACGAAGAAGAAGGACTGGCAATTACTGGCTTTGAAGACCCGCTATTAGCCGCAGACAAGGCACTTGACTGGGTCGACTTGGTTATTTGTACCGCCGGCGAAAAAGGCTTATTTATGGCCGGTTATGTTGATGAAAGCTTTAAACGGGCAACCGAGTATCCCCTATTACCGGGGGCAATTGCCGATTTCAATCGCTATGAATTTTCTCGCGCAATGAAAAAATCCGATTGCAAAAACCCGATAAAAGCCTATAGCCACACTGCGCCATTCATGGGTGGGCCTGATTCAATCAAAAATACCAATGGTGCTGGCGATTGTGCGTTAGCTGCCGTTTTACACGATTTATCAGCAAACGTTTATCATAAATTAAATGTCGCCAATTCAGCAAAGCACGAACAAAAGGCCATTACTTATTCTTCTCTTGCACAAATTAGTAAATACGCTAACCGCGCGAGCTACGAGGTATTAGTACAGCACTCGCCACGTTTATCTCGTGGCCTACCAGAGCGCGAAGACTGCCTAGAGCAAGTGTATTGGGACCAATAAATAGGGAGCTATACGTACTCCCTATTGCGGTATTTTAGAAAATCGAAATATCGAGCTTTTTAGATAGCAGCTCTAACGCTGCTATCCCCGCTACCGAATTACCAAATTCATTAAGCCCAGGTGAATATACAGCCACCGTAAACTTACCCGGTAAAACTGCTAATATAGTGCCTGACACACCCGATTTACCCGGCATACCTACTCTGTAGCCAAAATCTCCTGCTGCATCATACAAGCCACTAGTAAATAAAAGCGAATTTAGTTGTTTATTCTGACGGCTACTTAAAACACGTTTACCCGAGCTGTAATCAACGCCTTTATTTGCTAAAAAGTTATACGCTCTAGCTAACTCAATACAGTTAAGTTCGATTGCACAAAAATTAAAGTAAGACCAAAGTACATCATCTACGTCATTCTCAAAATTACCAAACGACTTCATTAAATGCGCCATTGCCGCATTTCTATGCCTAAACTCGTACTCAGAATTGGCCACTTTTTTATCAATCACTATTGCACTATTACCTGAGAGTAACCTAAACGTTTCAAGCATTGAGTGGCGAGGTGCAGATAATCGACTGTACAAAGCATCACACGTCACAATCGCACCTGCATTAATAAAAGGATTACGCGGTACACCTTTTTCGAACTCTAACTGTGTAAGAGAGTTAAACGCGGTTCCAGAGGGCTCTTTGCCTACTCGATGCCATAGCTCATCACCATAGCGCTGCAGGGCCATTGTAAGTGTCATCACTTTAGAAACTGACTGAATAGTGAAACGTTTGCTGCAATCCCCCGCACAAATGGTTTCACCATCAGTGGTATAAATAGCAATAGAAAACTGCTCGCTAGAAATCTCAGCAAGTGCAGGAATGTAGTCTGCAACCTTACCTTGTGATAACAAAGGGCGCACTTCGTGCGCTATTTCATCTAGTACAGTTTGGTAGTCAGCAGTGGGCAATTGACACCTCTATTTTAGCATTACAAAAATTTGATTTTAACACGCACAACTTCTGCACGCCTAGTTATGTTACATGAATAAAATAGCAGATAAGCATGAACTTAATATTTATTTACAAAGTGGTATTTTCTATATCAAAGCAATACTAATCCGCGATAAGCCTTAATCATTTTGCGGGGCTATGAAAAACTGGTTACACTCAGCATGATGTGTGCCGTGACTTTGCCTATAATGGCTTAGCTTTTTATAAGGATATGAATGTTATGGCTCAAAGAATTTACAAGGGCGGGCATTACAAAGACTGAGTTAGAATGAGATCTTGGCTTTTTATTAAACCCAGACAGCAAAAAACCCGTTACATCGCTGTAACGGGTTTCTTTAATTTGAATCCTAGCAATGTCGTAGTGCCCACAGCGGTGGAGAGTCACATAGCAAATGCAACACTATCTTTGCGTCGGGGCGGCCTTCCGCGGGGCTCGCCTTCGAGCTGTTTTGTTTGACTACTGAGTTTGGCATGGGCTCTTGGTTATTTACTAAACCCCAGACAGCAAAAAGCCCGTTACATCGCTGTAACGGGTTTCTTTAATTTGAATTCTGGCAATGTCGTAGTGCCCACAGCGGTGGAGAGTCACATAGCAAATGCTACATTATCATTGGTCAGGCTCATCTTAGAGCTGTTTTGTTTGATGTATAGAATACAGATACCGCGGCATGCAGATGCGGCCACTACTGAATTCGGTATGGGGGACTGGCTATTTATACCATTCCGCATAAAGATTAAATCAATTTAATCCATTCCCGATTGCACATTTTCTTCACTCGATCTGGTATCGAAATAAAGTGATTCCATGCCTTTGAAACCTCATCGACAATTTCGTCATAGCCCGAAAACACTCTATTGGATAAACAATGTTGTCGTATCCAGCTCCATACTTGCTCTATTGGATTTAGCTCGGGTGAATAAGGTGGAAGCTTTATCAGGGTTAGGTTTTTAAATTCTGTAGCTGTATCGTATGTGTGCCAGCCTGCGCCATCTATTATCACTACAGCATGCCTTCCAACAGGTGTCGCGTGTGATATCTGACGCATGTGCTGCGTCATTGCTTCTTTATTTACAAATGGGCTTACTAACGCTTCTGTCTGGCCTGTGGCTGGACATACCGCGCCAAATAAGTATCCATAGTCAAATTGCTGTTGTTTTACAATCCGTGGCCGAGTGCCTGTTTCAGCCCAAATACGCGTAGTCGGATTTTGCTGGCCAAATCGTGCTTCATCCTGAAACCATACGTCGATACGATCAAGAGGAAGGTGCCCTGGTGTGTGAAGGATCGTTTCCAGTTGGAAGTTTTTTAAAAGCTTCTTGGCTCTGTAATGATTGTTTTGGGTGTTTAGAGCGACTTGTGATCCAACTAAAGCCAAGGTGCTTTAGAATTTTATAGACATGATTTAAGTGGTAATGAACGCCAAATTCAGTGCTAATGTAATGCACAATGTCTTCACCAGTAAGGCGGCCGCCTTGAAGTTCTGTATAAGTGCGCTTTATAAATTCAGACAGCTGTTCAAGTTGTTGCTGTTGCAATCTTGATGGGCGCCCTTGAATAGGCTTATTGTCTAAACCATCCAGCCCATGCTCTAGATAACTAGAAACCCATTTATTAACACTACTTCGTGCTGTGTTAAGACGTTTTGCAATATCGGTTCTGCTATTACCCTCATAAAATAATGACACTGCGAGCAATCGCATGCGCTTTCGTGCGTTTGGTTCTTTTCGTGAAAGCGCCAAAAGTTGTTCAGATATATTTGGGTTCAATGTTATTAACCGGTGATTTTATATAGCCTATATTAGATCAGATATTTAAGCGGAATGGTATTACTAACCCTCAGACAACAAAAAACCCGTTACATCGCTGTAACGGGTTTCTTTAATTTGAATCCTGGCAATGTCCTACTTTCACATAGCAAATGCTACACTATCATCGGCGCTGTTTCGTTTCACTACTGAGTTCGGCATGGGGTCAGGTG